>JAIVIY010000160.1 GCA_020200285.1 Novosphingobium sp. | reverse complement strand
GAACAGCATCATCCATAGCATCCGGCGGAAGTGCACCTCGGCCGCCATGATGCCGGCCCCCGCCTGCTCCATCCGCCCAGTCAGAAGCACGATGCTGGCCCCGAACAGCAGCGAGAAGATGCCGCGCATCGTCCCTTCGAAGCCGACATTGATGATCTTGTAGGCGGTCAGGTTGAGGCCGGTCGCGCCGCCGTCGACCAGCGGGTTGTCGTACGACTGCCACAACAGCCCGAAGGCGGTGATGTTCATCATCAGGATGCCGAGCACCGCGACCCCGCGCAGCACGTCGAGCGCCTCGATCCGCGCCGCCTGCGTCACCGGCGCGACAGCCGCGGCTGAAGTTTGGTCGGTCGTCATCCCCCAAGCCCCCGGCAGGCATTCTCCTGCGACCCGGCGACGCCGTTTCCGCCTGCCTGCAATGAGGCGGCCGGCTGCGGAAGGCTACGCGCGGCGGATGCCGGCGGCAAGCGGAAGCAGCGGAACCTTGTGAGGCTTCCGCCGGTTCCACTCTGCAAGGAGAACTCAGATGGACCGCGACCGCAACGAAAACTTGATCGACCCCGAGGATCGCGAGACCCCCTCGACCGGCCAGAGCGACTATGGCGAGAGCGGCGACGACCGCGCCCGCGAGGCCGAGGACCGCGGCGACGACCGCGACCGCGGCACCATCCCTCCGCAGCCGGAGAAAGTGCCGCTCAATCCGGATTGATTGCTCAAACGGGCAGGATCAGCCCGCCCACTCGCGCCGTTCCTCGGCCTGGCGCAGGACCTCGTAGGCGAGCTGGATCGCCTGGAACGCCTTGGCGGTCTCGGCGTCGCCGGGCTTGACGTCGGGGTGCACTTCCTTGGCCTTGGACCGCCACGCTTTCTTGACCGCCTCGAAGTCGGCGTCGGCCTCGAGCCCGAGCACGTCCAATGCGCGCATCTCGTCGCGGCTGCGGCTGCCGTCGCCGGGCCCGGCCCAGCCGTAGTGCGCGCTTTCGCGATAGCCGGAGTTGTCGCGCGCTTCGGCGCTCTCGCGCGCCTCGGCCTCCTCTTTGCTCAGCCCTTCGAAATAGTCCCAGCCGGCGTTGTACTCGGCGGCGTGGCGGCGGCAGAACATCCAGCGCTCGGGGCTGTTGGGCGACTTGGGCGCGGGACAGTCGCCGGGCTCCTCGCAGCCGTGACGGTCGCACAGCCGGGCCCGCGTCGCCTCGCGCGCGCCGCCGTAGCCGCGCCAGCGGGGGAAGCCCCAATCGATCGAGCGGCGTGAAGACGGCATCAGCGACCCTTGTAGGGATTGGGGGCGGCTAGGCACAAGTGCTCTCGCCCCTTCAGGGGAGAGACACGAAGGCTTGTCGAGCGCGAGCGAGCTAGCCGAAGTTGAGAGGGGCTTGTCCGAACCCCCTCTCCCAACCCTCTCCCCTGAAGGGGAGAGGGCTTTGGCGCGTTACTGCACCGTCACCGTCACCGCGCGCCGGTTCCGCGCCCAACTCGATTCGTCCGACCCGAGCGCGACCGGGCGCTCCTTGCCGTAGCTGACCGTGGTGACCCGCTCGGCGCCGACGCCGAGCCCGACGAGGTAGGTTTTCGCCGCATTGGCGCGGCGCTCGCCGAGCGCGAGGTTGTAGTCGCGGGTGCCGCGCTCGTCGGCGTGGCCTTCGATCGTCACCCGCGCGCCCGGATAGCGCGCCAGCCATTGCGCCTGGCTCTGGAGCGTCGCGGCGTCCGCGCTGTCGACGTTGTAGCGGTCGGTGTCGAAGTAAATCGTGTCGCTGGCGACCGAGGCGACGAAATCGGCCTGGCTGCCCGGCACCGGCGCGCCGGTGTTGTCGAGCCCGGTGTCATCAGTGGTCTCCTGCCCGGTGCCCTCGGGCGCGGGCGGAAGCTGCTCGGGCGGCTTCTTCGAGCAGGCGGCCAGCGCAACGCTCAGCAGCAGGGCGGTCAGCGGGGCGGATGCGCGGATCATGGGCTTCTCCTTCGGGATGGCGATGAAATGTTTTAGGGGAGCACCGGACCCCAGGCGGGGTCGCTGGCGTCGACCGGGGTCCGCAGCCGCCTGAGGTTGCGGCCGGTGAGGTCGACCTGCCACAGCGCCGCGCGGCCCGACCCGCGCTCGGTCCGGAAGAACTGGATGATCCGGCCGTTGGGCGACCAGGTCGGGGCCTCGTCCTGCCAGCCGTCGGTCAGCGTACGAACGCTGCCGCCCGACGGGCTCATCACCGCGATCTTGAAGTTGCCGGCGTTGGTGAAGGCGATCTGGTCGCCGCGCGGGCTCCATTCGGGCGTCGCGCAGCGCCCGCCGAAGAAGCTGACGCGCCGCTGGTCGGAGCCGTCGGCGTTCATCACGTAGCACTGCTGCGAGCCCGAGCGGTCGCTCTCGAAGACGATCTTCGTGCCATCGGGCGAGACGCTGCCGCCGACGTCGATTCCCGGATCGGTGGTCAGCCGGCGCGGCTCGCCGCCGCCCGCGGACGAGACGCGGTAGATGTCGGTGTTGCCGCCGACCGCCATCGCATAGAGGATCCAGCGCCCGTCGGGCGACCAGCGCGGGGCGAACGTAGGGTTGCGGCTTTGCGTGACCAGCCGCTGCCGGCCGCTGCCGATGTCGTAGACGTAGATCCGCGGATTGCCCTGGACGTAGCTGAGATAGACGATCGAGCGGTAGTCGGGCGAGTAGCGCGGGGTCAGCGCGGTCGCCTGGCCGTTGGTGATGAAGCGGTGGTTGGCGCCGTCCGAATCCATGATCGCGAGGCGCTTGACCCGGCGGTTCTTGGGTCCGGTCTCGGCGATGTAGGCGATCTTGGAGTCGAAGAAGGGGCTTTCGCCGCTGAGCCGCGAATAGACCATGTCGGCGCACTTGTGCGCGGCGCGGCGCCACTCGGCCGGGGCGACGACGTAGCCCTGGCGGGCGAGCTCGGTGCCGAGCGCGACGTCGTAGAGATAGCAGCCGACGGTCAGCCGCCCGTCGCCGCCGGCGCGGACGAAGCCGTGGACCAGCATGTCCGCGCCGCGCCCGCGCCAGATGCCGAACTGCGGCGCGGTGACGTCGGAATAGGCGATGGCGGGGAGCGCGCTCGGCCCGGTCGGCTTGAACAGCCCGTTGTTGCGCAAGTCGGCGGTGATCACCTCGCCGAGCTGACGGCCGAGCGGCGCGGTCTGTCCGGCAGGCGTGGCGACGTCGCGGTCGGTGGTGAATCCGGGGATGGCGATGCCGAGATCCTGCCACTCGCTTTCGTCCGAGACGGTCACGTCGAGCCCGCCCTCCACGGGCGGAGGCGGCGCGCCCGCGCCCGAGGGGGGCAGCGGCGTCGCCTGGCCGAGCGCGGCAGCGGCGGTTCCGGCAAGGACAAACGCAATCAGGGTGCGGAGGATCATTGCGACAATTTCCTATCGAAGCGCGACGTCACTGTCTTCCACTGAGCATAGAACTCTTCGGGCAGGTCGAACGGCGCGGCGAGCTGGACCGCGCGGACCGCCTGCTCGGCGTGGCGCGCCTGCTGCGCGCGGTTGGCGGCGGTTACGCCCGACTGGTCGACCACCGTCGGCCGGCCGGCAAGCGAACCGTCGCGGTTGAGCGAAAAGCGCAGGATCGTCACCAGCTGGTCGGCCTCGGCACCCTGCGGGGCGACCCAGTGCGGCTTCAACTGCCGCGCGACCGCCTGCCGCAGCGACGCGGCGACTTGCGGCCCGGCGCGCGCCGCGGGCGGGCTCTGCGAGGCTCCGCGCGCTTCGCCGCCGGGAACGCCTTTGAGGAAGTCGTCGCCGATCCGGCTGCCGCCGGCCGGCGCATCGGGGCGGCGGCGCGCCTCCCTCGGCGGCGGCTTGGGCGCGACCCGGGGTTGCGGGGTCGCCGCCGGGCGCGACACCAGCCGCGGTTCGGGCGTGGCGACGGGTTGCGGCTCGGACACCGCTTCGCCGAGCTCGGGGGCGACGTCGGGCGCGGCCTGGGCGAGCGGCTCGGGCGAGCTCGCCTCGGGCGCGATCTCGTCGGCGAAGCTCACCGTCATCCGCTCGGGCGGGGCCTGGATGTCCTTGCCCAGCCGGTCGAGCGTGAGCCACGCGATCAGCGCCAGGTGCAGG
>JAIVIY010000052.1 GCA_020200285.1 Novosphingobium sp. | reverse complement strand
ACACTATGCTCACGCGGAGTGGCAGAGCCGTCGATCCGGGATCGGTCGCGGGCAAGATCCTCCGCCGATTCTCTTTCGGAGTGCTCAAAAAGCCTCCCTCAGTCCGCGTGGCGATCTTCTGGACTTTCGGGCTCCGCGGGCCGCACCTCGACCGGTATATCGCGTACCTCAAGACGCGCCGATACGCGGTCGATCGGTGGATGGCCGCCGCTTACGATTTGGCGGCGTTGGAAGCAGCCGAGAGCGCGGGCGTTCGGATACGGCAGGTGCGTTCCGAGCTGCAGGCGCATCCCCCCGCCGAACTTCACGAACACCATGTGCCCTTGAATTATTGAGGTGACCCGGCGAGAGCCGCTCTGGGCCGCTTGAGGGAGCGTTCGGGCGGTGCGCCATGGTCCACTGGCGCTCGCCTGGGCGACATCGGCAAACCGGCACGGGTCGAAGGTGTTGAGCCTCACGGCACGCCGGTGACCGGCGCTTCCGCTGTCCGCCAATCCTCGAGAGAATGAGGAAGCTCGGCGGACGCCTTTCAATATCTAGGCCAGCGCAATGTCGGGCGCGTCTTCCTGCTTCATCCCGATCACGTTGTAGCCGCCGTCGACGTGGTGGATTTCGCCGGTGACCCCGCTGGCGAGGTCGGACAGCAGATAGAGCCCGGCCCCGCCGACATCATCGATCGTCACGTTGCGGCGCATCGGCGAATTGAGCTCGTTCCACTTGAGGATGTAACGGAAGTCGCCGATCCCGCTCGCGGCGAGCGTCTTGATCGGCCCGGCGCTGATCGCGTTGACCCGGATGTTGCGCGCGCCGAGATCGTTGGCGAGGTACTTGACGCTGGCCTCGAGCGCGGCCTTGGCCACGCCCATCACGTTGTAGTGGGGAATCACCTTCTCCGCGCCGTAGTAGCTCAGCGTCAGGATGCTGCCGCCGCCGGTCGCCGCCTCGGGAACGAACGCGGGCATCATCGCCGCGGCGCGCTGCGCGACCGCGACCAGGCTGTAAGCGCTGATGTTCATCGTCATCAGGAAGTTGTCGAGGCTGGTGTCGAGGAACTTGCCGCGCAGCTCGTTCTTGTCGGAGAAGCCGATCGCGTGGACCACGAAGTCGAGCGTCTCCCAGCGTTCGCGCAACGTCGCGAAGGTCTGGTCGAGCGCGGCCATGTCGGCGACGTCGCAATCGATCAGGAACTCGCTGCCGAGGCTCGCGGCGAGCGGCCGGACGCGCTTGGCGAGCGCCTCGCCCTGGTGTGAGAAGGCGAGGCTGGCGCCGTGCTCGGCAAGCTTCTGCGCGATCCCCCAGGCCAGCGACTTGTCGTTGGCCAGCCCCATGACGAGCCCGCGCTTGCCGTGCATCAGCCCGTCCGTTGCGGTCATGCGGTCGCTTCCCCGTCCTTCTCGTCCGCGGTTCGCCGCGTCCGTTCGTCCCCTTGCCCGATCATGTCGCGCTCCTCGGGCGTCTCGGCCAGCGCGGCGTTGAGCTCGGCGCCGACCACCATCCCTAGGCCGACCAGCCAGAAAAAGAAAAGCGCGATCATGATGCCTGCGAGGCTGCCGTAAGTCAGGTCGTAGGCGAAGAACGAGCGCAGCACCGGCGGCAGCGCGTTGGTCACCCCGACCCACCACACCGTCACCAGCAGCGCTCCGGGCCATTTGGGATAGCGCCGCTTGCGGTAGGCGCCGGGGGTCAGCGAGAGGAACAACAGGTAGAGCGACAGGTACAAGCCCGCCGCGGGGATGAACCGCGACAGCGACAGCGCGCCGATCAGGTTGCCGAGCCACGGGAACCAGGCGTCGATCACTTCCTGCGCGGTGCCGATCACCACCTGCAGCGCGAGGCTGACCAGCAGCAGGATCACCGCCGCGACGATCACCCCGGTCGAGCCGAGGCGGTAGTGCCAGAAGGCATGCTCCCAGTGCGTGCCGTAAGCGCGGCGCAGGATGTCGCGGATCGTCTCGACCAGGCTGCCCACGGTCCACAGCCCGACCAGCGCTCCGATCCACAACAGCCAGCCGCTGCGCGCATCGATTACGTCGCGCGCGACCGGCTCGATGACGTTGGCGACCACCGGCGGCACCGCCAGCAGGAAGGCGTTGATCGAGGCCGCGCGCTGGCTTTCCTCGCCGAGGATCGAGAACACCGCGGCGACCGTGATGAAGAACGGGAACAGGCTCAGCACCGCCATGTAGGCGAGGTTGCCGGCGTGGATGAAGCCGTCGTTGTAAGCCCCGGTGGCGACGCGCTTGACGACTTCGAGGAAGCGGCTGCCCGGCCCGAAGCGCTTGACCGCGGCGTCCTGCAGCCCCGCGCGCCAGCGCAGCGCCTCCTTGCGGCGGGCCTCGGGGGAAAGGTCGGGAACCTCGACCAGCGGCTTGGCCCCGGGGGGCAGTTCGGGCCTGGCGTCGGTCACGCGCTACTGACCGGCAAATGCGATGGGGACGGTGACCGAGAGCATCTGGCTCTATACGCCCAGCCTGCCGCGCAGGTCCCGGGGGTCCTTCCAGCCCTCGAGCCGTTTGACGAGATCGGCATCGTCGCTCGGCAGCTGGACCTCGAGCGTGATCAGCTGATCGCCGCGCCCGCCGGCCTTCCTGGAAAAACCCTTTTCCTTCAGCCGCAGCGTCTTGCCGCTGCTGCTGCCGGGCGCGACGGTCAGCACCACCGGGCCTTCGACCGTCGGCACGCGGACCTTCGCCCCGCCCACCGCCTCTTCGAGGCTGATCGGCAGGTCGAGGCGGATGTTGTCGCCGTCGCGGCGGAAGAACGGATGCCCGCCGACCTCGATCGTGACGATCGCGTCGCCCGCGCCGCCCGGCCCCGGATCGCCCTTGCCGGCAAGCCGCATCTGCGTCCGCGTACCCGCGCCGAACCCGCCGCCCCCTTGGCCACCCATCCCGCCGCCGAACCCGCCCGCGCCGCCGCGCCCGCCGCCGAACAGCCCATCGAAGATGTCGCCGAGGTCGATGCCCTCGGCCTGCCCGCCGAAGCCCTCGAAATCCTGCGCGCGAAATCCGCCCTGGCCGCCGCGGAATCCGCCGAACCCGCCGGGCCCCGCGCCTCCCCCCATTCCGCCGGCGCCGAAGCCGAACGGCATCGCCGGGTTGCCGTCGATGTCGATCTCGCCGCGGTCGAAACGCGCGCGCTTGTCCTTGTCCGACAGCAGGTCGTAGGCCTTGGTCACGTCGGAGAACTTGTCCGCCGCCTTGGGATTGTCCTTGTTGCGGTCGGGGTGGAGCTGCTTCGCGAGCTTGCGATAGGCGGACTTGACGTCCTTCTCGCTCGCCCCGCGGGCGACGCCCAGGATCGAATAGGGATCGGCGGCCATCGCCGGTTAGCTAGGGGGCGCGCCGCGCTCCGGCAAGCTTTCCTACATCGGCGCGGCTCGCTACGGGGACCGCATGATCGCGCCGACGCCCTTGCCCGGTTGCCCCGCGGAACCCGCCGCCACCGGGTTTTCCGGTGCGTGCCGACTTGCGTCCAGGACATTGTCACATGTGTCACATCGGTCGAGGTCGTGATGCGCCAAGCTGAACGCGACTCGATCCCCGACGGCGATCCCTTCGCGCTGTTCGACGAATGGTTCGCCGCCGCCGTGGTCGGGGAGCCGCACGATCCCAACGCGATGGCGCTGGCGACCGCGACGCGGGGCGGAGCGCCCTCGGTGCGGATGGTGCTATTGAAGGGCCACGGCCCCGACGGCTTCGTGTTCTACACCAACCTCGCCAGCCGCAAGGGCGAGGAGCTCGCCGCCAACCCGCAGGCTGCGCTGCTTTTTCACTGGAAGTCGCTGCGCCGCCAGGTCTGCGCCGAAGGGATCGTCCACGAAGTGACCGCGGCCGAGGCCGACGCTTATTTCGCCGGGCGCAGCTACGATTCGCAGCTTGGCTCGGCCGCCTCGGACCAGTCGCGCCCGCTGGCCGACCGCGCGACCTACCTCGCCCGGGTCGAGGCGCTGCGCGCGCAGTACCCGGATGGCAACGTGCCGCGCCCGCCGCACTGGTCGGGTTGCCGCCTGGTCCCCTCGGCGATCGAGTTCTGGTGCGACCGCGAGCACCGCCTCCACGAGCGCCGCCGCTTCGTCCGCGCCGACGCCGCCGCGCCGTGGACCAGCACGCTGCTCTACCCGTGAGCGAGGCCCGCATCCTCAACCGCCGCGCGGCGTTCGCGAGCCTCGCGGTGGCCGTGCTGCTGCTCGGGCTCAAGTCGTGGGCGGTGTGGTCGACCGGCTCGGCGGCGATGCTCGGCAGCCTCGCCGACACCGCGCTCGACCTCGTCGCCAGCCTGGCGACCCTGGCGGGGGTGTGGATCGCGGCGATGCCGGCGGACGAGGACCACCGCTTCGGCCACGGCAAGGCCGAGGCGCTGGCGGCGATGGTCCAGGTCACGCTGATCTCGATCTCGGCGTTCGGGCTGGCGCTGCGCGCGGTCCAGCAGTGGCTGGCTGGCGGGCGCACCGCGCAGGCCGAGGACGGGATCGCGGTCTCGGGAATCGCGATGGCCGCGACGCTGGCGCTGCTCGGGTACCAGCGCTTCGTGATCCGCCGCACCGGCTCGGTGGCGATCGCCACCGACCACGTCCACTACCAGTCCGACCTGCTGCTCAACCTCGCGGTGATCGCCGCGCTGGCGCTCGACCAGTACGCCGACATCGCCGGGGCCGACCCGGTGTTCGCGCTGGGAATCGCCGCTTGGCTCGGGTGGAGCGCGTGGCGCGCCTCGCAGAAGGCCATCGAGCAACTGATGGACCAGGAATGGCCCGACGACAAACGGCAGCGATTCGTCGAGTTGGCGGCGCGCCATCCCGAGCTCCACAACCTCCACGACTTGCGCACGCGGAGCAGCGGCGATCGCGACTTCGTCCAGTTCCATGTCAACCTGCCGGCGGGCATGACGGTCGCGCGGGCGCACGACATCACCGAGCGGGTCGAGGCCGACTTGTGCCGCCACTTTCCGCGGATGGAGCTGCTGATCCACATCGACCCCGAGGGCCATGTCGACGAGCCCGGCAACCCGCTGGTCGAGGCGAACGAATTCGAGCGGCTGGAGACCAAGCGATGACTACTGTTCCCTATTGGCACGTTGACGCCTTCGCCGCGCGTCCGTTCGGCGGCAACCAGGCGGCGGTGATGATCCTCGACGCCTGGCCCGACGACGCCACGCTGACCGCGATCGGCGCGGAGAACAATTTCGCCGAGACCGCGTTCGTGGTCCGCGACGCGAGCGGGGCAAGCGATTGGGAGCTGCGCTGGTTCACCCCGGCCTGCGAGATCCGCCTGTGCGGCCACGCCACGCTGGCCGCGGGGCACGTCCTGCTGGAGCGCGACGGGGGCGAGCGGGTCACCTTCCGCACCCGCCAGGCCGGTGTGCTCGAGGTCCGCCGCGACGGCGAGGGCTACGCGCTGGCGCTGCCGGCGATCCGCGCCGAGCCCGGCGAGCGGGCCGAGGCGATCCCGCTGCTCGGCGAAGCGAAGCCGCAGCGGGTGTGGCGACATCCCGACGGCTACACCGTCCTGCTGTATGCCGAAGCCGCCGAAATCGCCGCGCTCGCTCCCGAGTTCGCGGCGCTCGCCGAGCTCAGCGGGCATCGCTTCGAGCAGTTCATCTGCACTGCGCCGGGCGCGGGCCACCCCAGCGGGGCCGAGGTCGTCAGCCGGGTGTTCGTCCCCGGCGCCGCGGTCGACGAGGACAGCGTGACCGGCTCGGCGCACGCGGTGCTGACCCCGCTGTGGGCCGGGCTGCTCGGCCGCGAGCGGTTCACCGCGCACCAGGCCTCGGCGCGCGGCGGCAACCTCACCTGCCAGCTCGACGGCGACACCGCCTGGCTCGGCGGCCCGTGCGTGACCGTGGTCGAGGGGACCTTCAGCTTTTGACGCCGCCGGCCCGCCAGTCTTCGTATGTCCGGGCGATCCCCTCCTCGAGCGGGGTCCGCGCGGTCCACCCGAGCGCGTCGAGCCGCGAGACGTCGAGCAATTTGCGCGGGCTCCCGTCGGGCTTGGACAAATCGTGCTCGATTCGTCCGTCGTAGCCGACGACCCGCATCACCAGCCGCGCCAGCTCGAGGATCGAGAGATCCTCGCCGGTGCCGACGTTGAGCGGGGCCTCATCCGAGTAGCGTTCGAGCAGGAATATGCAGGCGTCGGCGCAGTCGTCGACGTAGAGCAGCTCGCGGCGCGGCTGGCCGGTCCCCCAGATCGTCACCGGGCCGCCGCCGGCCTTGGCCTCGGCGACCTTGCGGATCAGCGCGGGGACGACGTGGCTGGCGTCGGGGTCGTAGTTGTCGCCGGGTCCGTAGAGGTTGGTCGGCATCGCCGCGATGAAGTCGCGCCCGTGCTGTCGCCTGAACGCCTGGGCCAGCTTGAGCCCGGCGATCTTGGCGATCGCGTAAGGCTCGTTGGTCGGCTCGAGCGGGCCGCCGAGCAGCGCGTCCTCGCTCATCGGCTGGGCTGCGAGCCGCGGGTAGATGCACGACGAGCCGAGGAACAGCAGCTTGGCGACGTACCGGCGCGGTCATTCGAGCAGGGCGAGGTCGGCCGCAACCATTTCCGCGACCATCGCCCGCACTCCGATTCGGGCTTCCCAGCCGAGCTTTTCGCGCGCCTTGGCCGGATCGCCGAGCAGCAGGTCGACCTCGGTCGGGCGCAAGTATCGCGGGTCGAGCGCGATCCGGGTGGCGCCGGTCTTCGCGCAAACCCCGGTCTCCTCGGCGCCTTCGCCGCGCCATTCGATCACCATCCCGGCGTCGGCGAAGGCCCATTCGGCCAGCTCGCGCACACTGGTGGTCGTGCCCGTCGCCAGCACGTAGTCGTCGGGCGCGTCCTGCTGGAGCATCAGCCACATCCCCTCGACGTAGTCGCGGGCGTGGCCCCAGTCGCGCCGCGCGTCGAGGTTGCCGAGGTAGAGCGTCTCCTGCCGCCCGCGGGCGATCGCCGCGGCGGCGCGGGTGATCTTGCGGGTGACGAACGTCTCGCCGCGCAGCGGGCTCTCGTGGTTGAAGAGGATGCCGTTGGAGGCGTGCATCCCATAAGCCTCGCGGTAGTTGACCACGATCCAGTAGGCGTAGAGCTTGGCCACGCCGTAGGGGCTGCGCGGGTAGAACGGCGTGGTCTCGCGCTGCGGCACTTCCTGGGCGTGGCCGTAAAGCTCCGAGGTCGAGGCCTGGTAGAACCGCGTGGTTTTTTCGAGCCCGAGGATGCGGAGCGCCTCGAGCAGCCGCAGCGTGCCCAGCGCGTCGGCGTTGGCGGTGTATTCGGGGGTCTCGAAGCTGACCTGGACGTGGCTCTGCGCGGCGAGGTTGTAGATCTCGTCGGGCCGGGTCTCCTGGACGATGCGGATCAGGTTGGTGGCGTCGGTCATGTCGCCGTAGTGGAGGATCAGCCGCGGATCGGGCTCGTGCGGGTCCTCATAGAGATCGTCGATCCGCGCGGTGTTGAACGACGACGAGCGGCGCTTGATGCCGTGGACGCGGTAGCCCTTCTCGAGCAGGAAGCGCGCAAGGTAGGCCCCATCCTGCCCGGTGACCCCGGTGATCAGCGCGGTTTTCTCGCTCACCCGCTCACCCTCCGGCGTAAAGTTGGACGATCCGCGCGAGGCGCGCGCGCACCGCGTGCAGCCGCTCGCCGTCGGTGCGGCCGAGCCGGACGACGGTCAACTTCTGCCGCGGGGCGATCACGACGTATTGCCCGAGATGGCCCTGCGCCGCGAACACGCTGTCCGGAGCGCCGGGAAACTGCCGCCGTCCGTCGTCCGACTGCGGGCGGTTGAGCCAGGTCTGCGCGCCGTAGCCGGGGTTGCGCGGATTGGGCGCGGTCATGAACGCGATCCATGCGCGCGGGACCAGCTGCGCGCCGCCGACCGCGCCGCCGTTGCGCAGGAACTCGCCGAACCGGGCCCAGTCGCGCGCGGTGGCGTGGATCAGGCTGCCGCCGATCAGCGTGCCCGAGCGGTCGAACTCGGGCAGCGCGCTGGTCATCCCGACCGGCTCGAACAGGCGGCTGCGCAAGTACTCGGCCATCGCGGCGCGGCGCGCGGCGGGCTCGTCGCTGCGGGTCAGCGCGCGGGTGGCGATGTCGGCGAGGATCACCGTGGTGCCCGACGAATACTCCCACTGCCGGCCGGGCTCGGCCTCGAGCGGCTGGGCCTCGGCCCAGCGCGCCATGTCGTCGCGCCCGTCGAGGAACAGCATCCGCACCTCGTCGGACTCGTACACCGGATCGCCGGCCTCGGTGTGGCGCAGGCCGGCGCGCATCTGCAGCAGCTGGCGCAAGGTGATCTCGCCGCGCGGGTCTCCGGGGCGCTGCCAGGCGGGAACCGGGGCGGGCTCGTCGAGCCGCAGCCGCCCGTCGGCGACCAGCATCCCGATCATCGCCGCGGTCACCGTCTTGGCCATCGACCAGCTGACAAAGCGGGTGTTCTCGTGATAGCCCGGGGCATAGCGCTCGGCGACGGTGCGCCCGTTCCGGAGCACGATCACGGCGCGGGTCTCGTCGACGGGTTCGGCGGTGAACAGCGCGTCGACAGCGCGCGCCAGCGCCTTGCGCGCGACGCCGGGGTTCTCGCTCACCGCCGCCAGAGCTGCCGGCGACAGCGGCCTGACTTCGGGCGCAGCGTCCGGCGCGCAACCGCAAAGCGCTGGCAGCAGCACGAGCGGGGCGATAAGGGAGGCCGGGACCCGGATCATGCGGGTTCGCCCCTGTCGCAACCGGACCCGCATGGCAACCGCAAACCCGCCCGCCGCCCGCCCGCGCCGCCGCCGTTTCTGGGCGCTGGTCGCGGTCGCCGCGCTGGCCGCGCTGCTCGCCGCGTTCTGGCGACCGCTCAACGGCTACGCGCGGGTCGGC
>JAIVIY010000159.1 GCA_020200285.1 Novosphingobium sp. | reverse complement strand
ACCGCGGCGTCGATCCGGCCCTCGAGCAGCCAGGCGTCGAGCTCCCGGGTCCACAGCGCCTTGCCGCCGATCTCGGCGAGCGGACGATCCTGGATGCGGTCGCCGCTGGCCAGCACCGGGACCAGCTCGATGGCCCCTTCCGACCAGCCATGCGCCGCGCAGAGCCTGCCCCGCGCCTCGTTCGCCTGCGCCATCGCCAGCGGCGAGCGGCGCGTTCCGAAGCGGATTGGTCGGTCGGGGAAGGCGGCCATGCGCGGGTTGTGCTAGTCACCATTGTCGTTCAGGGAAAGGCCCGCGATGGCGCTGGTGCTGGGGATAGAATCGAGCTGCGACGAAAGCGCCGCGGCGATCGTCGACGGCGCCGCGCCCGATCTCGCCAGCCGAATCGTCGCCCAGCACATCGCCTCGCAGGACGAGGCGCACCGGCCCTATGGCGGCGTCGTCCCAGAGATCGCGGCGCGGGCGCACGCCGAAAAGCTCGCCCCGCTGATCGAGGCGACGCTGGCCGACGCCGGATTGCAGCTCGGCGACCTCGACGCGATCGCCGCGACCGCGGGTCCGGGATTGATCGGCGGGGTGATGGTCGGGCTGGTCACGGCCAAGGCGCTGGCGATGGCCGGCGACAAGCCCTTGCTGGCGGTCAATCACCTCGAGGGCCACGCGCTGTCGCCGCGGCTGGCGGATCCGACGCTCGAATACCCCTACTGCCTGCTGCTGGTCTCGGGTGGGCATTGCCAGCTGCTCGAGGTCCGCGGGGTCGGCGACTACCGCCGCCTGGCGACCACCATCGACGACGCGCTCGGCGAGGCGTTCGACAAGACCGCCAAGCTGCTCGGCCTTGGATATCCCGGCGGGCCGGCGGTCGAGCGCCTGGCGCTGGAGGGCGATTCGACCGCCGTTCCGCTTCCCCGGCCGCTGGTCGGAACCGGTGACCCGAACTTTTCCTTCGCGGGGCTCAAGAGCGCGGTTGCTCGGGCCAAGGCCTCGGGCGCATCCGCCGACGCCGACATCGCCGCGTCGTTCCAACGGGCGGCGATCGACTGCGTGCTCGACCGGACCCGGCGCGCGCTGGCCGGCCTGTCGGGGATGACCGCCCTGGTCGTCGCCGGAGGGGTCGCGGCGAACCAGGCGATGCGCGCCGCGCTCGAGGGCCTCGCCCGCGAACGCGGGTTGCGCTTCGTCGCCCCGCCGCCCGCGCTGTGCACCGACAACGCGGCGATGATCGCCTGGGCCGGGGCCGAGCGCCTCGCCGCCGGCCACCGCGACCCGCTGGACTTCGCCGCGCGACCGCGCTGGCCGCTCGATGAAGCCGCCGCGCCGGTCCGCGGGGCGGGGGTCAAGGCGTGAGCCATGCGGCGATCGGGGTGGTCGGCGCGGGCGCGTGGGGCACCGCGCTCGCGCAAGCGCTCGCCAGCGACGGCCGCGAGATTCTGCTCTGGGCGCGCGAGCCGGAGGTGGTCGAGGCGATCGCGCGCGAACGCCGTAACATCCTGTTCCTGCCAGACAACACGCTTTCGCCCCACGTGCGCCCGACGACCGAGCTCACGGAATTGGCCGCCCTTCCGATCCTGCTGCTGGTCACCCCCGCGCAGCACCTCGCGGCCGTGCTCGCGACGCTCGAGCCCGACCCGGCGAGCGATCTGGTGCTGTGCTCCAAGGGGATCGAGGCGGGCAGCAACCGTCTGATGGCCGAAGTCGCGCGCGACGCGGCTCCGGCGAACCCGCTGGCGGTGCTGTCGGGGCCGACCTTCGCGCACGAAGTGGCCGCGGGGCTGCCGACCGCGGTAACCTTGGCCTGTTCGGACGGCGAGGAGCAATGGCGCCGAGTTTCGCTCGCGATCGCCCGGCCGGCGTTTCGCCCGTACTATTCCGACGACGTGATCGGGGCGGAGATCGGCGGGGCGGTCAAGAACGTGCTGGCGATCGCCTGCGGAGTGGTCGACGGCCTGCGGCTCGGCCAGAACGCGCGCGCCGCGCTGATCGGCCGCGGGTTCGCCGAGATGCAGCGCTTCGGCGAAGCCTTGGGCGCGCGACCCGAGACGCTGGCGGGGCTCTCGGGCCTCGGCGACCTCGTGCTGACCTGCTCGTCGACCGCGAGCCGCAATTTCTCGCTGGGCAAGGCGCTGGGCGAAGGGGCTGCGGCCGCCGACGTCCTGGCCGCGTGCAACAGCGTCGCCGAGGGCGCGTTCACCGCCCCCGTCCTCGCCGGGCTGGCGCGCGACAAGGGCGTGGCGATGCCGATCGTCGAGGCGGTCTGCGCGCTGCTCGACGGGTCGGCGCCTGCCCGCGAGGTCGTGGCCCGCCTGCTGGCGCGGCCGCTCCGCGCCGAACAGGGCGCCTGAGGCTTGGCCAAGCCCGAAGCGCCTCTCCCGCCGCTCGCGCCGCTTTCGGAAGCCTCGGCCGACATCGCGGCGCTGGCCAGGGGGGGACGAACCAACGTCTTCGGGTTCTTCCTCCGCCTGGCGGCGCGGCTGCCGTTCCTGTTCATCGCCGGGCGGCTCTACGGCACGGAGAGCCTAGGGCGCTTTGCCGCGGCGGTGGTGGTGGTCGAGATCGCGGCGCAATTGGCGACGCTCGGCCAGAAGCGCGGCCTGGCGCAGTTGCTCCAGCGCGGCGATCGGCCTCCGGAGTGCGTGGTCGCCGATGGCTTGTTCGTGAGCCTGGGCGTTTCGGCGCTACTAGCCGCAATCCTCTATGCCTTCCCCGTGGTGCTCTATCCGAGCGGCGGGTGGACCACCGCCGAGCGGCTGCTGCCGCTGGTGATCTTCCCGATCGCCGCGGGCGACATCGCGCTCGCCGCGCTCGCCTTCCGTTTCGACATCGCCACCACGGTGCGCGCCCGCTCGCTGGTCGAGCCGTGGATGCTGTCGCTCGCGGCGCTCGCGCTCTACCTCTTCGAGCCGACCAGGGAGATCGGCATGATCGCAGCCTATTTCCTGTCGATGTTCGCCGCGATGGCGGTGGCCTTCGTCGCACTCGCGAAGAGCTACGGCATGCCCCACGGCTGGTCGCCGCATCCGCTGATCCTCAGCCGCCAGGCATGGTCGAACCTGCCGATCGCCGGGGCCGACCTGATCGAAACCGCGACCCGCAAGATCGACGTGCTGCTGCTCGCCTACCTGACCTCGCCGGCGATCGTCGGCGTTTACTGGGCGGCGCAGCAGGTCGCGAGCCTGCCGCAGAAGCTCAAGACCAGCTTCGAGCCGATCCTCGGCCCGGTGATCACCAGCAGCGTCAAGGACAAGGATTACGCGGCGATCGCCCGTCAGGTCTGCCAGGTCGGCTTCTGGGTCACCGCCGCGCAACTGGGAGTCGCGCTTGCGCTCGGCATCCCGGGCGAGGGGGTGATGGGCCTGGTCGGGCGCGACTTCGTCGGCGGGACGGGCGCGCTCGGCCTGCTGCTCGCCGCGGAAGTCATCGCCGCGACCGCGGTCGTCAGCGAGGCCGCGCTGATCTACCTCGCGCCGCTGCGCAACCTGGCGATCTCGATCTTCACGATCGTGCTCCAGGCCGGGTTCACCGTGCTGCTGATCGACGCCGCCGACTTATGGGACATGCCGCCGCTGTGGAAGGCCGCCGCGGCTGCCGCGGGGCTGTTTCTCGCGCTGGCGTTCTCCTCACTGGCCAAGGCGCTGATCCTCACCAGCATCCTCAAGCGGCCGATCAACAACTGGCGCTGGGCGCTGGTCTGGGCGACCGCAGCGGCGGTGGTGGTCGGAGCCCTCGCGGTGCGTCTGCCCGAGTGGGCCGAGCTGCTGTTCGGCATCCCGTTGATCCTCATCGGCTACGGTGCGGTGATCTGGCGCAAGGGCTTCGGCCACGAGGACCGCGCGTTGTTCCGCAAGAGCAAGCCGGACGTTTCGTCGCAAGCCTGAGGCATTCAGTCGCCGTTCAGTGCCCGGACGCTGTCCTTCCCAAGTCGCGTCAAGGGAAGGGACTCGCCGATGCGCAGCCAAGCCATAGCCACCGCCGTCACCCTCGCCGTCGTGCTTGCCGGGTGCGCGACCAAGCGCGAAGGCGCCGACGAGATCGTCCTGACCGGATCGAAGGCGAAGACGACCGACGCCAGGG
>JAIVIY010000158.1 GCA_020200285.1 Novosphingobium sp. | reverse complement strand
CTTGAGGATCGAGCCGAGGTATTCGTCGGGGGTGTAGATCGTCGCCTTGATCCACGGCTCCTCGATGCTCTCGATCCGGCTCGGGTCGGGGTAGTCGGCGGGGTTGTGGAGGAGGATTTCCGCCGCATCCTCGGTCCGGCTGGCGCGCAGCCTGATGCGGTAGACCACGCTCGGCGCGGTGGTGATGAGGTCGAGGTCGTACTCGCGGGTCAGCCGCTCCTGGATGATCTCGAGGTGCAAGAGGCCGAGGAAGCCGCAGCGGTAGCCGAAGCCGAGCGCGGCGCTGGTCTCCATCTCGAAGCTGAAGCTGGCGTCGTTGAGGCGCAGCTTGGCGATGCTGTCCCGCAGCTTCTCGAAGTCGGCGGCGTCGGTCGGGAACAGGCCGCAGAACACCACCGGCTGGACTTGCTTGAACCCGGCGAGCGGCTCGGCGGCGCCGGCCTTGACGGTGGTGATGGTGTCGCCGACGCGGGCCTGCGCGACTTCCTTGATCTGCGCGGTGATGAAGCCGATCTCGCCGGCGGAGAGCTCGGCAAGGTCGGTGCGCTTGGGGGTGAAGCAGCCGACGCGGTCGATCAGGTGCTCGGTGCCGCCGGCCATGAAGCGGACCTGGAGGCCCTTGCGGATCGCGCCGTCGATCACCCGGACGAGGATGACCACGCCGAGGTAGGGGTCGTACCACGAATCGACCAGCATCGCCTTGAGCGGCGCTTGCGCGTCGCCCTTGGGGGGCGGGATGCGGCGGACGACGGCTTCGAGCACTTCGGCGATGCCGAGGCCCGACTTGGCGCTGGTCAGGACCGCGCCCCCTTCCGTCCAATGACCTTTGGCGTCGAGGCCGATGATCTCCTCGATCTCGGCGCGGACCTTGTCGGGCTCGGCGGCGGGGAGGTCGATCTTGTTGATCACGGGCACGATCTCGTGGTCGTGCTCGATCGACTGGTAGACGTTGGCGAGGGTCTGCGCTTCCACGCCCTGAGCCGCGTCGACCACCAGCAGCGCGCCCTCGCAGGCGGCTAGGCTGCGGCTGACCTCGTACGCGAAGTCGACGTGGCCGGGGGTGTCCATCAGGTTGAGCTCGTAAGTCCGGCCGTCGCCGGCGGGATACGTCAGGCGCACCGTCTGGGCCTTGATCGTGATCCCCCGCTCGCGCTCGATGTCCATGTTGTCAAGCACTTGCGCGCTCATCTCGCGCTCGGTCAGCCCGCCGGTGAACTGGATCAGCCGGTCCGCCAGCGTCGACTTGCCGTGGTCGATGTGGGCGATGATGGAAAAGTTGCGGATCAGGCTGCGGTCGATCATCGCCCGCCGTTAGCGGCGAAGCGCGGCAAAGTCAGCAGCCGCGTCAGGCCACCCGCTTGTTCTCGCCGCTGGGGTCGACCTGCATGAACCGGGGCAGGCTGAAGCTCTTGTTGGGCTCTTGGCCGACCAACGGGTACTGCCCCGGCGGCAGCGCCGCGAGCGGCATCCCCGCAGCCGCAAGCACGTAGGGCGAAACGCGGTGGCGGGTGCACAGCCCGTCGGCCCCGTCGCTGATCAACGGCACCTCGAACTCGAGCCCCATGCGGTGCCCGTTCGAGCGCTTGACCGTCGCCACCGCGAGCTGGCCTTCGCCGAAGTCGACCACGAACCCGGTCCCCAGCGGCACGTCGATCAGCCCCTCGACCATCGCGCCGGTCCGCGACAGGTTGCGCATGGTCACTTCGTAGCGGTGGTCCTCGTGGATCAGCCCGATCATGCGCAGCAGCGTCTTGCGGTCGGAGCGATGCGTGGCGGGACCCTCGGGCTCGAGTTCCAGGGGACCCTTCGCCATGCGCTCGACCACCGCATCGTTGTCGAGCGGCTTGCTGAAGACGTAGCCCTGCACATGGCTGACCCCGAGCTTGCGCATCAGCTCGAGCGTGTCGAGCGCTTCGATGCCCTCGGCGGTCGTCTCCATTTCGAGCGCGCCCGCAAGGCTGACGATCGCGGTGATGATCGCGGCGTTGCGGTTGCCCGCCTCGGTCGCGCCGCGGACGAAGCTCTGGTCGATCTTGATCTTGTCGAACGGCGCCTTCTGGAGATAGCCGAGCGACGAATAGCCGGTGCCGAAATCGTCGAGCGCGAGGCGCACGCCGAGCCGCTTGAGCGCGTTGAACATCTCCTGGGTGTCGGCGCCCTCGCCGAGAAACACGCTCTCGGTGATCTCGAGCTCGAGCCGGTCGGGATCGAGCTGCGAGGCGGCGAGCGCCGAGGCGACAATGCGTGGCAAGCCGACGTTGGCGAACTGGATCGGCGAGACGTTGACCGCAACCCGCGCTTCGCCCTCCCACTGCGCCGCCTCGATGCACGCCTGGCGCAACGCCCACTCGCCGATCGCGCCGATGAGGCCGGCATCCTCGGCAATCGGAATGAACACTCCCGGAGAGATCTCGCCGCGCTCGGGGTGGTTCCACCGCAGCAATGCCTCGAAGCCCGAAATCTTGTTGCCGTCGAGCGCGACGATCGGCTGATAGGCGAGGCGGAACTGGCCCTCGGCCAGCGCGTCGCGCATGTCCTCCTCTAGCTGGCGCATCTCCTCGGCATGCGAGTGGAGGTCGCTCGAATAGAAGCGGTACTGGCCGCGGCCGGCGCCCTTCGCGGCGTAGAGCGCGAGATCAGCGCTGCGCACCAGCTCCTCGCTGGTCAGGCCGTCGTACGGCGCGATCGCGATACCGACCGAAGCGCCGATCACGCAGCGCGAACCGTCGATCGAATAGGGCTGCGAGAGCATCGTGATGACCTTGTGGCCGAGCTCGCCGAGCTCGCCGCGGTCGTCGCAATCGGGCAGGATGATCTGGAACTCGTCGCCGCCGAGCCGGCCGATCTCCGTCCCTTCCGGGATCACCCGGCGCAAGCGCTGCGCGACCTGCTTGAGCAACTCGTCGCCGGCCTGGTGGCCCAGGGTGTCGTTGACCGCCTTGAAGCGATCGAGGTCGAGCATCATCAGCGCGCAGCTGCGCTTGGCCGCCTGGTAGGCGATCAGGACGGTGTCGAGCTGGCGCGACATGCGGTGGCGGTTGGCGAGCCCGGTCAGCGAGTCGTACATCGCCAGCCGCGAGGCGTCGCGTTCGCGCCGCAGGGTTTCGGTGACGTCGCGGCCGTGTCCGCTGTAGCCGGTGAACTCGCCCTCGGCGTCGTGCTGCGGCAGGCCCGAGACCGCCCACCACGATTCATTGGCGCGCCCGGCGAGGCAGACGTGAAGCTCGGAGAAGCTGGTGTGCGTGCCCAGCAGGAACGGCAGCGTCCGCTGGCTGCTCGACGCGGTTTCGCGGTCGAGCTCGAACAACGCGGCGAACGTCTGGCCGAGCGCCTCGCCGCCGTGGTCGGCGAGCGCCTTGACGATATGCTCGGAAAGGTAGGTCAGCCGGCCTTCGCGGTCGGTCGACCAGAACCAGCCGAGCCCGGATTCCTCGTAGGCCTTCGACAGCGAGCCGAGCTGGCGCGTGTCGTCGGGCGACGCGGCGCCGCGCGCGCCCCGTTGACCGGGCAGGACCTGCTTGATCCGGGAAAGGCCGAAAGGCCGGCTCGACATTGCGCAGCGACTCCGATTTGCGGTTGCGGCGCGACCCTGTTTATCGTGCTGATGTGCCGGTGTGCTAAACGAACGCGCTTAACAATTCGCGAAGGCGGAGCCGCTCGAGGCCTCCTTCCGGCCGGCGAGATCGGGGCGAAATCGCCTGTCGAAAGCGCCTGATCGCCTCTTCCCAACCCGCGCTCGCGCCGCTTACATCGCGCGGCATCATCGGGGAGCGGGCATGCGCCACATCGCGATCATCGGCTCGGGCCCGGCGGGCTACTACACCGCCGAAGCCGCGCAGAAGCACTGGGGCGACGAGGTCCGGGTCGACGTGTTCGATCGCCTGCCGGTGCCCTACGGGTTGATCCGCACCGGCGTCGCGCCCGATCACCAGTCGATCAAGGCGGTTTCGAACCGCTACGAAAAGGTCGCGCTGTCGGACAACGTGGGCTTCGTCGGCAACGTCTCGGTCGGCAGCGACGTGACGATCGCCGAGCTGCAGGGGCTCTACGATGCGGTGGTCCTGGCCACCGGCGCGCCGCACGACCG
>JAIVIY010000157.1 GCA_020200285.1 Novosphingobium sp. | reverse complement strand
GCGGCGGTGAAGCGCTACGATATTCTCGATACCCCCGCCGACGGCTCGTTCGACCGGATCACCGCGCTCGCCGCGCGCCGCTTCGGAGTGCCCATCTCGATCATCAGCATCGTCGATGAGGATCGCATCTGGTTCAAGTCGCGCCACGGCGTCGCGGTCGACCAGATCGGTCGCGATCCCGGCCTTTGCGCCTCGGCGATCCTTTCGAACGACCCGCACATCCTGACCGATGCCAGCGTCGACCCGCGCTCGCTGGCCAATCCGCTGGTCGCGGGCGATTTCGGGCTGCGCTTCTACGCCGGGGTGCCGTTGACGACGAGCGACGGCCACAACCTCGGGACGTTGTGCATCATCGACAAGCAGGCGCGCCCGATCGATCGGGCGGACATCGAGGAGCTGAAGGTTATGGCGTCGCTGGTCATGGACCAGATGGAGCTGCGGCTCGCGGCCCGCCGAGCGGTTTCGCGAGCCGAGCTGATGGCGCGCGAAATCGATCATCGCGTGATGAACAGCCTCCAGTTCGTTTCGGGGCTGCTGACGATGCAAGGCCGCTCGCCCGACCTCGGCGAGGCGGCCGCGCATTTGCACGTCGCGGCCAACCGGGTCGCCGCGGTCGCGCGTGTTCATCGCCATTTTTATGCCGAAGGCGCGGAAGCGACATCGTGCATTACTTTTCTTCGCCGGCTATGCGCGGATCTGGGAGCGATTCTTGGTCGCGAGATCGAGGTTCGCGGCGACGAAGGCGACGTGCCCACTACCGCGATCCAGCCGATCGGACTAATCATAAACGAACTCGTGACCAACGCCGCCAAGCACGGCGAGGGCCTGATCGAAGTGCTGTACGAGGTCGAGGAGGGTCGCCGCGCGCTGATCGTCTCGGATGAAGGCCGCTCGCTGCCCGAGGATTTCGATCCGGCCACAGCGCTCGAGAGCCTCGGGATGCGCGTGGTGATTTCGCTCGCGGCGCAGCTCGGGGGCGAGCTGAGCGCGGGTCGTCGTCCCGACGGCCGAACCTGCTTCAAGGTCTCGTTTCCCTGCGGCTGACGGTGACGGCTCGAGCGTGTGGACTTGCCGCAGTCCCGTCGAGCAGCGCGAGCAGCGCGAAGCTCGCCAGCCAGTGCTCGCCGGCGTAGTCACCGGCGAGGTGCGGGAGCCGATACGCGGCAGGAACCCGGCGAGCCAGGGCGCGACCTCCGGGGCGGGCAGGCAGCGGCTCATGCACAGCGCCTCGGTCAGCGCCGGGGAAAGGAACTCGTCGCCGCCCGGCTCCCACGCCTGACAGTCGCGGTCGCCGCCGAACCAGCCGCTAGCGTTGGCGCGCAACGCGTCGCCTAGCGGCGCATCGAACGCGTCGGCCCATTCGAGCGACAGCGCCACCGCGAACGCGCTGTTGGCGTGCGTGCCGGTGCGGATCGGGTAGGTCAGGATGGCCCCGTAGTCGCGCCAGCGCGCGGCGAAGGCGCGGGCGAGCGGTTCGAGGTTCGCGCCCCATCGCTCGCCGTGTCGCGTTGCCTCGAGGTGGAGCATCAGCAGCCACGCCCAGCCGTATGGCCGCTCGAAGCCGCGAGAGGAGGGCCGGTCGAGGTAGGCGAGCTCGACCGCGATCTTGTCCGCGGTGAACGTCGCGTCGGCAAACGCGGCGATCTCGGCGGCCTCGGGCATCTCCGGGAACAGCCTGCGCAGCGTCAGCAGCGTCCACCACCCGTGGACGCAGCTGTGCCAGTCGAAGCTGCCGAAGAACGCCGGGTGCAGGATGCGCGGCGGCAGCGCGTCGGCGTCGCCATCGAGCACGTGGTCGAGCTTGTGCGGATATTCGCGCGCGACGTGGCCCAGCGCGATCCGCGCCATGTGGCCCGCCAGCGCGGCATCGAGCCTCACATCAGCCCCGCGAACAGGTAGAGGATCGCGATCTGGGCGGCGAGCAGCGGCAGCGCGGTGGGGATCTGCGCGCGGATCACCCCGTATTGGTCTTTCAATTCGAGCAGCGCGGCCGGGACCAGGTTGAAGTTGGCCGCCATCGGCGTCATCAGCGTCCCGCAGAAGCCCGCGAGCATTCCCACCGCGCCGATCACCGCCGGGTCGCCGCCATAGTCCGCGATCAGCAGCGGCACGCCGATCGCCGCGGCCATCACCGGGAACGCGGCGAAGGCGTTGCCCATGATCATCGTGAACCCCGCCATCCCCAATGCGAAGACGCAGACGGTGAGGAACACGCTGCCCTCGGGGATCACGCTGCGCACGCCCGCGCCGACGATCTCGCCGACCCCGGCCGCGGCGAACACCGCGCCAAGCGCGGCGAGCAGCTGCGGCAGCACCGCCGCCCAGCCGATCGCGTCGAGCAGTCGGCGGCCTTCCTCGACCGGGGCGAGTGCGGGCGGGCGCAGCCAGGCGAAGATCACGCCAAGCGCGAGCAGTACGCCGAGCACGAGGAACACGTAGGTCTCGCGCTTGGGCTCGATCCACCCGGTCGCGCCCAGCGGGGTGTAGCTCCATGCCAGGGTTCCGACGAGCGCGACCGCGGGGATGACCAGCGCGGGCAGGAACAGCCGGTTGCCGAGCCTCTGGGAGAAAGCCTCGCGCTCGGGCTCGGTCGTGGTCGCGGGATGGCCGCGGCCGACCAAGCCGAACCCGGCGAGCGCGGCGAGGCCCAGCACCAGCAGCCCGTTGCCGAAGTCGCCGATGAGGTCGCCGGCGAGCAGGCTCAGCGCCATCAGCCCCCAGAACGCGGCGTTGCCGAAGCGCTTCGCATTGCTCCGGTCGAGCGCCGAGCGCAGAGCGACGCCCGCGAACAACAGGCCGGCGGGAACGTAGAGCCAGGTGAGAGTGATCATGCGGCGCGCCTCCGCCGGTCCCACCACCACAACCGCGCTCCATGGATGACGAACGCGGCGATCGCGCTGGGGATCGCCCACAGCGCCAGCTCCAGCGGGGTCAGCGCGTAGCCTTCGGCGGCGAGCACCTGCTGGATCAGCACGATCGAGCCGATCGCGAAGAACACGTCCTCGCCGAAGAACAGCCCGACGTTGTCGGTCGCCGCGGTCATCGCCTTGATCTTCTCGGCTTCCTCGGGCGGCGGATCGCCGGCGGCGGCGAGCGCCATCGGCGCGACCAGCGGGCGCACGGTCTGCGGATGGCCGGCGGTCGAATGCAGCCCGACCGCCGCGGTGATCTGGCGATAGGCGAGGTAGAGCAGCAGCAATTTGCCCGTGGTCGCGCCCTTGAAGCCGCGGATCACCGCCGCTGCGCGCTGCTGCAGCCCGTAGCGCTCGAGCAGCCCGATCACCGGCAGCACCACCCAGACGATGGCGATGATCCGGTTGTCGTTGAACGCCTTGCCGAACGCGGCGATCACCTCGACCGGTCCCATCCCGGCGAGTAGCCCGGTGGCGAGCCCCGCCGCGACCACCACCGGCATCGGATTGAGCCGCAGCGCGAAGCCGGCGACGACGATGAGGATGCCGAGGAGCGGAAGCCAGGTCATTGGGTTCCTTGGGCTAGCGTGGGCGCGCGTGCTTCGACAAGCTCAGCATGAGCGGGCTTCTCTCTGCAACTGCAATGCCAAATCCGCTCAGCCTGAGCTTGTCGAAGGCCACGCGCCGGCCTTGCCCCACCCGCCGCCGCCCGGTGTTTCGATCACGAACGCGTCGCCCGGTTCGACCAAGGCACATCCGGTCGCCGCCAGTTCGACGCGCGTCCCGTCCGCGCGCTCGACCCAGTTGCAACCGGGCACCGCGTCGCCGCCGCCGCAAATCCCGCGCGGGGGCAGGCGGCGGCGGTTGGCGAGGATTTGCGCCTGCATCGGCTCGAGGAAGCGGACCTTGCGGACCACCCCGTCGCCGCCGCGATGCAATCCCGCGCCGCCCGATCCGTGGCGAATCGCGAACGCTTCGACCCGCACCGGCAGCCGCGTCTCGAGGATCTCGGGATCGGTCAGCCGGCTGTTGGTCATGTGCGTCTGCACCGCGCTGGTCCCGTCGTGGTCGGGCCCGGCGCCCGAGCCGCCGCAGATCGTCTCGTAGTACTGATGGCGGGCGTTGCCGAAGGTGAAATTGTTCATCGTTCCCTGGCTCGGGGCGAGCCTGCCGGTCGCGGCGAACAGCGCGTCGGTCACCGCCTGACTGGTCTCGACGTTGCCCGCGACCACCGCCGCGGGGAACTCGGGCGAGAGCATCGAGCCATCCGGCACGCGCAGCTCGACCGGCCGCAGGCAGCCGTCGTTCATCGGGATCGCGTCGTCGATCAGGGTCCGCACGACATAGAGCGCGGCGGCGCGGACGATCGCGCGCGGCGCGTTGAAGTTGTCGGCGAGTTGCGGCGAGGTCCCCGCGAAGTCGAACACCGCCGAGCGCGCCGCCTTGTCGATTGTAATCGAAACAGCGACTTGCGCACCGTTATCCATCTCGTATGCGAACTCGCCATCGTCGAGGCGGCCGAGCAGCCGGCGGACCGATTCCTCGGCGTTGGCGAGGACGTGGCGCATGTAGGCCTCGACCACCTCAGGCCCGACTTCGCGCGCGGTCTGCGCCAGCATCTCGGCGCCACGGGTGCAGGCGGCGAGCTGGGCGCGCAAGTCGGCGAGGTTGCGGTCGGGATTGCGCGCCGGGTGCGCCCCGGACGCCAGCAGCGCGCGGATTTCAGGCTCGCGGAAACGACCCTCGTCGACCAGCAGCGCGTCGTCGATCAGCACGCCCTCGTCGTGGATCGTCCGGCTGTCGGGGGGCATCGACCCCGGCGCGATCCCGCCGATGTCGGCATTGCCGATCGCGCGGGCGCGGCGGAGCGGGGCGGCGCGGGTCAGGACCAGCGTTCCATCGTCGGCGCGGACCGCGCGCCAGCCGGGCTCGACGACGATCGTCGAGGTCGGCTCGAAGATCAGCGTGGGGCCAATTAGCACCTCTCCGGAACGGGGAGGGGGAGCGGTGGAGGGGTTTTGTCTCTCAGCAAGAACCCGTCCACCATCTCCGCTCCGCGTCGATGGTCCCCCTCCCCGTTCCGGGGAGGTGCTGGCAGCCTCGACGATCAGCGTGTCGAGCACCGGCTCCTCGTCCGCGACATAGCCGAACCTCCGGCGATGCAGCTCGGCAAACCGTTCCGCCAGCGTCGCGAGTGGTTCCAGCGGCAGCTCGATCGTGCTGTCGCTGCCCGCCAGTCGCAGTCGGGCGCGGCGGTCGAGCGTGACGTCACGCAGTCCTTGCGCCGCGAGCACGCCCCGCGCCGCTCGCTCAAGCTCGCCGAGCGGTTCGGAAAAATCCTCGCTCGCCGGGCGCAGCCAGCTGCGCTCGCGGATTGCCTTGACCGGGGCGAGGCCGATGCCGTGCGCGGACAGCACTCCGGCGAGAGGGTGGACGAGAATTCTTTCGATCCCCAGCGCGTCGGCCACCGCGCAAGCGTGCTGGCCGCCCGCGCCGCCGAAGCAGGCGAGCGTGTAGCGGGTGACGTCATGGCCCCGCTGGATCGAGATCTTGCGGATCGCATTGGCCATGTTGTCGGTCGCGATGGCGAGGAACCCTTCGGCCACCTCGCGCTCCGGCTTGCCGCAGGCCGCGGCGACGGCTTCGAGCCGCGCCAGCGCCGCGGACCGATCGAGCGGAGCGTCGCCGCGGGGTCCGAAGACTTTGGGGAAGCTCTCCGGATCGATCCGGCCGAGCGCGAGGTTGCAGTCAGTGACGGTCAGCGGCCCGCCTCTGCCATAGCAGGCCGGGCCTGGGTCCGCCCCGGCGCTCTCCGGGCCGACGCGAAAGCGCATCCCGTCGAACCGGCAGACCGATCCGCCGCCCGCGGCGACGGTGTGGATCTGCATCATCGGCGCGCGCAGCCGGACGCCGGCGACGGCGCTTTCCTCGGCGAGCTCGTAAGCGCCGGCATAGTGCGAGGAAAGCACCGCGTCCTTGCCGCGGAAGGCGCTGGCTTCGGCCAACCCGCCGTTCGACTGCATGAAGTGGAGCGGGGCGTCGCCGCCCAGCCCCACGCGGACTTGTTCGACGTAGCGGCGCAGCACCGGCGAGAGGTAGGCGTCGACCACGGTGGTGTCGCCGCGCGGGACCAGCTTGATCAGCGGCGCGACCTCGTGGCTGACCGAGACTTGCGCGAAGCCGAGCTCGCGGGCGATTGCCGCAACCCGCGCCTCGTGTTCCGGAAACCGCCAGCCGTGCATCAGCACGATCGCCAGCGCGTCGACGCCGTCGGCGCGCAGATCGGTCAACGCGGGGCGCGCGGCGGCTTCGTCGAGCGGACGGACGAGCTCGCCGTCGGCGCCGACGCGCTCGTCGATTTCGACCACGGTTTCATAGAGTTGCTCGGGCAGGACGATATGCCGGGCGAAGATGTCCGGGCGCGCCTGGGTGCCGATCCGCAGCGCGTCGGCGAAGCCCGCGGTGATCGCCAGCGCGCAGCGCTCGCCCTTGCGCTCGAGCAGCGCGTTGGTGGCGACCGTGGTCCCCATCCGCACCTCGCCGAGCGCGCCGCCTTCCGCGTCGAGCACGCGGCGCACCCCCTCCGTCGCCGCGTCGGCGTAGTGCCCCGGCGCTTCGGACAATAATTTCACCACCCGCTCGCGCCCGTCCGCGGCGCGCGCCACCACGTCGGTGAACGTCCCGCCGCGGTCGATCGCGAAGTTCCAGGTGGGCTCGCTCAGCTCACCAGCTCCGGGCCCAGGCTCGGGTCGAGGTCGCGCGGGCGGGTGAGGTGGGTGAAGCGCGCGCTGCCCTCGGCGACCTCGCCCCATGCTTCGACCGGCAGCTCGAGCACCGCGAACGACGCAGTGGGAAACTTGACCTCGACCTCGTCGCGCAACGGCGAGGAGCCGTCGTCGGGCACGAGGTCGAAGATCAGGTCCTCGAGCCCCGGGTTGTGGCCAACCATCAGCACGGCCGCGGGATCGCCATCGAGCCCGTGAAGCACGTCGAGCAGCGTCGCCGAGCTGGCAAGGTAGATGCGCCGGTCCCATTCGACCGGAAAGCTGCGCCCGAAGGCCTTGCTGGCGAGCTCGACCGTCTCGGACACCCGCGCCGCCGGCGAGGCGAGCACTCGGTCGAAGCGGAGGCCGAACTCGCGAATATGGCGGCCCATCAGCACCGCGCCCTGCTCGCCGCGCGCGTTCAGCGGCCGGTCGAAATCGCGCGCGCGCGGATCGCCCCAGTCGGACTTGGCGTGGCGGAAGAGACCGAGCGTCTTCAGGCCGCATCCTCCCGCTGCGTGGCTTGCCGAGAAACACCCACGGCGACGCTTTGTAAAGCCTCGTCGAGCGTGACCCGGCGTACCGGCGCGCCCGGCGGGAAGGCGCGCAGCAGGCGGCTGGGAAACGCCGCCGACAGCACCACGAAATGGCCGTGATCGTCGGCGCGGCGAATCAGCCGGCCGAACGCCTGCGCGAGCCGCGCGCGGATCATCGCGTCGTCGTAAGCGCTGCCGCCGCCCCCATCCTTATTGGCTGCCGCGCGCCGGGCGCGGTGGAGGATCGAGGGCTTGGGCCACGGGACCTGCTCCATCACCACCAGCCGCAGCGAGTGGCCGGGGACGTCGACCCCGTCGCGCAGCGCGTCGGTGCCGAGCAGCGAAGCGCGCGGATCGTCGCGAAAGATGTCGACCAGCGTGCCGGTGTCGATCGGGTCGACGTGCTGAGCGTAGAGCGGCAGCCCGGCGCGGGCGAGGCGGTCGGCGATCCGGCCATAGACCGCGCGCAGCCGGCGGATCGCGGTGAACAGGCCCAATGCGCCGCCGCCCGCCGCCTCGATCAGCCGGCCGTAGGCGGCGGCGAGCTGCGGGATGTCGCCCTTGGGCACGTCGGTGACGATCAGCACTTCGGCCTGGGTTGCGTAGTCGAACGGGCTCTCGGCCTCGGCGCGGCGCGGGTCGATGCCGAGGTGGGTCGGCCTGCGCCTGGCCGGCGAGCTCGACGAACGAGCCGTCGAGGTGCGCGGCCTCGGTCTCGAGGCCATAGCCGGCCTCGTTGCCGCCGCTCTCGTCGCGCGCATAGACCGTCGCGCGGACCGCGGCGAGCAGCGCCTCGAGCGGTCCCGACGGCGCGCCTTCGCCGATCCGGGCGAGCCAGCCGTCGGCGGGGAGCGCCTCGGCCGCCTCGCGCGCCTGCTCGATCGCCCGCGCGCCGTCCTCGTCGTAGCTGGCCAGATCGGCCAGCCGCGCCGAGAGGCCGCGGCGGCGGCCTTTGGACCGCCCGCCCTCGGGTCCGACCACCCAGCGCCTGAGCTCGATCGCCTCGGCCCCGGTGAGCGCCGCGGCGAAGGTCGAGTCCGCGGCGTCGAACACGTGGTGACCCTCGTCGAACAGCAAACGGGTCGGCTTGCCGGCGCCCTCGCGCCCGCGCGCGGCGTTGACCATCACCAGCGCGTGGTTGGCGATGACCAGGTCGGCTTGCGCCGAAGCCCGCACGCTGCGCTCGATGAAGCACTTGCGGTAGTGCGGGCAGCCGGCGTAGACGCACTCGCCGCGCTGGTCGGTCAGCGCGCGAAGCCCGCGCTGGCGAAACAATGTGCCGAGCCAGCCCGGCAAGTCGCCGCCGATCATGTCGCCGTCCTGGCTGTAGGCGGCCCAGCGCGCGACGAGCTGGGCGAGCACCGCGGCGCGCCCGCCGAAGCCGCCCTGAAGCGCGTCCTCGAGATTCAGGAGGCACAAGTAGTTCTCACGCCCTTTGCGGACCACGACGCGCGGCTTCTCCCCGTCGATCGGCGGGAAGGCCAGCGCGCTCTCGCGCCGCAACTGCCGCTGCAGCGCCTTGGTGAAGGTCGAGACCCACACCCCGCCTTGCGCCTTCTCGCTCCACAACGCGGCCGGGGCGAGGTAGCCGAGCGTCTTGCCGATCCCGGTCCCGGCCTGGGCGAGCAGCACGTGCGGCGCGCGCTCGCGCCCGCGCGGGGCGAAGACTTGCCCCGCGGCGCGGGCGTAGTCGCGCTGGCCGGGGCGCTCCTCGGCGTCGTTGCCGAGCAGCCGGGCGAGGCGGAGCTCGACGTCTTCGCTGCCGAGCACGACTTGCGCGGGCTGCGCGCGTTCGGGCGCTTCCTCCCATTCGGGCAGCCGCGCGAACAGCCAGCGCTCGGCGCGCTCGGGCCGGGCGACGACTTGCGCGAGCGGCCCGGCCCACGGCCAGCGCAGCCGGGCGAGCGACTGGAGCACGCTCCACGCCCCCTCGCGCTCGGGCCAGGCGGGATTGCGGCAGGCCTCGAGCAGGGCTGCGCCCGCGCGCTGGAGGAACTCGGGGACGGCGTGGTCGGCATCGGGCTCGTCGAGCCCCAGCGCGTGGGCCAGCCCCTTGGGAGTCGGCACCACGAACCGGGCCGGGTGGACGAACGCGTAGAGCTCGAGCAGGTCGAGCCCCGACAGGTCCGGATAGCCGAGCCGCGAGGCGACCAGCGGCGCGTTGAGCAGCAGCAGCGGCGTGTCCGCCGCGGCCATGATCGCCTCGCCCTTGCCGAGAGTGCGAGTTTCGCCATGCGCGGCGCGTAGCCACGCGCCGCCATGGCTGGCGTGAAGCGCGGGAAGGGCGAGGGCGTCGCTCACCGCGCTCGGATAGAACGGATTGCGAACACGGGGAAGTGGCCGACCTGCTGAAAATCAGCCCGCGGGGTGACGAAGGGGTACGAGGAAGAGGCAGGGATGGGCTTGTCACGCCCGGCTTACGCCGTAGTGTCGCGCGCCATGAGAGCCTCCTCCGCCATAGCCGTCCTCGCCGCAGCCGTCATCTCCGCGCCGCTCGCCGCCCAGCAGACGTGGATCCACGCCGGGAGGCTGATCGACAAACCTGGCCAGCCGCCGCGCGGGCCGTCGACGATCGTCGTCGAGCAGGACCGCATCGTCGCGGTGCGCGACGGGATAGTCGCCCCCGACCGCGCCGACGCGCGTGTGCTCGACCTCTCCGACAAGACCGTTCTCCCCGGACTTATCGACAGCCATGTCCACCTGACCAGCGACACCGGCGGGATCGCCGGACAGCTCGAGGAACTGACGCTGAGCCCCGCGGCGCAGGCGTTCAACGCCCAGGTCAACGGGATGAAGACGCTGCGCGCGGGCTTCACCACGGTGCGCAACCTCGGCGACGGGGACGGCGCGGTCCTCGCGCTGCGAGACGCGGTCGCCGCGGGCAAGGTCATGGGCCCGCGGATCGTCGATGCCGGCAATTCGATCTCGGGCACCTCGGGGCACATGGACGGCAGCCTCGGCTTCCGCGACGAGCTGCGGCCGATGTTCGCCGCCGCGGGCAACACCTGCAACGGCGCCGAGGATTGCCGCCGCGCGGCGCGGCTGCAGATCGCGCGCGGCGCCGACGTGATCAAGTTCGCCTCGACCGGCGGGGTCAACAGCCGCATCGGAGCGGGGCTGGGGCGGCAGATGTTCGAGGACGAGGCGCGCGCGATCGTCGAGACCGCGCACATGTTCGGCAAGAAGGTCGCGGTCCACGCCCACGGCGCCGACGGCATCGCGCTGGCGATCGCTGCGGGCGCGGATTCGATCGAGCACGGCACGATCCTCACCCCCGAGCTGGTCAACCAGTGGGCCAGGGCCAAGACCTGGTACGTGCCGACGCTGTCGACCGTGAACGGCTACAAGGAGCGCCTCGCCGCCAATCCCGAGGCTTACGCCCCCGACGTTCTCGAGAAGATCAAGTGGCGCATCTCGATCACCGGGCAGAGCCTGCGGACGTTGGTCCCGCGCGGCGTGCGGATCGCCTTCGGCACCGACGCCGGGGTCTCCAAGCACGGCCGCAACGCCGACGAGTTCGAGCTGATGGTCGCCAACGGGATGACCCCCGTCACCGCGCTCCAGGCCGCCACGGTCAACGCCGCCGAGCTGCTCGGGCTGGCCGGCGAGATCGGCACGATCGAGCCGGGCAAGAGCGCGGACATCATCGCGGTTACGGGCGATCCGCTGAGCGACGTGACCGTGCTCAAGCG
>JAIVIY010000086.1 GCA_020200285.1 Novosphingobium sp. | reverse complement strand
GGCCTGATGGCGCTGCGCGACGAATATGGCGAGTCGAAGCCGCTGAAGGGGGCTCGGATCACCGGCTCGCTCCACATGACGATCCAGACCGCCGTCCTCATCGAGACCCTGATCGCGCTCGGCGCCGAGGTGCGCTGGACAAGCTGCAACATCTTCTCGACTCAGGACCATGCGGCGGCGGCAATCGCCGCGGGCGGCATTCCGGTGTTCGCGGTCAAGGGCGAAACGCTCGAGGATTATTGGAACTACGTCACCCGAGTCTTCGACTGGGGCCCCGACACGACCGCCAACCTGATCCTCGACGACGGCGGCGATGCGACGATGTTCGTCCTGTGGGGCCATCGCGTCGAGCAGGGCGAAGAGCTGTTCGAGCCGTCGAACGAGGAAGAGGAGATTTTCGTCGCCACGCTACGCCGCTTCCTCAAGGAGCGCCCCGGCTATCTCACCAAGACGGTCGAGACCATGAAAGGCGTCTCGGAAGAGACGACGACCGGAGTCCACCGGCTCTATGACCTTGCCAAGCAGGGCAAGCTCCCGTTCCCGGCGATCAACGTCAACGACAGCGTCACCAAGTCGAAGTTCGACAACCTCTACGGATGCCGCGAGAGCCTGGTCGATGCGATCCGCCGCGCGACCGACGTGATGCTCGCCGGCAAGGTCGCGGTCGTCGCCGGGTTCGGCGATGTCGGCAAGGGCTCGGCGCAGTCGCTGCGCAACGGCGGCGCCCGGGTGCTGATCACCGAGGTCGACCCGATCTGCGCAAGCACCTGGTTGGTGAATGACGAGCTCATCACGAAGCTCGGGTGGCCAGTTGCATTGCCAAGGTTCACCAGGCGACCCTTGGAAAGGACGATGATCTTCTTGCCGTCGGGGAATTCGACCTCATCGACCTGCGGCTTGACCTCCGTCCACTTCATATTGGCGAGGGCTCCGATCTGGATCTCGCTGTCGAAGTGGCCGATGTTGCAGACGATCGCCATGTTCTTCATCGCCCGCATGTGGTCGAGCGTGATCACGTCCATGTTGCCGGTCGCGGTGACGAAGATATCGGCGCGCTTCACCGCCTCCTCCATCGTCACCACCTCATGGCCTTCCATCGCCGCCTGGAGCGCGCAGATCGGGTCGACCTCGGTGATCAGCACCCGGGCGCCGCCGTTGCGCAGCGACTGCGCCGAGCCCTTGCCGACGTCGCCGAACCCGGCGACGCAGGCGACCTTGCCGGCGAGCATCACGTCGGTCGCGCGGCGGATCGCGTCGACCAGCGATTCCTTGCAGCCGTAGAGGTTGTCGAACTTCGACTTGGTGACGCTGTCGTTGACGTTGATCGCCGGGAACGGGAGCTTGCCGACCTTCGCCAGCGCGTAGAGCCGATGGACCCCGGTGGTGGTCTCCTCCGACACGCCCTTGATGTTGCGCACCGAGGCGGTGAGGTAGCCCGGCCGGGCCTTGACGAAGGCCTTGAGCGCGCGCTGGAACTCGATCTCCTCGGCGCTGGCGGGCTCGAGCAGCGTCTCGCCCGCTTCGAGCCGCGCGCCCCACAGCGCAAACATCGTCGCATCGCCGCCGTCGTCGAGGATCAGGTTGGCGGTGCGGTCGGGGTCGCCCTCGCTCGACCAGTCGAAGATGCGGCCGACGTAATCCCAGTAATCGGCCAGGCCCTCGCCCTTGACCGCGAACACCGGAATGCCGGTTGCGGCGATCGCCGCCGCGGCGTGATCCTGGGTCGAGAAGATGTTGCAGGTCGCCCAGCGGACTTCGGCGCCGAGCGCGGTCAGCGTTTCGATCAGCACCGCGGTCTGGATCGTCATGTGCAAGGAGCCGGTGATCCGCGCGCCAATCAATGGCTGAGCGGCGCCGTACTCCTCGCGCACCGCCATCAGGCCGGGCATCTCGGTCTCGGCAATGGCGATCTCGGCGCGGCCGAAGTCGGCGAGGGCGAGGTCGGCGACGACGTGATCGGGCGCGGCGGTTTTCTGGGCGGCGTCGAGGACGCCAGCCGCTGCTGAATGAGGGGCCACGGGGGAAGTCTCCTGGATCGAAGGACGGTCCGCGCGCTGCCCCGCGTCCAGCCCGGACGCGTCAGGGCGACGCACTCTTGCGAATGCGCCGCCCTTAGCCGCTCCCCCCGGCGGAATCAAATATAAAGATATCTTTATATCCCATGCTCCTGCCGCGCGAACGCGGCGCAGGGATTTCCGGTGACCCCGATCTTCCGCGAACCCACTCCCCAGAGCACCCGGTCCGCGGGCGTCACCATCGCGCCGCGGGTTTACCGGATTTTCAACATCGAGGGTGAAGCGCTATTAACCCTTAGCAGCGTCGACGAACGGTTGCGCGCGCCTCGCTTGGGTCCTACCAGAACCGCCCTCCACGCTGAAGAATCCCGAGGACAGGCACCATGACGATTGCGGTAGGCGACCCCATCCCCGACGTGAAGCTGATCAAGGCGACCGCCGAGGGTCCGCAGCCGGTCCAGGCGAGCGAGTTCTTCAAGGGCCGCCGCGTCGCGTTGTTCTCGGTGCCAGGCGCGTTCACTCCGACTTGCTCGGCGCGGCATCTTCCCGGGTTCGTCGACAAGGCGCAGGACCTGAAGTCGAAGGGCATCGACGAGATCGCCGCGACCGCGGTCAACGATGCCTTCGTGCTCGGGGCCTGGAACAGCGCGAGCGGCTCGGACGACATCACCATGCTCGCCGACGGCAACGCCGAGTTCGTCAAGGCGCTCGGGCTCGACGCCGATTTCGGCCAGTTCGGGATGGGCCACCGCGGCCAGCGGTTCTCGATGGTGGTCAACGACGGCAAGGTCGAGCAGCTCAACGTCGAGGCCCCCGGCGACTTCAAGGTCAGCAGCGCCGAGCACATGCTCGAGCAGCTCTGAACGCGATGTGGGGCCAACTTGCGATCAAGGCGCTCGTCTCGGGCGTGCTGATCGCGCTGGCATCCGAGGTCGCCCGCCGCAATCCCGGCTGGGGCGGGCTGATCGCCTCGCTGCCGCTCACCACGCTCATCGCGTTGGTCTGGCTGTGGCGAGACACCCACGACCCGGCGCGCGCGGCCGACTTCGTCGCCGGCACCGCGCTTTATGTGGTCGCCGCCCTGCCTTCGTTCGCGGCTCTGTCATGGCTCCTCAGGCGCGGGATCGCGTTTGCCCCGGCACTCGTCGCCGGATGCATCGTCGCGATGGCAGGCTACCTCGTGCTGCTGGGAGCCGGTCGGCGCTGGGGTCTGCCGGTCTGATTCAAGGGGCGAAGCCATGTCCGATCCTTCAGCACGGATGCCGTTTTCCAAGCTCATGGGCGTCGCGGTGACCGGCGCCGCCGAGGATCGCGTCGTCGGCACACTCGTCGTCCGTCCCGACCTTTGCACCGTTGGCGGCATCCTGCACGGCGGGGCGATCATGGCCTTCGCCGATGCGCTCGGCGCGATCGGCGCGGTCATGAGCCTGCCCGAGGGAGCCGGCGGCACCACTACGATCGAAAGCAAGACCAGCTTTCTGGGGCCTGCGCGCGAAGGCGATACGGTCACCGGCGAGACGATCCCAGTTCAGGTAGGCAAGCGCTTGTCGGTGTGGCAGACCAAGATCACTCGCAGCGACGGCCGGAACGTCGCGTTGGTCACGCAGACACAACTGGTGCTCTGAGCTAGCCCTTTGCCGCCGGCTCCCACAGCTCGATCGGGGCTCGAACACCATCGGCCCGGCCTCGCATTGCCAGACCCATTCGTTGCTCTCGCCGGTGACCGGATCGGCGCCCATCCCGCCGCCCACGCCGAGCCTGTCGCGATACCAGGCCTTGAGTCCTTCCGGGTCCCTCGCCCGAAAGAAGTACCCGCCCATTCCCGTCACCGCCATGCCTGCCTCCCTCAAAAGTCGCTGGTCCCGAACCGCGCCGCGCCCTGGTTCGCGCCGGGCGGGTCGAGAACGGTCAAGTCGAGCGCGAGCGGCTCGCCGACCCAGTGCGCGAGCGTCGTGTGATCGGCGAGATCGTCGTCGGTCAGCGGGTGGACCAGCGCGCGCAGTCCGGTCGCCTCGATCATCGCGACGATGGCATCGCGCCAGCGCCCGGCGAAGTGGCTCTCGAACTGCGGCAGGGGATGCGGTCCGATCGGTCCTTCCGCCATCCGGCCGACGTAGAGCATTCTCGGCTCGGAGCCCGCAGCGGTGAGGGCGATCAGCCGCTCGCGCAGCGCCTCGGCGGCGGCGCGCTGGGCGTCGTCATAATAGACGTGCGCGTGCCAGGGCGCTTCCGCGTCGACCATCGCTCAATACCCCATCAACCGCAGCACTTCGCTGCGGCTGCGCTCGTCGTCGAGGAAGCAGCCGAGCAATTTGCTGGTGACCATCGTCACCCCCGGCGTGCGCACCCCGCGCGCGGTCATGCAGCTGTGCGCAGCCTCGATCACCACCGCCACGCCGTGCGGCCTCAGATGATCTTGGATGCAGTGGGCTACTTCGGCGGTCAGCCGTTCCTGGACCTGCAAGCGCCGGGCGAAGGCGTGGAGCACGCGGGCGAGCTTGGAGATGCCCACCACCTTGCTGGTCGGCATGTAGGCGATCGAAGCCTTGCCGATGATCGGCGCCATGTGATGCTCGCAGTGCGACTGGAAGGGAATGTCCTTGAGCAGCACCAGTTCGTCGTAGCCGCCGACTTCCTCGAACACCCGGCTCAGGTGGCTCGCCGGGTCCTCGCCGTAGCCGAGGCAATATTCCTTCCACGCCCGGGCGACGCGCTTGGGCGTGTCGAGCAGGCCCTCGCGCGCGGGATCGTCGCCGGCCCAGCTGATCAGCGTGCGGATCGCGTCCTGCACGTCGTCGGGGACCGGCGGCTTGCCGTCCTCGACGTCCTCGTCCGGGCCGACCAGGCTGCTCATTCGCGGTTCCCTTTGTCTTGGCTCACGCCGGCCGGCGCAGAATCGCCGAGCGGAATAGCCCGCCGCGCTTGTAGAAAGACAGCATTTCCTCGGGCCGTTCCGGATCGAGCGCCTCGTTGTCGGCGATGTCCTGCTCGGCCTCGGTCAGCGGGCGGATTTCGAAGCGGCGCAGGCATTTCCCGCCTTTCGGCGCAGCGTCGAGCATGCCCGCCATCGAGCCGTTCTGCTCGAGCAGCGCCGCCACCGCGTCGAGCTCGAGGCCGCTGTGTTCGGCGAGCAGCGTGTGGCGCAAGCCCGCGATCGCCTCGCGCGCCCGGTCGCCGCCCGACCGAGCCGCATCAATGAACACGTCGAACTCGCTGTCGAGCCCCATCGAGCGGTTGTTGAGGTTGGCCGATCCGACGCGCAACACCTCGTCATCGACGATGATGATCTTGGCGTGGACATAGATCGGCGTGCCTTTGGCTCCATAGGGGCACCACAGGCTGAAGCGCTTGGCGTGGTCGCGGTCGCGGATGGCGTGGAGCAGCCGGGTGCGCGCGCCGTCCATCGCGGTCTGCTCGAGCCAGCCGTCGGAGGTCTCGGGATTGACCAGCACGATCTCGGGCGGATCGGTCTCGGACATCCGCAGCGTGATCGCCTCGGCGATCTTGCGCGAAGCGAAGTACTGGCTTTCGGCGTAGATGAAGCGCCTGGCGCGGGCAATCTGCTCGACGAACAGCGCCTCGATCTCGCGCGTCTCGACGATCGCCTCGTATTGCGAGCGGGTGCGGGCCATGCCGATGTCGACCGCCTCGAATTCGGCGTCGAGCTCCTCGGGCCAGGGCGTGCCTTGGCGCGGGGGGCACGGCGCCATCTCCTTGCCGCCGGCCTGGACCCAGCGCTCCCGGCCGTACTCGCCGAGCGCGGCCGCCGCCTCGCCCTCCAGCGCCATCGTCGCGTCGTGCCACGGGCCATAGCGCGCGCCGGTCGGACGGCGGCGCCGTTCGTCGTTCTCGATGTGCTCGGAGGTGTCCCAGCGGTCGCCGGTCATGTCGATTCCGCCGCAGACCGCGAAGCAATCGTCGATCACCACGATCTTCTGGTGGTGGCTGCAGCCCACCGGGTGCGCGCCGTCGAACTTGAAGTCGATCTGGGGAGTCATCCACCAGCGCAACAAGTCGACCGGCATCGACCCGCGGACCAGCATCTTGAGCGCGCCGATGTTCCACTTGAGCACGCGGATCTCGAGGTTCGGCTTGCGCTTGGCCAGCCAGAGCATGAAGTCGCCGAGCCGGTCGGGCGGGTCGCCGGGCGGGCGGCGATAGCCCGGCTCGCGCCGGCACAAGTCGATGCGGGTGTCGAAGTCCCAGCCGATCAGCATGATCCGGTGCTCGGCGGCGAGCATCGCCTGGCGCATCCTTGCGAAGTATTCCTCGGCATCGACGATCACGTGCGCCCGGGTCGCGCGGGCGTAGCGCCAGACCGAGGCCGAGTGCGAGCCGGGTTCCATTCGCCCCCCTCTTAGCGCGTCGCCTGCCGCCGTCTCCCCCCTTTTTGAAAGGCGCGCGGTCGGACCGTTCCGGCTTGCCCGCCAGGGCGAAGGCTGCTCCAATATCGCGCGCGCAACGGGGGCTGGACATGCAGCGAGCGAGGGCGACGGGCGACACGACCGGTCCCAGCCCGGCTGCGCAAGCCGAGGCGCGCGAAGACGCCGCCGAAGCGCTGGCCGAGGCGTCCGTCGCGCGCCGTCACGCGGGAAAGCTGACCGTCGCCGAGGTCGTCCGCCGCATCGAGAGCGGTCCGCAAGGGCCGAAGACGACCGCGGTGTTCGATTTCGACGGCACGCTGATCGCCGGCTATTCGGCCAACGCCTTCTTCCAGGCGCAGCTCCGCCGCGCCGAGTTCGGCCCGCTCGACATGGCCGAGGCGATGACCGCGGTGGCGCGCTCGGTCGCGGGCGCGATCGAGATGCAGGAGCTGCTGGGTCGGGCGATCGCGAAGTGGAAGGGCAAGCGCGAAGAGGCGTTAGAAACGCTCGGCGAGAAGATTTTCGACAAGGCGCTGTCCGACCGGGTCTATCCCGAGATGGTCGCGATCCTGATGGCGCACCGCAAGGCCGGGCACACCATCGCCATCGCCAGCTCGGCGACGCGCTTCCAGGTCGAGCCGACCGCGCGCTTCCTCGGCGTCGAGCATGTGATGACCTCGATCTGCGAATCCGAGGATGGCGTGCTTACGGGCAGATTGCTCGAACCGCAGATGTGGGGCCCGGGCAAGGAAGCGGCGGTCCGCGCGTTCGTCCGGAAGCGCCGGGCCAAGCTGACCGACACCTGGTTCTACGCCGACGGCGACGAGGAGATCGGGTTGATGGAGGCTGTCGGTCATCCGGTGCCGACCAACCCGGGCCGTGCGCTTTCCGCCGCGGCCAAGGCGCACGGCTGGGGGGTGCTGCGCCATTCGAGCCGGGGTCGGACCACGCCCGAGCTGATGACCCGCTTCGCCACCGGCTTGTTCAGCCTAATGCCGCTGCTCTACACCGGCTTCGCCTGGGGGATGCTGACCCGCGACAAGCGCGCCGGCGCCAACCTCGCGCTCCCCGCCTGGGCGGATTCGGTGCTGCTCGCCTCGAACGTCAAGCTCAACGTCACGGGCAAGAAGAACCTGTGGGCGCAGCGCCCGGCGGTGTTCGTGTTCAACCACCGCAACAACTTCGACGCGTTCTTCGTCGGCGCGCTGGTCCGCACCGATCTCGCCGCGGTCGGCAAGGTCGAGCTCAAGACCAACCCGATCACCCGGATGATGGCGCAGTTCATGCCGGTGGCGTTCGTCGAGCGCAGCGGTGGCGGCGCGGCCGAGGCGGCCAAGGCGCTGAAGCCGGTCACCGACCTCATCGAGCAAGGCTATTCGATCATGGTCGCGCCTGAGGGCACACGGGTGCGCGACATGATTGAGCCGCTGGGGCCGTTCAAGAAAGGGCCGTTCCACATGGCGATGCAGGCCTGCGTGCCGATCGTCCCGATCGTGATCCGCAATGCGCTCGACGTCGGCGGGCGCGACGCCAAGCTGATGCGCGCCGGGACCGTGGACATCGCGGTGCTCCCACCCGTGCAGACCGGCGAATGGAGCGCGAAAACGATCGATCGGCATATCGCGCAAGTGCGGCAGCTGTTCCTCGATACGCTGGAGAACTGGCCCGATGGCGATTGAACACGTTGTCGCCGGCGCCAGAGGTCGCCGCATATTCGCACAGAGCTGGCTGCCGGAGGGCCACCCGCGCGACCAGGTGGTGATCGCGCACGGTTATGCCGAGCATTCGGGCCGCTACGCGCACGTCGCAAGGTTCCTCAATGGCGAGGGCTTCGCGGTCCACGCGCTCGACCATCACGGACACGGGCGTTCCGAAGGCGCCACCGCGGTGATCGAACGCTTCGCCCAGGCCGACGCCGACATCGATGCGCTGGTCGAGAAAGTCCGCGCCGAGAGCGGGCAGGCGACGGTCAAGCTGATCGGCCACAGCATGGGCGGCTCGCTGGCGCTCAACTACGCGCTCGGCCACCAGCAACGTCTTTCGGGGCTGGTGCTCAGCGGCCCGGCGATCGGCGGGCGGCTGCCGCGGGCACAACGTCTGCTGCTGAGCGTGCTGTCGCGCGTCGCCCCGCGCGCCGGGATGATCCAGCTCGACGGCAGCGCGGTCAGCCGCGATCCCGCGGTCGTCGCGGCCTACGAAGCCGACCCGCTGGTCTTTCGCGGCCGGGTCCCGTCGCGGACGCTGTACGAGATGTTCAAGGCGGTTCGCGGCTACCCGTGGCGGGTCGCGGCGCTCAAGGTCCCGTGCCTGCTGATGCACGGCGGGGCAGACCGTCTCGTCCGAGCGGCCGACGCCAAGCCGCTGTTCGAGGCGATCGGCAGCCCCGACAAGACCATCCGCATCTGGCCGGGCCTCTACCACGAGATCTACAACGAGCCCGAGCAGGAGGAAGTGCTGCGAGTAACCGCCGACTGGCTCGCCGAGCACCCGGCGCGCTAGCCGCTCAGCGTCTCGCGGGTGATCGCCTCGATCGTCGCCAGCGTCTCCAGCGCCTTGCGCAGCCGCCGTTCGAACCCGGCGCGGCGCTCGGCGAGCTCGGGGCCGGGCTCGGTCAGGCAAAGGTTCGCGGCGAGGTCGAGCGCGGTGGCGAAGAGCGGGCGCGAGACCGCCTCGGCATTGCGCAGCTTCTGCTCGAGCAAGTACTGCCGCCCGAGCCCGAGCGCGGCCGCCAGCAGCGCCTCGCGGTCGGCCGGCGCATCGAGCGGCGCGCGGGTCAGCAGCTCGGCGACGACCCAATAGGCCTCGACGAACGCGCGCAGCGCCGAATGCGCGGTGCCGATCCCCCCGAACACCGCCTTGAAGGCGCCTTCGGGCGATCTTGCGGTGCGCAGTGTTTCGCGCCAGTCAGCGCGGACGAGGTCCATCTCCTCGCCCAGCGCGCGCTCGAAGGAGGGGCGCTCGCGGAAGAAGAACTCGAACTTGAGCGCCTCGCGAAGGCGCACCGCGGTTTCGAAGAACGCCTGTTCACGTTGGTTTGGCTGCGCCTCGGTGGCCCTCATCACGGCGAGCTCGCCGATCGCGCGGTCGAGCACGAAGTGGAGCATCGAATTGCGGTAGAACGCGGCGGCGATGTGCTGGTCGCCGGCGATCCCGTAGAGCGGCTCGCCGGCCCCGTCGTGGCGCACGACCACGCCTGACCTGGTCAGCGCCGCCAGCGCCGCGTCGAGCTTGCCGGGCTCGTCCAGCCGGCCGCTGTCGGCGAGCGGCTGGCCGCGCGCCCTGGCGTGGGCCACCGCGAGGGCGGCGTAGCGCTCCAGGCGCGAGCGCGGCACCGCCCTGCCCCCGGTCGCCAGCAAGGCGAAGGCGACCAGCCCGATGCCGGTGATCGGCGTGACCTGGTTGGTCCGCCACGACACCGCGAGCGCCAGCTTCTGCATCGCCAGCAGCGCCTCGGGCGTTTTCGGGTCGGCCGCCGGGTCGGGCGGGCCCAGCGCCGCGCGCATCGACAGCGGCTCGGCGAACCGCAGATAGGCCTTGCCGTAGGGCCGGCGCAGCTCGCGCAGGTAGTCGAGCATCCAGCGGAAGCTCTCCGCCGGCTTGGCCTCGCCGCGCGCTTCGCGCATGAAGTCGATGGTCTCGTAGACCTGGTCGTAGACCAGCGCGACCGGGACCAGCATCACGTCCTCGACCCGGCCCTGGCGATACGCGTCGACCACGTAAGTCAGCAGCCCGAGCTTGGGCGGGAGCAGCTTGCCGGTGCGCGAGCGGGTGCCCTCGGGGAACCATTCGAAATCGAACCGCCGCTCGACCATGTAGGCGAGGTACTCGCGCAGCGCGAAGCGGTAGACCGGCTGCTTCCCGATCCCGCGGCGCAGGAAAATCCGCCCCGATTTGCGCAGCAGCGGGCCCATCGGCCAGAAGCTCATGTTGATGCCCGCGAACAGCGTCGGCGGGGCGATGCCGTGCTCCCACAGCACGGTGTCGACGATCGGCGCGTCGAGGTTGGCCTTGTGGCTCGGCAGGATCAACGCGGGGTAGCGCTCCATCGTCTGCCGCAGCGCCTCGATCTGCTCGGGCACTATATCGATCTCGCTGTAGGCGCGGCGATAAGCCCAACGGAAAAAGCGCATCAGTCGGTCGAGCACGAACGGGCTGCGCTCGGTCCGAAGCTCGTGGAGGTAGCCGGCGGCTTCGGCGCGCAGTTCGTCAGCCGGCCGGCCAAGCTCGGCGGCGAGGCCAGCCAGGCCTTTGCGGAAGCCGGGCGAAGCCATCACGTCGCCCGGCTCGATCCGCGGCGCCTTGTAGCGCCGTCCGCGCACTGCGACTTCGGCGCGCTCGAGCGCGAGCTCGGCCTGGCGCGCGACGAAGCCGGAGAAGTCCGCCTCGAACCCGCCGCCGGTGCGCTGCTTCCACCGACCCCGCAGTTCGGCGAGCGAGGCCGACTGCGCCTCGACGATGGCCCAGCGTCCGGCCGCGCCGCGCCGGACCAGCCGACGCTTCGTTCGCTCGAAAGGAAATCGCGGATCGCCGAACGTCAGCAGGTCGCGCAACCGGGCCCCGCGTGCGGGATCTTTGCCGGTGAGCCAGGCTACCCGCACCGGCGCGAGCACGACGTCGTCGTTGTCGAGCGAGGCGACCAGCCGGGCGACGTCGCTGGAGGCCGGCCCCTCCTGGCGCCCGAACAGGAACAGCCGCGCCTCGCCCCCGCGCCCGGCGAACCAGCGTTCGACCAGATTGCGCTCGGTGCGCCCGCGCACCGCGGCGAGGACGATCGTTGCCGGCACCCACTCACCCTCCGGCGGCGAGCATGGGGCAAGCTTGGGTGAGCGGCAAGCGCCGGGCGGGACCTTCCCGCCCGGCCCTCGCGAGGATCAGAACTCTTGGCTGACCGCGACCTTGGCGGTGAAGCCGAGCGGACTCGCGGTGAACGGATCGTAGTTGAAGTCGAGCCGCGCGAACGGCGGGTCCTTGTCGAAGATGTTGAGCGCCGAGACCGAGAGCGTCGTGCCGGTGTCCTCGAGCCTGAAGCGATAGGTCGCATCGACCGTCTTGAAGCTGTCGATCTGCTTGCCCTCCAGAACCGCGCGGCCAGCGAGGGTGCCCGCGTTGGCGGCGCCGGTGAAGATCGTGGTGCGCTGGTCGGTGTAGCCGTCGATGTAGTTGTACTGGACGCGCAGCGAGTGATCCCTCCATTCGCCCTGGAGGTAGACGTTGCCCTTCCATTCGGGCAGCGGGTAGGCGGTGGTCTGGAAGTTGAGCTTGCCGACCCCGTCGAACGCGGGCTGGACTAGGACGCCTTCGACGGTCACGTCGTCGACCTTGTATTCGATGACATACGTCCCGCCGAAGCCGCTTTCGAGCTCGAGGTCGCCAAAGGTATCTCGCGCTGAGGCCTGGAAGTCGAGGCCCGAGGTGCGGACATCGGCGGAATTCACTACAAAGGTTCTGAGCCTGGTCACGTTGGCGATGTTGCAAATTCGATTCGGCATTGCCGGAGTCGCTCCTGAGAACGTAAACCGCCGTTGAAGCAACGCGAATGCCGCATTGCCGCAATTCGCTGCGCCGGTCGCGCCGAACATCGCGGTGACGATGCCCGAAACGGGCTCACTTTCGATCACCTTGACCCGCGCCTGCGGATCGAAGGTCGAGCCGACCGCCCCGCCGTAATCCTCATACCGCGCCGAGAGCTGGGCCTGGATCGCATCGGTGATCGGCAGCTGGAGCTCGGCGAAAGCCGCCCAGACGTCGGCGTCGGAGCGGATGTTGCGGTTGGTCCCGAGGAAGCCGAGCGCGCCGGTTTGCGGGGTGCAGGTCGCGGCCGGGTTGAGCGGAGTGCCCGGGCAGGGGAAGAAGTCGAGGTTGTTGATCGGGCTGTAGGTCCGGGCATAGTAGTTCTTGCGGTATTGCCCGCCGACCGCGAAGCCGACCTCGCCGCCGGGCAGCGAGAACCCGCTTTGTCCCGAAAGGACCACATCGCCGACCCACTGCCGGGTCAGCGCGCGGGTGTTGAGGTCCTGGCGGAAGAAGGTGCCGATCGTGTCGAGATCGTTGACCAGGCCGGCGCCGGGCGTCAGCGAGAAGCCGGCCGGATTGCGCGTGCCGGCGAAGTTGGGATTGACCTGCCCGGTAACCGGGTTGGACTGGATCGAGGTCGAGAACGGGTTGAAGAAAGTGCAGCCGTTGGTCCCGGCGAGCGCGGCGAGTTGCGCCGCGGTCAGCCCGGCGCGCGACGCGGTCGAGGCGAAAGCGCAGTTCGGTCCGCCGAAACCGGCCAGGGCGTTCTGGAACAGATCGCCGAGGGAGTCGGTGCCGAACACCAGGCGGTCATACTCGCTGTAGGTCAGCCCCGCCGTAAGATCGAGCGAGTCGCTGAGCTGGTTATGCAGCTCGGCCGAGAACAAGTACTGATCGGATTCGCGGTCCGATTGGGCCGATCCGCGCTCGTTCCTGTCGAAGAACAGCGGGTTGCCGCTGAGGAACAGCGGACGGAACAGGACCGGAAAGGCCAGCGCCGGCTGGGTCGGATTGCCCGCGGCGTCGGTCGCGCACCCGGCAGCAGCGCCGAAGGTGCGGCAGTAGTCGCGCAGTGCCGGCGCATAAGTCGGGATCTGGAATAATACCCCGGCGAAGCTGCCCGCGGCATTGGTCGAAGGCGGCAGCGTCGGCAGATAGCTCGGCGAAGTCGTGATCTGGGTGTCCGAGTGCCCCCACAGCCCGTTGAGGCGCAAGGTCATGCTGTCGGTCAGCTCGAACTCGGTGTCCATGAAGATCTGGAACCGGTCCTCGGGCTCGACCAGGTTGTCGAACTGCGCGAAGTTGGTGAAGCAGCGGTCGGCAGTGGAGCCCGGCAAGCTGCGGAAGCCGCCCACCGCCTCGCAGCCGAGGTCGCGAACGAAGGCGAATCCGCCGGCGGTGCCGTTGAAGTCGAAGTTGCCGGGATTGCCGCCGCCCGAATAGCCGCCCTGCGGGTTTTCGGGGAACGGCCGCACGGTGAAGTCGCGGTCGGTGGTGCGCAGCTCGGAGCGGTGCTGGTAGCCGGCCGAGAGGAACACGCGGAAGCCATCTTCCTCATGCCCGAAGCTCAGCGCACCGCCGTAATCGCCCTTCGAGCCGGGGATGTAACGGTAGTCGCCCGAAACCAGGAACCCGTCCTGGTTCTCCTTGGTGATGAAGTTGACCACGCCGGCGATCGCGTCGGAGCCGTAAGTCGCCGCGGCGCCGTCCTTGAGCACCTCGATCCGGCCGATCGCCGCCTGCGGGATCAGGTTGACGTCGACCAGCGGCACGCCGAAGCCCGAGGGGACGATGCGCTTGCCGTTGAGCAGCACCAGCGTGCGTTGCGGGCCGAGCCCGCGCAAGTTGATCGAGGCCACGCCCTCGTTGCCCTGGCTGCGCGAATCGAACTGGTTGGCGTCGCCGACCACGCCGTTCGAGGTCGGCAGGTTCTTGATCAGATCGAGCACGCTGGGGTTGCCCTGCTTGGCCAGCTCCTCGCTGCTGATCACGTCGACCGGCGCCGGCGCCTCTTCGCTCGAGCCGCGGATCAGCGAGCCGGTGACGACGATCTCGGGGCCGGTCGGGGCTTCATCCTCGGCGGTTTGCGGCAACGTCTCGCCGGTATCCTGGGCCAGCGCGGCTGCGCTCCAGGCCGATGCCACTGCAAACGCCGCGATGGAAGCCGCGGTGCGGAACGCCGATTTCGCCATGATTCACTCCCTGCCCTCGAGGCATCGCCTCGTTAATGTCTTGTTCGACAGGGATTCGCGCGCTCTGCGGCGCCTTTCCGACCCTGCCCCAAAGCGGCGCACGATTCTTTCGCGCGCGCTCCTCACGCAGCCAAATAGCTCTGCTTTGATAAAACAGTCAACGTTGATTGTATGAGGTCGCGACCGGCGACCATGCGGGCCTGCGCGACCCACGTCGGGGGCGCGCGCGCCAGCTCAGCGGGAAGCCCTGACGCTGAACGTCAGAACTTGCCGCGCACCGTCACGCCGTAAGTCCGCGGCTCGCCCGGGAAGGCGAGATAGAGCTGGTTGGCCGTTCCCGCGAGGCCGGTGGCGGCGGGCGCCGCGACCGCGCGGAAGGTCCCGCTGCCCTGCAAGGGCCGGTCCGCGGCGATCTGCTGATAGCGCTTGTTGAGCAGGTTCTGCCCGAATAGCTCGACCCCCCAGCGCTTCTCGGGCCCGTAGACGCCGAGGCGCCCGTTGACGAGCGCATAGGCGTCCTGGACTTTCTCGAGATCGACGTCGGAGCCGGTGTTCTGATCGCTGACCATGCGGAAATCGAGATAGACCAGGCCCGACAGGCTGTCGCTGATCTGCGGGGTCCAGCCCGCCGATCCGGTCACCGAGTACTGCGACGAGAACAGCCGCCGGCCCGGCAGCTGGAACAACACCGCCGAAAGCGGCCGCCCGGCCGTGCCGGTCAGGTTGTTGCGGTACTTGCTGTCGAGATAAGTCACGCCGAATCCGACGTTGAAGTCGCGCGTCGGCGACAGCGACGCTTCGAGTTCCACGCCTTCCGTGCGCACGCCCGGACGGAGCCGGTTCGAGGCGCAGGCCCCGGTCGCCGAGCTGCCGTCCTGATCGGCCGGCACGCCGCCCAGCCCGCCGGTCAGCGCATCGCGGCAGCTGGCGATGTTGGTGACCTCGAAGTTGACGCCGTTGAAGGTGTTGAGCTGGAAATCCTCGAAGTCCTGCCGGAAGATGGCGAGGTTCACGTTGATCCCCGGCCCGTTGTACTTGATGCCGATCTCGTAGGCGTCGACGATCTCGGGCTCGAACTGCAGGTCGCTGGCCTCCGGCCGTCCATTGCCGGGCGTGTTCGCCGGCAATGCGAGCAAGGCGGCGCAAGCCGCATTCTGGGCCGCCGAACCCGCGGTTGCGCTGCATCTCCGATCGAGCGCCGAGGTATCGAGATTGAACCCGCCCGCCTTGTAGCCGCGGGAATACGAGGCATAAGTCAAAATGTCGTCGGTGGCCTTGAAGCTCAGCACCGCGGTGCCGGTGAACTCGTCTTCCGTGCGGCGAGTCCCCGGTTCGCCGGACGCAAAGCCGGGCGCGGTGTCGTTGATGACGCAAGGCAGCGCGGCGAGCGCCTGCAATGGCGAATTCACGACCAGCGAACACAAGTCGTTGTTCGTGTTGGTCGTCGAGCTGAGCTTCTTGCGCTCATTGGTGTAACGCGCGCCAAGGGTGATCGACAGCCGATCGCGGATGATGTCGAACACGTTGTGAGTGAAAACGGCGTAATTCCGGCTTCTCTGGCTGAAGGTGTTGAGCACCACGCCGGTATTGTTGATCGCCAGCGTGGGCTGGCCGAGCGCGGCGGCGACTGAGCCGAAACCGGGCCGCGCCGGATTGGCGATGAGCGCGCCCAGGAGAGGATTGCCGGTGGCCGCGAACGCGCCTTGCAAGACGGGCACATTGGCGCAGAATGGGTTGGTTGGAAGCACCGCGCTCGGCAGCACGGCCGCCAGCAGGAGGCAGTTCGAGTATCGCTCGTAATCATTACCGAACTTGATATCGTCAGCGACGTCGAGTCTCTCGTTCGCGTAGTAGGCGCCGACGAGCCAATCGAGCCGGTCATCGAAGAGTTCGCCCTGAAGCCGCAGCTCTTGGGTGAAGGTCTTGAAGCTGCGATCGAGATCGGTTCTGCGGAGAATATCGAGCGATCCGAAGTCGGAATCCTGGCCCTGCTCGTTGTGATAGTCGCGATAGGCGGTGATCGACGTGAGGTTGGCGCCGTCGAGATCCCAGGTGAGCTCTCCCGAAACGCCCCAATCCTCGCTGTCCGAGCGATAGCCGAACCCCGGCGTCGTCGCCTGCGCCCGCACGAACGCCCTTCCGGCGGGCGGTGCGGGATTGGTTTCCCCAAGCGCGCGCAAGAGCGGAAGCAGCGTATTGGGCGACTGCACGACATTGCCGGGACCCGAACCGGTCGGGCTTGCGCGCGAAAGGTTGCGGATCGGATTGAGGAACACCGCGCCGCAGCAATTCTCACGGCGCTGCGAATAGTCGCCGATCAGCCGCACGCTCACGTCGGCGTTGGGCTCGAACAGCAATTGCCCGCGCGCCAGCCAGCGGTCGCGGTCGTTGATGTCGGGCTCACCCGGCGTCACGTTGTCGATGAAGCCGTCGCGCTCCTGCCACACGCCGTCGAGCCGCGCCGCGATCGTCTCGGTGATCGGTCCGGTAACGCCGCCATCGAGACGGATGTAGTCGTAATTGCCGTAAGTGGCGCTGCCGTAGCCCTCGAAGTCGAACTGCGGCCCCTTGGTGACGATGTTGATCAGGCCGGCGCTGGCGTTGCGGCCGAACAGCGTCCCCTGCGGCCCGCGCAGCACCTCGATCCGCTCGACCTCGCCCAGCTCGGAAAGGCCGACGCCGGTGCGGCTGCGGTAGACGCCATCGATGAACAGCGCGACCGAGGACTCGAGGCCGGGGTTCTCGCCGACGGTGCCGACGCCGCGGATGCGCGCGGTGAAGTTGACCTCGCTGGTGGCGCCGGAAACGATCAGCGACGGGGCGAGCTGATTGAGCGCGCGAATGTCGGTGACGCCAGAATTGGTGAGCTGCTCGCCCGACAACGCGGTGACCGCGATCGGCACTTCGGACAGCAGCTCGCTGCGGCGGGTGGCGGTGACGATGATGTCGCCCTGGGAAGTGACGGCCTGCTCTTCGTTCTCGACCTGGGCCGTCGTATCGGTGACCTCCTGGCCCAACGCCGGCGCGGCGCTCAGCCCCGTCAAGGCGAACACGGACCACGAGGCGGCGCTGCGCAGAAGCGACTTCGTCATAACCCTCTCCCTGCCATGCGAGGCCGGCCGCCTCGCCGACGCATCTTGCGCACGTCTTCTTCGCGTCGAGATTGAGCCAAACCCCCAAATAGTCAACGGCGATCGCAACTCCGTTTCAAGCGATCCCCGACTGTGGCAATTTTGTGTCAGGTCGAAGGGCGGCGCCGCAGTGGACGTGGGCGCTCGGGCGCCTCGGAGGCGAACCTGGGATCCGCGAGCCGGCGCATGACCAGCCCTTTGTACCAGACCAGCAGCTCGAAGGCGTCGGCGATGCTGGTGTCGTCCTCGTCCCAATAGAGTTTGTCGATCACCAGCCCGCGCATCGCCGCGATGTGCAGCCGGGCCATTGCCCGCACCAGCCGGGAATCGGCATAACCGAGGTCGTCGGCCACTTCTTTGGGGCCGTCGAGCAAGTGGCGGTTGAACTCCTTCATCAGCCGCGAGAACGGCGCGTGGATTTCGGGATCGCTGCGGGCGCCGAGCATGATCTCGGTCAGCGCGACCGCTTCGGGCTGCTGCATCGTGTTCCACATCGCGTCGGTGATCGCGTAGAACCGCGCCTCACCGCGCTCGATCGTCCGCAAGGTGTCGCGCCGCTCGACTTCCTGCTCGCGCAGGATGTGCTCGGCGGTCGCCAGCAGCAGCTCGGCCCGCGTGCTGAAGTGGTGGAGCATCGCCCCGCGGCTGACCCGGGCGCGGCGGACGACCTCGATCGTCGTGGTCGCGGTGTAGCCGAGCGCGTTGAGCGTGGCGATCGTCGCACGGATCAGCTTGGCCCGCGTCGCCGCGCTGCGTTCGGCCTGGCCGTTCGCAGGGCGTTCGCGTTCCGAAGCGGCGCCGGTCCCCATTGCAAGCCAGCGTATCAATTCGCGGCGCGCTGTCCAGCGCGGGATGCGCGCGCGCCCATCGTTTGCCTTCGCGCGCCCCTTCGCCTATAGCCCGTGGCCAACGCCCCGGCCGTATCCGACGCCGCCGATATTCGGCGCATCGGCGCCGGGGCTTGTCGTTTCGCGTTACAGGAAGCCTTGCCGATGTCCCGCCGCCGCCAGATTTACGAAGGCAAGGCCAAGATTCTCTACGAAGGCCCCGAACCGGGCACGATCATCCAGTACTTCAAGGACGACGCCACCGCGTTCAATGCGCAGAAGCGCGGGACGATCAACGGCAAGGGCGTGATCAACAACCGGATCAGCGAGTACGTCTATACCCGGCTCAGCCACATCGGCATTCCCACGCACTTCATCCGCCGCCTCAACATGCGCGAGCAACTGGTGCGCCAGGTCGAGATCATCCCGGTCGAAGTCGTGGTGCGCAACGTCGCCGCCGGCAGCCTGTCGAAGCGCCTCGGCATCGAGGAGGGCGAGCCGCTGCCGCACACCCTGATCGAGTACTACTACAAGGACGACGCGCTCGGCGACCCGATGGTCGGCGAGGAGCACATCGCCTGCTTCGGCTGGGCCAACAACGACGAGATGCAGGACATCTCGTCGATGGCGATCCGGGTGAACGACTTCCTCTGCGGAATGTTCGCGGCGATCAACATCCGCCTGATCGACTTCAAGCTCGAGTTCGGACGGATCTGGGAGAGCGACTATAGCCGCGTGATCCTCGCCGACGAGATCAGCCCCGACGGCTGCCGGCTGTGGGACATGACCACCGGCGAGAAGCTCGACAAGGACCGCTTCCGCCGCGACCTCGGCGGCGAATCCGAAGCCTATCAGGAAGTCGCCCGCCGGCTCGGCCTGCTCCAGGAGGACGGCGGTCCGAGCGAGGTCTTCGACCTTTCGCACCACCGCAAGCTGCGGGGGAAAAAATAACCCGCGGCCTCGCTAAGGCTCGCGTTTTCAAGCACGGTTAAGTCAGCTCGGATATCACTGCCGGATGGGGGTCCGGCTCGGGACAAAGCCAACGGACGGGATCGAGGTCAACACAATGCAGAAGCTGAGCAGGCCGCGCGCGTCGCAGGGGCGCGGCTGGATTGGCCTGATCGCCGCCGCGCTGGTCCTCGCCGGGTGCGCGGCGGTCCCCCGCGCGGCCGTCTCCTCGGCGGCCGCGGCCGAGCCCGTCTGGCCGTTCCTCGCCAGCGACCTGCCCGCCGATCCGGCGTTCCGGTTCGGCAGGCTGCCCAACGGGATGCGCTACATCATCCGCAAGAACCAGCGCCCCGAAGGCACTGCGCTGGTCAGGATTGACATCCAGGCCGGCTCGCTCGACGAGCGCGCGGACGAGCGCGGCTTCGCCCATTTCGTCGAGCACATGGCGTTCAACGGCTCGACCAACGTCCCCGAAGGCGAGATGGTCCAACTGCTCGAGCGCAACGGCCTCGCCTTCGGCGCCGACACCAACGCCTCGACCGGGTTCGAGCAGACCCAGTACAAGCTCGACCTGCCGCGCAACGATCCGAAGCTGCTCGACACTGCGCTGATGCTGATGCGCGAGACGGTGAGCGAGCTCAAATTCGACGACGACGCGGTGAGCCGCGAGCGCGGCGTCGTCCTCTCCGAGCTGCGCGACAGCGTGACTTTCGCGCGCCGCAACCTCGAGGACCAGCTCGCGTTCCTCTACCCCGATGCGACTTACCCGAACCGCCTGCCGATCGGTGTGCCCGAAACGCTCAACGCCGCCACCGGCGCTTCGCTCAGGGCGTTCTGGGAGCGCGAGTACACCCCGGCGGACACCACGCTGGTCGTCGTCGGTGATTTCGATCCGGAGCTGGTCGAGCAGAAGATCGTCGCCGAGTTCGGCGACTGGGCCGGCCGTGCGCCGACCCCCCGGCTCGATCAGGGCACGGTGAAGCCCAAGCAGAAGGCCGCGACCGACGTGTTCATCGATCCCGCGCTGTCCGAACGCGTGACCGTCTCGCGCCATGGCAAGTGGCAGGACGATACCGACACCGCCGCCCGGCGGCGGGTCAACCTGCTGCGCGAGATCGGCTACGGCATCGTCAACCGGCGGCTGCAGCGCGTCGCCCGCCAGGTCGATCCGCCGTTCCGCGGCGCCGGCTTCGGCACTTCCGAGGTCTTCGAGATCGGGCGCACCACCAACCTGATCGTCGAGGTTGTCGACGGCCAGTGGCGGCGCGGGCTCGAAGCGGTGGCGCAGGAGTACCGCCGCGCGCTGACGTTCGGCTTCACCCCGGCCGAAGTGGCCGAGCAAATCGCCAACCAGCGCGCCGCGCAAGTCAACGCCGCGCGCGCGGCCGAAACCCGCAGCAACGCCGCGCTGGTCGAGCTGGCGCTGGCGGTGGTCGACGACGAGCGCGTGCCGACGACCCCGCAAAGCTCGCTGGAGCGCTTCGAGGCGTTCGCGCCTTCGATCACCCCAGCGCGGGTTCTTGCGGCGTTGCGCGACGAGGCGGTCCCGCTCGACAAGCCGCTGATCCGGCTCCAGGGACGGACCCCGCCAGAAGGCGGCGAGGCGGCGATCCGCGAGGCGTGGAACGCGGCGATGCGGCAGGACATCGCCCGCGTCGACGCCGGCGCCGACGCCGCCTGGGCCTACAGCGATTTCGGACCGGCCGGAACGGTCGTCAGCGACGGCGTGGATCCGGTTCTCGGCATCCGCACCGTGCGCTTCGCCAACGGCGTCATGCTCAACCTAAAGCGGACCACGCTCGAGCAGGACCGCGTCCAGCTGAGCCTGGCGATCGACGGCGGCGACTTGCTCGACACCCGCGCCAATCCCTATGCGACCGAGATGACGCCGTTCCTGATCCAAGGCGGTCTCGGCAAGCACAGTCAGGACGAGCTGCAGTCGATCCTCGCCGGGCGCACGGTGAGCGGTAACCTCGGAACCAACGACGACAGCTTCGTCGCGCGCGCCACAACCACCCCGGCCGATCTCGAGCTTCAACTCCAGTTGCTTGCCGCCTTCATCTCGGACCCCGGCTATCGGCCGGAAGGCGAGCTGCAATACAAGCTCAACATCGCCAACTTCTTCGCCCGCGCGTTCGCTACCCCGGGTTCGGCGCTGAGCAACAGCCAGGGCAAGGTTCTGTCGGACGGCGATCCGCGCTTCACGCTCGGCCGTGCGGACGAATACCAGGGGCTTGGCTTCGCCAAGCTGCGCCAGGACATCGGCGACCGCCTGGCGCGCGGCGCGATCGAGATCGGCCTGGTCGGCGCGTTCGAAGAGGAGGCGGCGATCGCGCTGGTCGCCAAGACCTTCGGCGCGCTTCCCTCGCGCGAAGCCGAGTTTCGCGATTATGCCGACAGCCGCAAGCGCGGGTTCACCGACAAGCGCACGGTCTCGGTCGTCCGCCACACGGGCGACCCCAGCCAGGCGATCGTCCGCGTGGTCTGGCCGACCCGCGACGATTCCGACCCGGTCGAAGCGATGCAGCTCGAACTGCTCGAGCGGGTCCTGCGGCTCGAGCTGACCGACGGCCTGCGCGAGAAGCTGGGCAAGAGCTATTCGCCGTCGGCCTCGAGCGCGCTGTCGCGGGCTTATCCCGGCTACGGCACCTTCTCGATCACCGCTTCGGTCGAGGCCGCCGAGGTAGCGGCGACGCGCCAGGCGATCGCCGCGATCGTCCGCGAGCTGCGCGACAAGCCGATCGGCGACGACCAGCTGGCGCGCGCCAAGGCGCCGCTGATCGAGGAATACGCCAACTTGCTCAAGCGCAACGCCGGGTGGCTGGCGCTGGTCGACCGCGCCCAGAGCGAGCCCGAGCGGATCGACCGCTTCGCCAAGGCTTCCGACCGCATCCGCGCGGTTTCCGCGAGGGACATCCAGGCGCTGGCCCGCCGCTATCTCGCGCTCGACAAGGCGGTCAGCCTGATCGTGCTGCCTGAAGGCAAGAGCGCGCGGGCGCGCAAGCCGACCGGGCCGCTGCACTTGCCGCAAGTCTCCGGGATCGGCATAGGCGCGGGCAAGTCTCCTCCGGGAAAAGGTCGCTCGCGATGAAGGTGCGGGTCTCGGTCAGCCTCAAGAACGGCGTGCTCGACCCGCAGGGCCGGGCGATCCACCACGCGCTCGACGGGCTGGGCTTCGCCGGGGTCAGGGACGTGCGCGCCGGCCGCCTGATCGAGCTCGACGTCGCCGACGACACCAGCGACGCCGCGCTCGACGAGATGTGCCGCAAGCTGCTCGCCAACATGGTGATCGAGAACTACCGGATCGAGAAGGTCGGCGTTACGGCATGAGCGGATTCGCCTCCGCGGTCGTCACCTTCCCCGGCTCGAACTGCGACCGCGACCTGGCGGTGGCGATCGAGCAGGCCTGCGGCGGGACCGTTCACCGGGTGTGGCACGGCGACGCCGAGCTGCCCTCGAGACTCGACTTCATCGCCCTGCCCGGCGGGTTCTCCTACGGCGACTACTTGCGCTCGGGCGCGATGGCGGCGCGCAGCCCGATCATGCGCGCGGTGGTCGAGGCGGCGGGGCGCGGGGTGACCGTGCTCGGCGTGTGCAACGGCTTCCAGGTCCTGACCGAAGCCGGGCTCCTCCCCGGCGCGCTGATGCGCAATGCCGGAATCCGCTTCGTCTGCCGCAAGGTTCCGCTGACGGTCGAAACCAGCCAGTCGCTGTTCACTTCGGGCTATTCCGCGGGACAGCGGATCGCGATCCCGGTCGCGCATCACGACGGCAACTATTTCGCCGACGACGCCACGCTCGACCGGCTCGAGGGCGAAGGCCGCGTCGCCTTCCGGTATGCCGAGCCGGTCAATGGATCGGCCCGCGAAATCGCCGGGGTGCTCAACGCCCAGGGCAACGTGCTGGGGATGATGCCGCACCCCGAACGCGCGATCGAGCCCGCCCACGGCGGCAGTGACGGCCGCGCGCTGTTCGAAAGCGTGGTCGGAGCGCTGACCTCGGCTTAGAGCCGTTTCGCCTAAAGTTTGATTTTGAACCGCACCATTACGCGGTTGCTTTGCCATCCCCCCACATTAGCACCCTCGACGGTAGTCTCGACCGTCGCCCCGTCACCGATCGCGACAGTGGCATCAGGAGCGGGCTTCTCGTAGGTATCGGGGAGCGGCCGGAGACGAAACTCTTCCTGGTCCTGGGCGCAAACCACAATTTCATCGGCACGCGGACGCGGACAACGCGGCTCGACCGCCATTTTCTGGAGCAAATCGATTGTTTCGCCGCGACTGGAGTCACCAGCTGCCACAGCCGGCGCTTCGGCGGCGACCGGAGATATCGGCTCAGCAGATCCCAAGTCCATGGGCGGCGCTTCCTACGGCACGTCCATCGTGTGTCAAATCGCTCGCCGCGGCAACGATAATCGCTGTTTGCCAATCCGGCTTCGGCGACGGGTCACGCCATGTCCGAGTACCTGTCAGGCCGCGCCGCGCTGGAGGTCGAGCGGCGGGAACAGCTGGCGCGCTTCGGCGGCCGGCATCGGCCGGCCGAAATAGAACCCCTGGATCTTGGTGCAGCCGAGGTTGCGAACGACCTCGAGCTCGTGCTCGGTCTCGACCCCCTCGGCGGTGGTGGTCATCTCGAGGCTGTCCGCCATCGCCACAACCGCGCGAATGATCGCCAGGCTTTCCGCCGACTTCTTCGCCGCGCCTTGTACGAAGCTGCGGTCGACCTTGATCGTCGAGAAGCGGATCTTGCGCAGATAGCCGAGCGACGAATAGCCGGTGCCGAAATCGTCGAGCGCGATCCCGCAGCCCAGCGCCATCAGCTGTTCCAGCGTGTGCTGCGCGGTCGTTCCGTCGCGCACGAAGATGCTTTCGGTGACCTCGATCTCGAGCCGGTTGGGCGGCAGGCCGCTGCCCGACAGCGCGCCGACCACGGTCGCGGCGAAATTGGAGTCGAGCAACTGTTCGCCCGAGACGTTGACCGCGACCTTGACGTGCTCAGGCCAACGCACCGCCTCGCGGCAAGCCTCGCGCAGCACCCACTCGCCGATCGGCACGATCAGGCGGGTGTCCTCCGCCAGGGGAATGAACTTCGCCGGACTGACGGAGCCGTGGTCCTCGCTGTTCCAGCGGAGCAGCGCCTCGAAGCTGACGATGCCTTCCTCGCGCGCGTCGACCACCGGCTGATAGTGGACCGTGAACTCGTTGCGCTCGAGCGCGCGGCGCAGCGAGAACTCGAGCTTGCGGCGTTCCTCGGCGTGGGCGTGGAGCGCGGGCTCGTAGCTGAAATGCTTGCCGCCGCCCTCGTCCTTCGAGCGGTAGAGCGCGAGGTCGGCGCTGCGCATCAGCGTCTCGACGGTCGCCCCGTCGCGCGGGCCGAGCGCGGAGCCGACGCTGGCGCCGACAAACAGTGTGTGATGGTCGACCTCGTAGGGCGCCGAGAGCGAGTCGATCACGTTCTGCGCGACCGCGCTGACCCGGGTCGCGTCCGAGGCGTCCTTGATGACGATGGCGAACTCGTCGCCGCCCAGCCGGCCGACCAGCTCGTTGTCGGTGATCAGCCGCTTGAGCCGCTCCGACACCAGCTCGAGCAGCTGATCGCCGACGAGATGCCCGAGCGTGTCGTTGACCGCCTTGAACCGGTCGAGGTCGATCATCAGGAACGCGCAGCGCGTCCGCCACTGATCGGCGTAGCGCATCGCGTCGCCCAGCGATTCGGTCAGCATCAGCCGGTTGGGCAATCCGGTGAGCGTGTCGTAGCGGGCGAGGTAGGCGATCTTCTCGGCCGATTCGCGCTGCTCGGTGACGTCCGAGCCGACCCCGCGGAAGCCGTCGAACACGCCGTTCTCGTCGAGCTTGGGCGTGCCCGAAAGCTCCCACCAGCGGTTCTGGTCCTGCACCGTGACGCGGACCAGCAGGTTGGAGAAATTCTCGCGCCGCTTGATCCGCTCGGCGAGGTCGTGGAGGCTGGTGTGGAACTGGCCGGTCTCCCACGCCGCGCCCGCGATCAGCTGGAGGAACGGCTTGCCCCCGATGTCCTCGGGATCGAGCCCCAGGGCAAAGGCGAAGCGCGGGCTGACGCTGCGCACCCGGCGCGAGGTGTCGATCTGCCACAGCCAGTCGGCGTCGCCTTCTTCGAACTCGCGCAACAGCAGCGAGACCACCTCGCTCTTCTCGACGACGTTCGATTCGGCGACCTTGGCGGCGAGATAGGTGCGCGCGGCTTGCGTCACGCCGAGCGCGATGATCCCCAGATAGGCGACCACGACCAGCGCCATCGGGTAGTCGCCGGTCAGGACGAAGCTGGCGATCGCGGCGCCGCCGACGATCACGCTGAAGACGATGATGCCCAGCGGCACCGCCGCGAAGGCCACCGCCGAGCCAGTCAGCAGCATCGCCAGCACCGTCCACAGCGTCATCCGGTCATGCGGCAACCCGTGGGGCACGAAGAACACGATCGGCGCGACCCACAGCAGCGCGGTGATCGCCGAGCTGATGGTGTGCGTCGCAACTTCGCCGCGCGTCATCCGGCGCCGGTCGGCGTCGCCGAGGCTGCGGTCGAAGCGCGCGCCGTAGTAGAGCGTGCCGCCCAGCGCGAGCACCCATCCGCCGAGCATCAGCGGATCGACCGCGCCGAAATAAGTCCAGGCGACGATCACCGCCGCAATCAGGTGAGCCAGCAGCCGCGGCACGCTGACCGTGGCGAGATGCGAATATTGCAAGCCCCGCAGCCGGGCCCAGTCGCCGTCGTCCGGATTGCTCAGGCCGAGCACGGCTTTTGTCGGCAAATCGCGCGGCAAGGCGGCTACGGGATTGTCCGAGGGTTTCACACGGCCACGGACTACCGCGCAAAGGTTATCGTCCTGTAAAACCGCCGGGCGCGATGCTAAACGCGAGGCGCTCGATCGAACCGGAGCGCGCCGTGGCTTCCGCCGTCGCCTTCTACCCCGCCCAGCCGCGCCGCGTCGCCGATTGGCCGAGCGTATGGCGCGGGTTTTTCGGCGAACGCTTGCGCAACACGATCTACGGCTGGCCCGAGCCCGCGTTCGACGTGTTCGCGCGAACCCGGCGCGTGCTCGGCTTCACCGTCCACATCGTTTCCGATCCCGACGCGGTCGAACGGGTGATGCTCGGCAACAAGGCCAACTACGAGCGGCCGGCGATCGCCCGGCGGATCATTTCGCCGCTGATCGGCAACGGGCTGCTTTCGGCCGAGGGCGAGGACTGGCGCAAGCAGCGGCGGATCGTCGCGCCGACGTTCGCCCCGGGCGCGGTCGCGGCGATGGCCCCGCTGATGGACGCCGCCGCCGAGCAGGAGGTCGCGCAGTGGCCGCAAGACTGCGCCCGGCTCGACCTCGCCGCGGCGGCGACGCGGACGACGATGGCGATCATCGCCCGGGCGCTGTTCGGAAGCGATCCGCGGCTGGTCGATCCCGCGGCGGCGCGCCACATCGAGGCGATGCTGGCGGCCGCGGGCCAGGCGCGGGTGGTGACGATGCTCGGGCTGCAGGATCTCGACCCCTCGCCGACCATGCGCCGCGCCCGGGCGAGCCGCAAATGGCTGCGCGACACTTTGACCCAAGTCGTGCGCGAACGCGGCCCGCAAGGCGGCGCCGACGATTTCTTCGGCAACCTGATCCGCGCGCTGCACGGCCAGTTTCCCGAAGCTGAGGCGGCCGAGCTGGCGGTCGACAACGCGATCACCTTCTACGTCGCCGGGCACGAGACCACCGCCAATGCGCTGGCCTGGACCGCCTATTGTTTGGCGGCGCAACTCCAGCTGCAGGAAGAGTGCCGGGAGGAGGCGCGGGCCGCGCTCGCGCTGCCGCCCGGCGAGCGCGCCGCCGCCATGCCCACGCTCAACCAGGTGCTCGAGGAATCGCTGCGCCTCTATCCGCCGGCGCCGCGCTGGGACCGCGAGGCGCTGGCTCCGGACGAGCTGGCCGGGGTCTCGGTCGAGCGCGGCGACCTGGTCTCGATCTGGCCGTGGCTGATCCACCGCCACCGCAAGCTGTGGCCCGACGCCGACCGCTTCGACCACACCCGCTTCGCGCCCGACGCCAAGGCGCGGATGCACCGCTTCCAGTACCTGCCGTTCGGCGGCGGCCCGCGGGTCTGCGTCGGGGCGCGCTTCGCCACGGTCGAGGCGCTGCTGATCCTCGCCCGCTGGCTGGCGGCGCGGCGCTTCACGGTCCCGCCGGGGTGGCGGCCCGATCCGGTCGGCACGGTCACCCTGCGCCCGCGCGGGGGGATGCCGCTGCTCGCCGAGCCGGCGTGAGACCTCAAGCGCGTGGCTTTCGAGAACTTCAACCCAAGTCGAGAAGTCGCACGTAAGTATTTCGGATGCAGCAATATTGTGATCGGCGATCGCGCTCCGCCGGTGTTCGCGGACAGCTTCTGTCCGCGCCAATCGTGAATGGCGGGCGCTCGCGCGCAGCTGAGCATCTCCGGTTCGTTCAGACGATCGAAAAGTTCGGCCTGATCGAGTGCGCCTGCATCGACCCTACTGCGAGTCGAGGAACTCAGGCACGGTCGGGCGGGTTTGACAGCATCGCCGGAGCGCGCGAGAGGAAATCCATGAACGACCATCCGCTCTCTCTCACCCGGCGTCAGGCGATGGCCGGAGCCGGCCTCGGCGCGCTGGCGATCGCGCTGCCGGGCTGCGCCACGGTTGCGACCGGCCCCGAGGACGCGACCACGAAGGGTGTCGACACCGGCGCGCACGCGCACTTGCGCTCGCGGCTCGAGGATCGCTCGTCCGCCGGCCAGGCGCGAATCGCGCAAGTCGTCCGCGAGGACCTCGCCCGCGCCGAAGCGTTCGACATCGGCGGGCTCGATGCTTCGACCCGGACCAGCTTGGAGGTGGTCAAGAGCGCCTACCGCACCGCGCTCGACGGCTTCGCGATGCCTTACGGCGACGTGCCCGTAGGCGGCTGGCGCGTCACGCCATACGTGGTGATCCAGAACGTCGGCCAATACCTCGACGCTCCCAATCACCTTGAAGCCGACCACCCGGTGCGCGAGGCCGCCGACGCCGAAGCCTATCTCGCGCGGCTACGCCAAATCCCCGACAGTCTCGACGGCGAGACCGGCCGCATCCGGGCTGCGCGCGAGTTCGGACTGGTGCCGCCGGCGATCCTGCTCGACCGGACAATCGACCAGCTCGGCAAGGCGATCGCCGACGCGCGCGGTGGCGGGCGCCTGGTCGCGGCGCTGACGAGCAAGGCGGCAGGCATCTCCGGCGAGTGGGGCGGCCGCGCCACCGCGATCGTCACCGCCGAAGTCGTCCCCGCGCTCGAGCGCCAGCTCGCCGAAATCCGCGCCGAGCGCGCGGTCGCGACTTCCGATCCGGGCATGTGGGCGCGCCCGCGCGGCGACGAGTACTACGCCTGGGCCTTACGCGCGGCGACCACCACCCGGCTCACTCCCGACGAGATCCACGCGATGGGGCTCGATCAGGTCCGCGAGTACCACGGCCGGATGGACCCGATCCTGCGCCGGCTCGGTTACACGTCCGGCACGGTCGGCGAGCGGATGACCGCGTTGACCAAGGACCCCCGCTTCCAGTTCTCCGAAGGCGACAAGGGCCGCGCCGAGGTCATCGCGCTGATGCAGGCGAAGATCGACTACATCCGCGGGCAGATGCCGCGAGCGTTCCGCCGGCTGGCGCGCGGCAACCTCGAAATCCGCCGAATCGCCCCGGCTGAGGAAGCCGGTGCACCGGGCGCTTACGGCGGAGCCGGCTCGATCGACGGCAAGATTCCGGGCAAAATCTGGCTCAACCTGTCGAGCCCGCAGCGCCACACCAAGTTCAGCATCCCGACGCTCGGCTTCCACGAGGGGATTCCGGGACATGTCTGGGAAGGGGATTATTCGAACCAGCTGCCGCTGATCCGCACCGTGCTCTCGTTCAGCGCCTTTAGCGAGGGCTGGGCGCTCTACGCCGAGACGCTCGGCGACGAGCTCGGCGCGTACGACGACGATCCGGTCGGCCGGCTCGGCTATCTCCAGTCGATCG
>JAIVIY010000004.1 GCA_020200285.1 Novosphingobium sp. | reverse complement strand
CAAGGCGCGGATCGGCGGCGACGCGATGCTCGCCGCGGGCGCGATGCTGACCGAAGGCAAGACGATCGAGCCGCGCACCTTGTGGGGCGGCCGCCCGGCGCGGTTCATGCGCGAGCTCGACGAGGCGACGCTCGCCGGGATGCGCGCCGGCGTCGCGCATTACGCCGAGAACGCGAAGCATCATGCGGCGGCGATAGAGGCCAGCCGAGCATAGGGTTCACACCAAGACACGAAGATGTCGCGGCCTGCGACGAAGCCGCGCTGTCAATTTCGACGCAATCAGGGGAAAAAAGGCAGCCTGCGGCATAGCGAGAAACCTTCGTGTCTTCGTGTGAAACCCTAATCGCGGATCATCGCCTTCAGCGTCGCGAGCCGGTCCGCTTCGTGCGCGGGCTTGTCGGCGCGGATGCGGCTGATCCGGGGGAAGCGCATCGCCACGCCCGACTTGTGCCGCTTCGAGGCATGGACCGAATCGAACGCCACCTCGAGCACCAGGCTCTTGTCGGTCTCGCGCACCGGGCCGAAACGGTGGACGGTGTGGTTGCGGACGTGGTGGTCGAGCCATTTGAGCTCCTCGTCGGTGAACCCGAAATAGGCCTTGCCGACGGGGAGCAGCTCGGCCCCTTCATCCGGGTCGCCGTCCCAGCAGCCGAAGGTGAAATCCGAGTAGAAGCTGCTGCGCTTGCCGCTGCCGCGCTGCGCGTACATCAGCACGCAATCGACCAGCAGCGGGTCGCGCTTCCACTTGAACCACCGCCCGGTCTTGCGCCCGGCGACATAAGGCGCGTCGCGGCGCTTGAGCATCACCCCCTCGATCGCCTCGTCGCGCGCGCGCTCGCGGATCGTGGCCAGCTCGTCGAGCGAACCCGCCTCGATCACGCTCGACAGATCGAAACGCTCGGGATCGAGCCGCGGCACGAACGCCTCGAGCTCGGCGCGGCGCTGCTCCCACGATAGCGCGCGCAAGTCGTCGTCGTCGCGGATCAGCAGGTCGTAGAGCCGGACGAAAGCCGGGAAGTCGGCGAGCAGCCTCTTGCTCACCGCCTTGCGCCCGAGCCGCTGCTGGAGCGCGTTGAAGCTCGCCGCGCCGCCGGCCTCGCCGCCCTGGTGGCTGCCGCGGACCAGCAGCTCGCCGTCGAGCACCGCGGGGACGGTCAGCGCCGCGGCGATTTCGGGGAAGGTGGCCGAGATGTCGTCGCCCGAGCGCGAATAGACCCGGGTCTCGCCGCCGACATGGACCAGCTGGACGCGGATCCCGTCCCACTTCCATTCGGCGGCGAAAGCCGCAAAGTCCGCCGCGACCGCGGCCAGCGCCGGCCCTTCGAGCGGGTTCGCGAGCATGAACGGGCGGAACAGCGGGACATGGCTCGCGTCGGGCGCGGGGGCGCCCTCAGCCGCCCACGCGAACAGCTCGCCATAGGGCGGAAACTGGCCGTGCCAGTACTCCTCGACGTCGTCGACCGAGACGTCGAACGCCTGCGCGAAGGCGACCTTGGCCAGCCGCGCCGAGATGCCGATCCGCATCGCGCCCGTCGCCAGCTTGAGCAGCGCGTAGCGGCCGTTGGCGTCGAGCCGATCGAGCAGCGCGGCGAGCTCGGCCGGAGCGGTGGCGCGGGTCATGCCGTGCAGCTCGGTCACGGCCTGAGCCACGCTCGGCGACGACGTTCGTTCTCCCAACGGCTCGGGCCACAGCAGGCTGGCGGTCTCGGCGGTATCGCCGACGAAATCGCGGCTTAGCGCGTAGAGCACCGGATCGACCCGCTCGATCATCAGGTTGCGGATGGTCGAGGCCTTGACCGCCGGGAAATCGAGCCCGTCGGTTAGCGCCGCCAGCGCCCAGCCGCGGTCGGGGTCGGGCGTCGCGCGCAGATAGTCGGCGATCAGCTTCAATTTGCCGTTGCGGCTGCGGGTGTAGACGAGGCTGTCGACGAGAGCGGCGAAGCGCTCCATCTAGAGGGCCCCTCTGCGCGTGGCCTTCGACAAGCTCAGGCTGAGCGGATGTGGGTTCGCAGTTGCATGAAAGGGCCCGCTCAGGCTGAGCCTGTCGAAGCCCATGCGCTGCCGAAGCCCCGGGCTAATCATCCTCGTCCTCGTAGCCGACCAGCGCCAGCGCGCGGGCCTTGCGCTGGTGGAGCTGGCACCACCTGAGAAGCGCGTCCTCGCGGCCGTGGGTGATCCAGCTTTCGGCCGGGTTCACCTCCGCGATCGTCCGCGTCAGCTCGTCCCAGTCGGCGTGGTCGGAGATCACCAGCGGCAGCTCGACCATCCGCTGCCGCGCGCGCTGGCGCACGCGCATCCAGCCGCTGGCCATCGCGGTGATCGGATCGGGCAGCCGCCGGCTCCAGCGATCGTTGAGCGCCGAGGGCGGGCACAGCACGATTTGCCCAGCCAGCGCGGCCTTGGGCTGCCCGGCGACCAGCCGCAGCTCGCCGAGCGCCACTCCGAACTCCTCGTAGAGCCGGCACATCCGCTCGAGCGCGCCGTGAAGATGGATCGGCTCGGCGTAGCCGGCCGCGCGCAGTTCGGCGATCACCCGCTGCGCCTTGCCCACCGCGTAGGCGCCGACCAGCACGCAGCGCTCGGGATTGTCGGCGCGCGCCTTGAGCAATTTGGCGATCTCCCCGGCGATCGGCGGATGTCGGAACACCGGCAGTCCGAAGGTCGCCTCGGTGACGAACACGTCGCACGGCGTGACCACGAACGGCGGACAGGTCGGATCGGGACGGCGCTTGTAGTCGCCGGTGACGATCACCCGCTCGCCCGCGTGCTCGAGCAGGATCTGCGCCGAGCCGAGGACATGGCCGGCGGGCAGGAACGTCGCCGCAACCCCGCCGGGCAGCCGGATCGTCTCGCCGTATTCGACCGGGCTCGCGCCCGCCTCGGTCCAGTAGCGCAGCTTCATGATCGCCAGCGTTGCGGGAGTGGCGATCGTCCGCCCATGCCCGCCGCGGGCGTGGTCGGCGTGGCCGTGGGTGACCAGCGCGCGCTCGACGGGACGCGCCGGATCGATCCACGCGTCGGCCGGCACGACGTGGATGCCGTGGGGCTCGGCGCGAATCCAGCCGAAGGGAGCGCTCATCGCCGCGTCAATCGCGCACGGGCGCGAAACGTTCCATGCTTCGCGAGCAAAGGCGTTGCCAACAAAGGCGAACTGCCGGTAGGCTCCGCCGCCAACGCCGCGGGGCGCGAACCACTCCTTGGGGACATGGCGATGGGCAGGGCGAGCAGCGGTGCATGGATGGCGGCGGCGCTGGTCGCCGGTCTCGCGCTATCCGCCTGCGACCGCAAGGAGACCGGGCCCGAAGCGGCCGAGTCGATGGCCGCCGCGCCCGCCACCGCCACGCCGGTGCCCGCCGCCACCGCCGATCCGGCAGCGACCAAGCCGCTGCTCAGCTTCGAAGGCATGGACAGCGACCGCGACGCCCGGGTCAGCTCGGCCGAGCAGGCCAAGGCCTCGCAGATGGTGTTCCAGGCGATGGACGCCGACAAGAACGGCTCGGTCACGCTCGCCGAGATGGACGCCGCGCGCGACGCGATAGGTGAGCGTCCCGACCTATCGTCGGAGAAGCTGATCCGCTCGGCGGATTCGGACGGCGACGGCAAGCTGACCCTGGCCGAATGGGTCGCCAACTCGAACGCGCGCTTCGCCCGGTTCGACCGCAACGCCGATGGCGAGATCGACAGCGGCGAGTGGCGCACCGGGCTTGCGGCCGAAACCGTGCAGGAAACCCCCGCGGTTCCGACCAAATCCTAGTCTTCAGAGCTATTCCGCGCCGTCCTCGCTGGTCTCCGGCGCGGCGCTCCTGCCTTTGGCCTTCTTCGGCCGCTTTTTGATCTCCTTGGGCGGCGCCGGGGTCAGCTCGAACGACATCGCGCCGTCCTTGAGGCTGACGTGGACCTCGCCGCCGTTGGCGAGCTTGCCGAACAATAGCTCCTCGGCCAGCGGCTGCTTGACCTTCTCCTGGATCAGCCGGGCCATCGGCCGCGCGCCATAGAGCTTGTCGTAGCCGCGCTCGGCCAGCCACGCGCGCGCTTCGCCGTCGAACTGGATGTGAACGTTCTGCTCGGCGAGCTGGAGCTCCAATTGGAGGATGAACTTGTCGACCACCCGGCTGACCACCGAGGTCGGCAGGTAGCTGAACGGCACGATCGCATCGAGGCGGTTGCGGAACTCGGGCGCGAACATTTTCTTGACCGCCTCGTCGCCCGCGTCCTCCTTGGAAACGTTGACGAAGCCGATCCCCTGGCTGGCCATGTCCGAGGCGCCGGCGTTGGTGGTCATGATCAGCACGACGTTGCGGAAATCGACCGTCTTGCCGTGGTGGTCGGTGAGCCGGCCGTTGTCCATCACCTGGAGCAGGATGTTGAACAAGTCGGGATGCGCCTTCTCGATCTCGTCCAAAAGCAGCACGCAGTGCGGCTGCTGGTCGACCGCGTCGGTCAGCAGCCCGCCCTGGTCGAACCCGACGTAGCCCGGAGGGGCGCCGATCAGCCGGCTGACCGAGTGCCGCTCCATGTACTCGCTCATGTCGAAGCGCTGGATCGGGATGCCCATGATCGAGGCGAGCTGCTTGGCGACCTCGGTCTTGCCGACGCCGGTCGGGCCGCTGAACAGGAACGACCCGATCGGCTTGTCCGGATCGCGCAACCCGGCGCGGCTCAGCTTCATCGCGGTGGCCAGCACCCCGATCGCCTTGTCCTGGCCGAACACGACGCGCTTCAAGTCGCGGTCGAGATGCTCGAGCTGCTTCTTGTCGTCCGAGCTGACCGATTTGGGCGGAATCCGCGCCATCGTCGCGATCACCGCCTCGATCTCGCGCGCGGTGATGGTCTTCTTGCGCTTCGACGGCGGGACCAGCATCTGCATCGCCCCGACTTCGTCGATCACGTCGATCGCCTTGTCGGGCAACTTGCGGTCGTTGATGTAGCGCGCCGAGAGCTCGACCGCGGTCTTGATCGCGTCGGGGGTGTACTTGACCTTGTGATGATCCTCGAAGGCGGTGCGCAAGCCCCGCAGGATCTTGATGGTGTCCTCGATCGTCGGCTCGTTGACGTCGATTTTCTGGAACCGGCGGAGCAGCGCCCGGTCCTTCTCGAAGTGGTTGCGGAACTCCTTGTAGGTGGTCGAGCCGATGCAGCGGATCGCGCCGTTGGACAGCGCCGGCTTCAACAGGTTCGAGGCGTCCATCGCCCCGCCGCTGGTCGCGCCGGCGCCGATCACGGTGTGGATCTCGTCGATGAACAGCACCGCGTGGGGCAGCTTCTCGAGCTCGGCGACGACCTGCTTGAGGCGCTCCTCGAAATCGCCGCGATAGCGCGTGCCGGCGAGCAGCGCGCCCATGTCGAGCGAATAGATCACCGCTTCGGCGAGCACTTCGGGGACTTCGCCCTCGACGATCTTGCGCGCCAGCCCTTCGGCGATCGCGGTCTTGCCCACGCCCGGATCGCCGACGTAGAGCGGGTTGTTCTTCGACCGGCGGCAAAGAATCTGGATCGTCCGGTCGACCTCGGGCCCGCGCCCGATCAGCGGATCCACCTTGCCGGCGAGCGCCTTCTCGTTGAGGTTGACGGTGAACTGGTCGAGCGCCGAATCCTTCTTGGCGTTCTTGCCGTCGCCCTTTTCCTCGCCCTGCTGCGGCTGCTGCTCTTCCGCCCCCTTGGGGGTCTTGGCCTCGATCTGCCGGCCGCCCTTGCCGATCCCGTGGCTGATGTAGCTGACCGCGTCGAGCCGGCTCATGTCCTGCTGCTGGAGGAAATAGACCGCGTAGCTGTCGCGCTCGGAGAACAGCGCGACCAGCACGTTGGCCCCGGTCACGGTGTCCTTGCCCGACGACTGGACGTGGAGGATCGCGCGCTGGATCACCCGCTGGAAACCCGCGGTCGGCGCGGGATCGGCCTTGTCGCTGGTCTTGAGCGATTCGTACTCCTGGTCGAGGTACTGCTTCACCACGTCGCCGAGGTCGCCGAGATCGACCCCGCAGGCGCTCATCACCTGCGCGGCCTCGGGATCGTCGATCAGCGCGAGCAGCAAGTGCTCGAGCGTCGCGTACTCGTGGCTGCGCTCGGTCGCGTTGCCGAGCGCGGCATGCAGCGTTTTCTCGAGCGACTGGGCGAAACTGGGCATGGACGTGGAACTTTCCGGCTGACGCCTCAACAACCTCGCAAGGCGAGGTATGAACAAACAGGGTTAACGAATGCTTGCAGAAAGGATGCTCCGCAAGCGCGAGGCGATCCGGCCATCCCGACGGCCGGTGCCAAAATGCGAATATGGGAAGGCCGCCCGGCGCCGGAAAGGGCGGCGCAAGTCATCGCTCTTCCAGTCCTGGGCGGGTGGGCGGCTTTTCGGTGACCGGCGTCTCGGCCGACCCGCCGAACAGCGCATCGGCGGCGACGCGGTGGGCCTTGGCCTTGTCGCGATGCGCGACGATCCGCATGATCTCGCTCTCGAGCAGCTGGATGCGCTCGTTGAGCTCGTCGACCGAATAGCTGTCGAGCGCTTCCTTGGCGAGCAGGCTCGCGGCGTCGCCTCTCGGCCGGGGCAGGTCGTCGTCCATCGCGCCTGCAGCATCTCAAGGATGCGCGCTTGCTGTCAACCGGGTGCGCGGCTAGGCAGCCGGGACTGTGGCATTCGAGGCACAGGGGGTTGAGAAGTGCCGGAAATCCCCGAGACGATGACCGCGATCGGGTTCGCCGAGCCGGGTCCGCCCGAAGTGCTCGAGCCCGAAACGATCGCAGTCCCGCAGCCCGGCCCCGACCAGGTGCTGATCCGCGTCGCCTTTGCCGGGGTCAACCGCCCCGACGTGATCCAGCGCCAGGGCTTCTATCCCGCCCCGCCCGGCGCCTCGCCGATCCCGGGGCTCGAGATCGCGGGCCAGGTCGTCGCCGCCGGGCCGGGAGTGGTCGTGCCGCTGATCGGCCAGCGGGTGTGCGCGCTGGTTTCGGGCGGGGGCTATGCCGAGTATTGCCTGGCGGAGGCCGGACACTGCCTGCCGGTGCCCGAAGAGCTGCCGCTCGATCAGGCCGCGGCCTTGCCCGAGACGCTGTTCACCGTCTGGCACAACGTGTTCCAGCGCGGTTTCGCCCGCGACGGCGAGACGATCCTGGTCCACGGCGGGACCAGCGGGATCGGGACGATGGCGATCCAGCTCGGCCACGCCTTCGGGCTGACGGTTCTGGTCACCTGCGGCGGATCCGAGAAGTGCGCCGCGGCGCGCGAGATCGGCGCGGCGCTGGCGATCGACTACACGGCCGAAGACTTCGTCGAAGCGGTCGAGGGCTTCACCAAGGGCAAGGGCGTCGAGCTGGTGCTCGACATGGTCGCGGGCGACTACGTCGCGCGCAACTTGCAATGCCTCGCCGACGACGGCCGCCACGTGACCATCGCGGTCCAGGGCGGGGTCCGCGCCGAGCTCAACATGGCCGAAGTCATGCGCCGCCGGCTGCTGCTCACCGGCTCGACGCTGCGCCCGCGGTCCGACCTTTTCAAGGCCGCGCTGGCGCAGGAAATCCTCGAGCACGCCTGGCCGCTGGTCGCCGAGGGCGCGATCCGCCCGGTGATGGACCTGACCTTTCCGCTCGCCGAAGCCGCGGCCGCGCACACCCGGATGGAAGCCGGCGCGCACATCGGCAAGATCGTGCTGGCGGTGGGTGGATAGAGGAGGCAGTTCGGGGCGATGGCCGTCGATCTTACACCCTTGCGCAAGACGATCGCACGCCTTGAGGCAGGATTGGAGCGCTATCGCGCGGAAACGGGCGATGTCCACATCCGTGACGGCTTGATCCAACAGTTCGAGTTTACCTTCGATATGGCACCGAAGATGCTACGCCGAGTTCTCGAAAGGAGGGTCGACAGCCCGACTCCGATCGACTCCCTGTCATTTTCAGAGCTGCTGCGGACGGCTTTCGAGGAAGGCTTTCTGGACAAGGATTGGCCGGAATGGCGCAAGTTTCGCGATTTGCGGACCATCACTTCACACACCTACGATGAGGGAAAGGCCCAGCAGGTCGCCGATGCCGTTCCTGCGTTTTTGGACCGCGTGCGCGAACTCGCTCGCCGCCTTGAGTCGGCTGTCGGCAAGCAATGAGCGGGCAACTCGTCGTGACGCCGGCCGAGCGAGCGGAGGTCGATTCTATCCTGGCTCGTCTGCTTCCGATCGGCGTCGGAGCAGCTGTCTTTGGCAGCCGGGCGGGTGGAACGCCGAAGCCCTGGTCCGACCTCGATCTGGTCCTTGAAGGCTCGGAGCGCCTTTCGGTCGATTTGCTCGGCAAGCTGGGCAGAGCGTTCGACGAGTCCGATCTCCCTTGGCGGGTCGACTTGGTGGACCATGCTTCGGTCAGTCCCAGCTTCCGAAAGATTATCGACGCGAGCAAAATTCCGCTGGTAAGTCGGGCTGTCGACCTCGTCCTCCACCAGGATCCGCGCAGCGGCAATTGCTACAAGATCGCGCTGACCGCGGCGCTGCTCGGGATCCCGCTCGCCACGCGCGACTACGACATCATGCAGGGCGAGACCCGCACGCCCGAGTTCCTCGCCCGGGTCAACGCCAACGGCCGCATCCCGGTGCTGCAGATCGGCGACAAGTTCCTGCCCGAAAGCAACGCCGCGTGCTGGTACCTCGCCCAAGGCTCGGCGCTGGTCCCGGCCGACCGCTTCGCCCAGGCCGACGTGCTGCGCTGGATGTTCTTCGAGCAGTACAGCCACGAGCCCAACGTCGCGACGCTGCGGTTCTGGCTGCGGTTCGTCGGCCAGGCCAACCTGAGCGAGGCGCAGCAGGCGCAGATCCCGGCCAAACGCGCTGCGGGCGACGCCGCGCTCCGTTTGATGGACGAGCACCTCGCGCACCGCGACTGGTTCGTCGGGACCGGCGCGACGCTCGCCGACATCGCGCTGTTCGCCTACACCCACGTCTGCGAGCAGGGCGGCTTCCCTCTCGACGACTATCCGGCGGTCGCCGCGTGGCTGGAGCGAATGCGGGCGCTGCCGGGGTTCGTCGCGATGGAGCCGTAGCGCTCTAGCGCTTGCTCCGGGTGCCGCGTTGGCCTACATCACCCGACGAACGGCCGCTCCGGAAAGGGGCGGCCCTCGCTGTTTTTGGCCCATCACGCCCAGGGGACTAACTCGTGACCCAGCCCACTCCATTGATGCCGCATGCGACGGCGTCGTGGCTCGTCGACAACACCGGCCTGACCTTCGAGCAGATCGCCGAATTCTGCGGCCTGCACATCCTCGAGGTCCAGGCGATGGCCGACGACCTCGCGGGCGCGAAGTACACCGGGCGCGACCCGGTCCACGCCGGCGAACTGAGCCAGTCCGAAATCGACAAGGGCCAGGTCGACCCGGACTATCGCCTGAGGATGCAGAAAGCCCCGGTCCAGGTCACGCGGACCAAGGGCCCGCGCTACACCCCGGTGTCGAAGCGCCAGGACAAGCCCGACGGGATCGCCTGGATCCTGCGCAACCATCCCGAAATCTCGGATGCGCAGATCGGCAAACTGATCGGCACCACGCGCAACACCATCGCCGCGATCCGCGAGCGCTCGCACTGGAACATCTCGAACATCAACCCCAAGGACCCGGTGACGCTCGGGCTGTGCTCGCAGCGCGAACTCGACGCGGTGGTCGCGCGCGCCGCGAAGAAGGCCGGGATCGCCGAGGACGACGCGGCGCGCGACGCCCGGCTCGGCGACGACCGCGAGGCGCTGATCGAGGAGTTGCGCGCCGAGCGCGAGGCCAACGCCAAGGTCGCCGCCGAAGCCGCCCAGGAGGCCGAGGCCGCCGCCTGGCTCGAGCAGCGGCGCGTCGAAGGGGTCAGCGACAGCTGAGCGCTTCGCTCCTGCCGGGCGATCGGCGTGAATGTCCGCTGGACAGGCTCGTCGATAGACGCGTAGCCTAGCGTGCAACGAACAACAGGGTCGCGCCGGCAGACCGCGCAGAAAGAGGCGCGGCGCCGGGGCTTGGCGCGCGGAGCGGCAGAGCCGCATCGCACGCGGGGCGAAGGAAAACGATGCAAGCACGCCCATCCGGGAGCGTCCCGGCTGCGCCCGCCGCGGCGCCCTCGGACGCGGGCGGCACGCGCGAGGCCGTGCCGGGCGAACCGTATCCGCCGCTCACCTTGCCCGCGCTGTTCCAGGCCAGCGTCGCGGCGGCCCCCACCGCGCCGCTGATCGACTTCCTCGGCCGCCGCTTCAGTTACGCCCGGGTTGCCGCCGAGGCCGGCGCGTTCGCCGCCGGGCTCCAGGCGCGTGGGATCGGCCGGGGCGACCGCGTCGCGCTCTACTTGCCGAACGTCCCGCTATACCTATCGGCCTACTACGGAACGCTGCTCGCCGGAGCGAGCGTGGTCAACTTCGCGCCGATGTGGGACGCGGCCCAGCTTGCCCGCGCGATCGCCCAGACCACGCCGCGGGTGCTGGTGACGATCGACGTGGCGCGAATGGCGGGCGCGGCCGGCGCGGCGTTGCAGCACCACGGCGTGGCGACGGTCGTGGTCGCGCCGATCGCGGCGATGCTTCCGCCGGGGCAGCGGCTGCTATACGGGTTTCGCGGACGTCGCGCGACGATCCCCGGCGCCGTCGCGCTGGCGGAGTTTCTCGGCGCGGACGAGCCCGAGCCGGTGACGATCGACCCGCTGCGCGACGTCGCGGTGATCCAGTACACCAGCGGCGCCACGGGCCATCCCCGCGCGGTCCGCCTCAGCCACCAGAACCTCACCGCCAACGCCCGTCAGCTCGAGGCGGTCGACCCATGGCACGGCAAGCGCGACGTGATGATCGGGATCCTGCCGCTGGCGGGGATCTTCGGCAACTCGGCGGTGCTCAACCGAACTGTGCTCGACCGGGGCTGCATCGCGCTGCTGCCGCGCTTCGAGCCGCGCCAGATCCTGCGCACGATCGCCCGGACCCGCGCGACGACGATGCCCGGCATCCCGACGATGTTCCAGGCGCTGCTCGACGACCCCGCGCTCAAGCGCACCGACCTGGGCTCGCTGCGCGCCTGCATCTCGGGCGGGGCGTCGCTGGCGGAGCCGCTCAAGGCGCGGTTCGAGGCGGTCTCGGGCGCCAACCTGGTCGAAGGCTACGGGCTCGCCGAGGCTTCCGGGGTGGTCTCGGTCAAGCCGCTGGCCGAGCCCGGAAGCACCGGCGGAGTCGGCAAGCCGTTGCCGGGCACGCGCTGGACGCTGCTCGATCCCGACGACGCCGCGCGCCCGGTTGCGCCCGGCGCGGTCGGCGAGCTCGCGGTGGCGGGCCCGCAAGTCATGCTCGGCTACTGGAACGATCCCGCGGGCGACGCCGCCGCGTTCGCCGGCGAATGGCTGCGCACCGGCGATTTCGCGACGCTCGACGGCGCGGGCGTCGCGACGATCGTCGACCGCCGCGAGGACGTGATGCAGGTGGCCGGCCAGCGCGTGTTTCCGAGCCGGATCGAGGCGGTGCTGCTGACCCACCCGGCGGTGCGCGAGGCGGTGGTGATCGGGGTGCGCGTGGCGTTTCGGGGCGAGAGCCCCAATGCTTTCGTCACCTTGCGCGGCGAAACGCTCGATACCGGCGAAAGCTTGCGCAACTGGCTCAACGGGCGGTTGCCCGCGGCCGAGCGCGTGCTGGCGGTCGAAGTGCGCGAGAGCCTGCCGCGGGTCGCGGTCGGCAAGCTCGATCGCCGTGCCTTGCGCGCCGAGCAAGCGGCGCGCCTGGCGGAGTTCAGCTGACCAGGCTGATCCGCGCCGCGTCCTCGTCCTGAGCCAGCGGCACCGGTTCCTCGGTCCGCGCGGCGGCACCGGTGCGGTGCGCGAAGCGCCCGTCGACTTCGGCGCCCTGCTCGATGGTCAGCGCGTCGTAGCTGACGTCGCCGTGGATTCGCGCCGACTTGAGGATCACCAGGCTGCCCACGTCGATCGATCCGCGCACCGTGCCGGCAAGGCGGGCGCTGTCGGCGCGGACCGCGCCGGCGATCTCGCTGCCCTCGCCCTGGACCAGAGAGGCGCAGGTAATGTCGCCTTCGACCCGGCCGTCGATGTGGAGATCGGCGCCGGCCTTGACGTCGCCGGTGACGACGATGTCGGCGCCGAGCACCGAGAAGGTCGAACCCCCGTTGGGGTTGCGCGGAGCGGGCATCGGCTCAGGCGCGTAGGGCCGCGGCGCGGCCCCGTTCTGCTCGGGCGCTTTTTTGGAAAACATCGCGGTTGGCCTCCAGGAAGGGACGCGGGTTGACCGCCTGGTCGTTGACGCGGACCTCGAAGTGCAGGTGCGGCCCGGTCGAGCGGCCGCTGTTGCCGATCGCGCCGATCACCTCGCCGGCCTTGACCGTCTGGCCGAGCCGCGCGCGGAACCCGCTCATGTGAGCATAGCGGGTCGTCATCCCGTTGCCGTGGGTGATCTCGATCAGGTTGCCGTAGCCGTTCTTGACCCCGGCGAAGCTGACCCGGCCGTCGGCCGCGGCGTAGATCGGCGTGCCCATCGGGCCGCGGAAGTCGAGCCCGGAATGCATCGCCGCCTCGCCGGTCAAGGGGTCGCTGCGATAGCCGAAGCCCGACGAGATGTACTGCAGGCTCGCGGGCAAGTTGTGCGGGACCGCGGCGAAGCCGTCTTCGAGCGCTTCCATCCGCGCGAGGCTCAGCCCGAGCCGTTGGAAACGCGGATCGAGGTGCTTGACGCTGCCCTGGAGCGGACCGCCCTGCGCGGCGCGGTTGTTGATCTTCGCCAGCATCAGCCGGGGGTTGAGCCCGAGACGGCGGATCGAGGCTTCGGCGGCGGCCGCGCGGCGGTCGGCGAGCACCGTCAGGCGCTCGGCGAAGGCCAGCTGGCGCTGCTCGATCCGGGCGAGCCCGGCGGCGCTGGGCAGCAGTGCGCTGATCTTGGCGACCGCCCTGGCGGTTTCGGTCGAGCTGTCGGAAACGGTGTCGGCGGCGGTCTGCGATTGCGCGGGCAGCGCGCCGAGCTCGCTTTCGACGGCCTGCTCGATGAACGCCTGGCGCCGCTCGAGATCGGCGGCGACCTGGTCGATGTCCTTGCGGTAGGCCGAGACGCGGCTCTCGGACTTGGCTACCTTGGCTTCCCGCTCGAGCAGCGCCAGCCGTTCGCCGGTCGAGACGAACTGCAGCCCGATCATCACCGCCATGGCGACGATCCACGCTAAGACCACGCCCGCGACGACCGCCGCGGCGACCATCTGAAGTCGCGTGGTAATCCTGATGAAGCGCACCTGGCCTTGCGAACGCATGAAGAATTCGCGTTCCGGAAACCAGTTGCGCAGGCGGGCCGTCCACCCGCCGCGCTGTATCGTCTGCAAGAGAACGACCCCACCCTTATTGGTTGTCTCGACCCGTTCCGTGACAGTTATCTCGGCCGGAGTCGAATCGCCGCGGCGACTCTCGGGGCGAGCCGGGCGAGTCGCACGACGAAACGATGTTTCGGCGGCGAAAAAGATTCTAAGTCACGGAACCTAAACGGACTTCGGACGTTGGCGCGCGCTCGATCCCGTTCACCATGTGACATCTCCGCCGGCGGGTGATAGCGGCGGCGGCGATGGCCAGCGCAGCGGAAACGACCGGCGAATCGGTAGCCGAAACGGTCGCCCGGCTGGCGCGCGCGGGCCGCGAGGCGCAGCGCGCGCTTGCGGCGATGAGCTCGGAAGCCCGCGCCGGGGCGCTTCGCCACGCGGCGACCGCGTTGCGCGATGCCGAGACCACCGTACTTGCCGCCAATGCCGAGGACTGCGCGGCCGGCGCGGCCAACGGCCTGTCTTCGGCGATGCTCGACCGGCTGCGGCTCGATCCCGCCCGGCTGGCCGCGATCGCCGATGCAATCGCAGCGATCGCCGAGCTGCCCGATCCGGTGGGCGAGATCATCGACCGCCGCCAGCGGCCCAACGGGCTGGTGCTCGAGCGGGTGCGGATCCCCGTCGGGCTGATCGGGATCGTCTACGAGAGCCGCCCCAACGTCACCGCCGACGCCGCGGCGCTGTGCGTGCGCGCGGGCAACGCCGCGCTGCTGCGCGGCGGCAGCGAGGCGGCGCGCTCGAACCGCGCGATCCACGCCGCGCTGGTCGAGGGACTGGTGGCCGGAGGAGTTCCGGCCGACGCGGTCCAGCTGGTCCCGACGCAGGACCGCGCCGCGGTCGGCGCGATGCTGCAGGCCGCCGGGCTGATCGACATGATCGTCCCGCGCGGCGGCAAGGGCCTAGTCGCGCGGGTCCAGGCCGAGGCGCGGGTGCCGGTGCTCGCCCATCTCGAGGGGATCAACCACACGTACATCCACGCCGCCGCCGATCCGGCCAAGGCCCGGGCCATCGTGCTCAACGCCAAGATGCGCCGCCCCGGCGTGTGCGGGGCGACCGAGACGCTGCTGGTCGACGCGACCTATCCTGACCCGCACGGGCTGCTCGAGCCGCTGCTCGAGGCGGGTTGCGAGCTGCGCGGCGACGCCCGGGCGCGGGCGATCGATCCGCGCATCCTCCCGGCCGGGGCGAACGATTGGGACAGCGAATATCTCGACGCGGTGCTCAGCGTCGCGGTGGTCGACGGGCTCGACCAAGCGCTCGCGCACATCGCCGCGCACGGCTCGCAGCATACCGAAGCGATCGTCACCGAGGACGCGGACGCGGCCGAGCGCTTCTTGCGCGAGGTCGATTCAGCGATCGTCATGCACAACGCCTCGACCCAGTTCGCCGACGGCGGCGAGTTCGGCCTCGGCGCCGAGATCGGCATCGCCACCGGGCGCCTGCACGCCCGCGGCCCGGTCGCGCTCGAAGGCCTGACCACTTACAAGTGGCTGGTCCGCGGCGCCGGCCAGATCCGTCCCTGAGGGAGAGTCCCATGCGCTACAACCTGCTCGGCAACACCGGCCTCGCGGTTTCCGAACTGTGCCTGGGGGCGATGACCTTCGGGACCGATCCGGGGCGCTTCGGGCCGATCGCCGGGCTCGACCAGGCGGCCTCGACCGCGATGGTCAAGCAGGCGTTCGACGCCGGGATCAACTTCATCGACACCGCCAACGTCTATACCACCGGCCAGTCCGAGACTTTCGTCGGCGGCGCGCTCAAGGATCTCGGGATCGCGCGCTCCGACGTGGTCGTCGCGACCAAGGCGATGGGCGCGATGGGCAAGGGGGCCAACGACGCGGGGGTATCCAGATACCACCTGATGCATCAGATCGACGCCAGCCTGAAGCGGCTCGGGACCGATCACGTCGATCTCTACCAGATCCACGGCTGGGACCCGACCACGCCGATGGAGGAAGCGCTGCGCGCGCTCGACGACATCGTCCGAAGCGGCCGGGCGCGCTATGTCGGAGTGTCGAACTGGGCGGCGTGGCAGGTGATGAAGGCGCTCGGTATCTCCGAGCGGCTCGGCTTGTCCCGTTTCGCCTCGCTCCAGGCGTACTACACCGTCGCCGGGCGCGATCTCGAGCGCGAGATCGTGCCGATGCTGCTGTCCGAAGGCGTCGGGCTGATGGTCTGGAGCCCGCTCGCCGGCGGGTTCCTCTCGGGCAAGTACGCCCGCGGCGACGATGGCCGCAGCGAGGGCGAAGGGCGCCGCGCCGCGTTCGACTTCCCGCCGGTCGAGCTCGACCGCGGTTACGATCTGATCGAGGCGATGAAGCGGATCGCCGACGCGCGCGGCGCCAAAAATGCTCAGGGGGGCGTCACCGTCGCGCAGATCGCGCTCGCCTGGCTGCTCTATCAGCCGGTGGTCTCGACCGTGATCGTCGGCGCCAGGCGCGCCGACCAGCTCGCCGACAACCTCAAGGCCTGCGAGGTCGAGCTGAGCGCCGCCGAGCTGGCCGAGCTCGACGGCCTGAGCGCGTTGCCGCGCGAGTATCCGGGCTGGATGCTCGGCTTCCAGAGCGGCTATCGCAGCGGCCTGATCTCGGAGCGGCGAACCGCCAAGTGATGCGAACCGGCCCGCTCACCGGGCTCCTCGGCGGCAGCTTCAACCCCGCGCACCGCGGGCATCGGCGGATCAGCCTGCTCGCGCTCGACGCGCTCGCGCTTGACGAGGTGTGGTGGCTGGTCACCCCGGGCAATCCGCTGAAGCCGCGCGAAGGCCTCGCCCCGATCGCCGCCCGGGTCGCGGCGGGTCCCGCCATGGCTTGGCTCCGCCGCTATCGCCGGCGGCCGGAGACGCTGAACGACCCGGCGAAACGGAGCGCGCCCGCGCTGTACTTGTTGCGTTTCGACCCCGACCCGCGCTCGTCCACAGCGATCCGCGCCGCCGATCCCGGTTGGCATCGCCGTTATGTTCGCGCTCCGCGCGACGCGGTCACGCACCGCCCGATCCCGGTCGACGCCGCCTGAGCGCGCTGCCCGCCTGGACGCCTTCGCGACAAGCCTCGCTTGCGCCCAGCCCATTGATCTCACAGCGAGAGGAGCCACTTCGCCCTTTATGATGCCACTTGAATCGCTGCCGGCGACCGCCGGTATCGCCGCGCCCCTCGCGGGCGCCTCGCCGCTCCACGGCCTCGTGCTGTCCTCGCTCGACGACGACCAGGCGCAGGAGGTGGTCTCGATCCCGCTCGAAGGGAAATCCTCGATCGCCGACCACATGGTGATCGCCTCGGGCCGTTCGACCCGCCAGGTCGCGGCGATCGCGACCAAGCTCGCCGAGCGGATCAAGCGGGCCGGGCTCGGCCCGATCCGGATCGAGGGCCTGCCCGCCGCGGACTGGGTGCTGATCGACGCCGGCGACGTCGTCGTCCACCTGTTCCGGCCCGAGGTCAGGACCTTCTACAACCTCGAGCGGATGTGGGGCTTCGGCGCAGCGGCGCCGGCCGCGGCCTGATCGCCGTTCCTGCGCGCCGATGCAGCTTCATGTCGTCGCGCGGGGCAAGATCGGCCGCTCGCCCGAAGAGGAGTTGGTCGAACGCTACGCCAGGCGGATCGCCTGGCCCTTGCGGCTCACCGAATTGCCGGAGCGCGGCGGCAGCGTTGCCGCGCCGGCGAGCCCGAGCCGCCAGGTAGCGCTCGACGAGCGCGGCCGCGATCTGACCTCGTCCGAGTTCGCCGCGGTGCTGTCGCGCTGGCGCGATGACGGGGTGCGCGAGGCGCGGTTCTGGGTGGGCGCCGCGGACGGCCACGAGCCGGCGTTGCGCGACGATGCCGACCTGGTGATGCGCCTGGGCGCGATGACCTGGCCGCACCTCTTGGTCCGCGCGATGCTGCTCGAGCAATTGTGGCGCGCCACCAGCATTGTCGCTGGCCATCCCTATCATCGCGAAGGATAAGCCGAAGCGGTCATGACGTCGCGGCTCGCGCCTGGATTCATTGGGTTGGCGCTGGTTCTGGCGCTGGCGACCGGCTCGAGCGCTCAGGCCCCGCCGGACGCCGGCGCGGACGGCCCGCGCGCGGCGCTGACCCGCGCGCTGGGCGAGCAGCGCATCGCCGCCGCGCGCGCCGGCCGGCTCGAGACAGCCGCTGCGCAGGCTTCCGCCGCCGCCGATCGCACCGCCCGGCAAACCGCCGCGCTCGCCGCGCGGATCCAGCAAAGCGAGGCCGGGCTTGCCGCGGGCGAGGCGCGCATCGCGCTGCTTGAAGCGCGTCGGCGGGCGCTGCGCGGATGGCTCGCCGCGCGCCAGGCGCCGCTGGTCCGGCTCACCGCCGCGCTCCAGCTGATGGCGCGCCGGCCGCTGGCGCTGAGCGTGCTGCGCCCGGGCAGTTTGCGCGACACGGTTCACTTGCGCGCGGTGCTCGAGACGATGCTGCCCGCCGTCCAGCGCCAGACCGCGGGCTTGCGTGGCGAGCTGCTCCGCGCGCGCCTCATCGAGGGGGCGGTGCGCGGCGCGCAGCGCGCGATGCGGCGCGAGCAGGGCACGCTCGCCGAGCGCCGCAGCACGCTCGCCGGGCTCGCCGCCCGCCAGCGCCTCGCCTCGCGCGCAGCGCGCGGCGACGCCAACCGCGAGGCCGACCGAGCCTTGGCGATCGCCGAGGAGGCGCGCGACCTGACCGCGCTGATCGCCACCTTCGAGCAGGCCGGGGCATTGCGCCGGCGGCTCGCCGCGCTGCCCGGGCCGATCCTCCGCCCCGCCCGCCCCGGCGCGGCGCAAGTGCGCGAGGTCGCGAGCGAGGCGCCGCGCGCCGTCGGCCTCGACTACATCCTCCCGGTCGCGGGCGCGATCGTAGCCGGATTCGGCGAGGCCTCGAGCAGCGGCGGCTTGCGCTCCCAGGGAATCACCCTCGCCACCCGCCCCGGCGCGCAAGTCGTAGCCCCGGCCGCGGGGCGCATCGGCTTCGCCGGGCGCTACGAAGGCTATGGGCGGATCGCGATCATCGAGCACGACGGCGGCTGGACGACGCTGGTCACCGGGCTTTCGGCGGTGACCCCCGCGGTCGGCGACCGGGTGGTCCAGGGCTCGCCGCTGGGCGTCGCCGGGCCGCGCGCGCCGCGCATCACCATCGAGCTGCGCAAGGACGGCGCGCCGATCGACGTGCTCGCCGCGGTGCGCGGGCGCTGATCGAGCGCCATCTGGCGTTCAGCCGGTCGCGCCTATACATTGTCGGCAAATCCGCATGAGGTCTTCGCTGATGAGCACTCCCCGATTCGCCGCCCTGCTCCGCGCCGCCGCGCTGGTCAGCGCGGTCGCGCTGCTGCCCGTGACCACCGCCGGCCTGGCCGCGGTCGACGCGCAATCGGGGCCCGAGTTCGGCAAGCTGCTCGCGGTCTACCAGCGGATCAAGGCGAGCTACGTCGAGCCGGTCGACGACGACAAGCTGCTCAAGGGCGCGATCGACGGGATGCTCGCCAGCCTCGATCCGCACTCGAGCTATCTCGACGCGCGCGACTTTGAGAACCTCCGCACCCAGACCGACGGCGCCTACGGCGGGCTCGGGCTGTCGGTGACGATGGACGACGGCGCGGTCAAGGTCATCGCCCCGACCCGCGAGAGCCCGGCCGACCGCGCCGGCCTCAAGCCGGGCGACTTCATCACCCACCTCGACGGCAAGCTGATCTACGGCGGGACGCTCGACGAGGCGGTCGACAAGATGCGCGGCGAGCCCGGCAAGCCGATCCGCCTGACGATCTTCCGCCCCGGCCGCGACGAGCCGTTCGACGTGACCATCACCCGCGAGATCATCGACCTCAAGCCGGTCGACTTCGAGGTCAAGGACAACGTCGGGATCATCACCGTCGCCAGCTTCAGCGCCGACGTCGGCAACGACGTTACCGCGGCGATGAAGGGCATCCGCGCCAAGCTCGGCGGCAAGAACCCGGCCGGGATCGTGCTCGACTTGCGTCAGAACCCCGGCGGCCTGCTCGACGAGGCGGTGACGCTTTCCGACGCGTTCCTCGACAAGGGCGCGATCGTCTCGCAGCGCGGCCGCTACGCCCGCGACAACGAGAGCTACGCCGCGCAGCCGGGCGACATCGCCCGCGGCATCCCGATCGTCGTGCTGATCGACGCCGGCTCGGCCTCGGCCAGCGAGATCGTCGCCGGCGCGCTCCAGGACCAGCGCCGCGCGCTGGTGATGGGCGAGCGCAGCTTCGGCAAGGGCAGCGTCCAGACGCTGCTGCCGCTGACCCGCTCGACCGCGCTCAAGCTGACCACCGCGCGCTACTACACCCCCAAGGGCCGCTCGGTGCAGGAAGGCGGGATCGAGCCCGACATCACCGTGCCGCAGATCTCCGACCCCGACATCCGCGCCCGCGCCGCGCGCACCTTCCGCGAAAGCGACTTGCGCGGCCACCTGATCAACGAGGTCGACCTCGACGACAAGGCGCTCGAGAGCGACAAGACGCAGGACCCGCGGTTCAAGATGAGCGTCGAGGAATTGAAGGCCAAGGGCATCGACGACTTCCAGCTCTATTACGCGCTCAAGACCATCCGCAACACCGCGCCGGGCGTGCTGATGGCGCAAAAGCGCTGACGCGCCTCGCTTCGGGATGACCGGGCACCGGCTGGCCTACGTCCTCGCGCTGGCGGTGCCGGCGGCGCTGCTCGGCGGCGCGCTGATCGCGCAGTACGGCTTCGACCTGCCGCCGTGCGAGATGTGCTGGTGGCAGCGCTATCCGCACATCGCCGCGCTGGTCTTCGCCGCGCTCGCCTGGACGACCCGGCGCGACGCGCTGGTCGCGCTGGCCGGGCTGGCGATCCTCGTCTCGGGCGCGCTCGGCGCGTTCCACGCCGGGGTCGAGTACGGCTGGTGGGAAGGGCTGACCGCCTGCACCACGACCGCCGCGGGGGGCGGCGACGCGCTCGAGGCGATCATGAACGCGCCGATCGTGCGCTGCGACGTCGCGCCGTGGACGCTCGGCGGCATCTCGCTCGCCGGGTTCAACTTCCTGATCTCGACCGTCGCTGGTCTGGCGATCCTGTGGCTGATCCGCGGCCGCAAGCGGGATTTGCGATGAGCGAGGCGACGACGGCGAGGATGCTGCGGGTCGATCAGGCCGGCGAGTACGGCGCCACCCGGATCTACGAGGGCCAGCTCGCGGTGATGGGCGACCGCGCTCCACACGCCGCCGAGATCGCCGCGATGGCCGAGCAGGAAGCCGCGCACCGCGCCCGGTTCGACGCGCTGATCGCGGCGCGCGGGGTGCGCCCGACCGCGCTCCAGCCGGTGTGGAGCGTGGCCGGCTACGCGCTCGGCGCGGCGACCGCGCTGATCGGGCCCGAAGCGGCGATGGCCTGCACCGCGGCGGTCGAGGAGGAGATCGACCGCCACTATTCGCAACAGCTCGACGAGCTCGGCGACGAAGACCCCGAGCTGGCGGTCCTGATCGCCGAGTTTCGCGAGGACGAGCGCGCGCATCGCGCCGCCGCGCTCGCCGCCGGGGCCGAGCGCGCGCCCGCCTATCCGCTGCTGTCGGGCGCGATCCGGCTCGGCTGCCGCGCCGCGATCCGGCTGTCGGAGCGCTTTTGAGGCGGAACGAAACCCGCGGCGCAGCGCTTCATGATGGATTAACCGGCGCGAGCCGCTATTCGAAAACGCCGGGCCACAGGAAGACGACCGATGATCCGCACGCTTGCCCTCGCCCTCCTCGCCGCGCCGCTGGCGCTGCTCGCGCCACCCGCCCTGGCGCAGGACGCCCCCGGCGAGCGGGTCAACCAGGTGATCGTCTATGGCGACGATCCCTGCCCACAGTCGTCCGCCGAAGAGATCACGGTCTGCGCGCGCAAGGACGAATCGGAGCGCTATCGCATCCCCGAGGTGCTGCGCGGCGATCCGCAGAATCCGAAGAACGAGCCGTGGACCGAGCGGGTCGAGGCCTACGAGACCGTGGGCGCGCAAGGCATCGCCAGCTGCTCGCCGGTCGGCGTCGGCGGAGCGACCGGGTGCTTGGCCAAGCTGATCGATGCCGCCTACAAGGAGCGCCGCGAGGGCGGCGACACCCGCTTCGGCCAGCTGATCGAAGCCGAGCGCGCCAAGCGGCTGTCGACCATCGACGCCGAAGCCGCCGCCACCCAGGCGCGGGTCGAGCAGCTCGAACGCGAATACGACGCCAAAGTCGCGCGCGAGCGCGCCGCCGAGGAAGCGGCCACCCAGGCGCCGCTGCCGCAGCCGCCGGGCCAATAGCCTTTTCGCAGCGTTAACCGCTTTGCGCTAAGCGCGCGGCGATGACGGCGCGACGCATCCTGACGGTCTTCGGCACCCGTCCCGAAGCGATCAAGCTGTTCCCGCTGCTCCACGCGCTCGAAGGCGACGCGCGCTTCGTCTCGCGCGTTTGCGTCTCCGCTCAGCACCGCGACATGCTCGACCAGGTTCTCGGAATCGCCGGCATCGCGCCCGATCACGACCTCGATCTGATGCGCCCCGACCAGTCGCTCGACGCGCTGAGCGCCGCGCTGCTCACCGGGCTGGGCCGGGTGATCGACGCCGAGCGGCCCGACTGGGTCGTGGTCCAGGGCGACACCGCCACCGCGATGGCCGGGGCGCTCGCCGCCTATTACCACAAGATTCCCGTCGCTCACGTCGAGGCCGGCTTGCGCAGCGGCGACATCCATCATCCCTGGCCCGAGGAGGTCAACCGCAAGATCATCGGGACGATCGCCGCGCTCCACGCCGCCCCGACCGAGACCGCGGCCGAAGCGCTGCGCCGCGAAAACGTCGCTCCCGCGACGATCCACGTCACCGGCAACACCGTGATCGACGCTCTCCACTGGATCGTCGCGAAGAGCGAGGCCCAACCCGCGCTGGTTTCCGGGCTCGCCGAGCTCGAGGCGCGTTTCGCCGGCAAGCGGATCATCGGCTTGACCAGTCACCGCCGCGAGAGCTTCGGCGAGGGCATGCGGGCGATCGCGCAAGCGGTGAAGCGGATCGCGGCGCGGCCGGACGTGGCGGTGATCTTCCCGGTCCACCTCAACCCCAACGTCCGCGCGATCATGCAGGCCGAGCTCGCGGGGCTCGACAACGTCGCTTTGATCGAGCCGCTCGACTACCCGCACTTCGCCCGGCTGCTGGCGATCAGCACGCTGATGCTGACCGACAGCGGCGGGGTCCAGGAAGAGGCGCCCGCGCTGGGCAAGCCGGTGCTGGTGATGCGCGAGACCACCGAGCGCCCCGAAGGCGTCGCGGCGGGCACGGCCAAGCTGGTCGGCACCGACGCCGAGCGGATCGTCGCCGAAACCTTCCGCCTGCTCGACGACGAGGCGGCCTACGCGGCAATGGCGCGCGCGCACAATCCGTTCGGCGACGGCCGCGCCGCGGGCCGGATCGTCGAACTGCTCGCGGACTGACGACGAAGCTTCGTTACCCGAATATTTACCGCGTGCTGGCACATCGCAGGCGATGCGCCACGACCCCAAGCCCAGCGTCTGCGTCGTCGGCCTCGGCTATATCGGCCTGCCGACCGCCGCGATCGTCGCCCGTGCCGGCTGCCGGGTGCTCGGACTCGACCTCTCGCAAACGGTGGTCGACACGATCAACCGCGGCGAAATCCACATCGAGGAGGTCGATCTCGACGGGCTGGTCCGCGGGGTCGTCCAGCGCGGGCTGCTGCGCGCCTCGACGCTGATCGAGCCGAGCGACGTGTTCGTGATCGCGGTGCCGACCCCGTTCGCCAAGGACGGCGCGCACACGCCGGACCTCTCGCACGTGCTGGCCGCGGCGGCCGAGATCGCCGCGGTGCTCAAGCCCGGCGACCTGGTGGTGCTCGAATCGACCTCGCCGGTCGGCGCCACCGAGCAGGTCCGCGACCTGATCGCCGGCCTGCGCCCCGACCTCAAGCTGCCCGGCCTGACCGCCGACGCGCCCGACGTCGCGATCGCCTATTGCCCCGAGCGCGTGCTGCCCGGCCGCATCCTCGAAGAGCTGACCGCCAACGACCGCTCGATCGGCGGGATCACGCCCGGCTGCGCGGGCCAGGCGCTGGCGTTCTACAAGCGCTTCGTGCGCGGCGAGTGCCAGATCACCGATGCGCGCTCGGCGGAGATGACCAAATTGGTCGAGAACGCCTATCGCGACCTCAACATCGCCTTCGCCAACGAATTGTCGATGGTCGCCGACCGCATGGGCCTCGACGTGTGGGAGGTGATCCGTCTCGCCAACCGCCACCCGCGGGTCCAGATCCTCCAGCCCGGCCCGGGCGTCGGCGGGCACTGCATCGCGGTCGACCCATGGTTCATCGTCCACGGCGCGCCCGACGACACGCCGCTGATCCGCACTGCGCGCGAGGTCAACGACCGCAAGATGCGCCACGTGCTGGAGCGCGCGACGGCGCTGATC
>JAIVIY010000003.1 GCA_020200285.1 Novosphingobium sp. | reverse complement strand
GGCGACCACGCCGCGCACGGGGGGCGGTGTGCAGCTTACCCGGGCGCGGCTCGAGAACATGCTCGAGCCGCTCGACGTGCCGCTGATGCTGGCCGACCGCGGCCGCATCGCCATCGCCAACGCCGCGGCGCGCGAGCAGCTCGGCGCGCACATCGTCGGGCAGGACGTGCGGATCGCCTTGCGCCACCCCGATGCGGTCGCGCTGCTCGACGGCGAAGGCTCGGCGATGGTCCCGGGCCTGACCGGGACGCGCAGCATCTGGCAGGTCTCGCGGCGCCGGATCGACGACCGCTTCGCGATGATCGAGCTGGTCAACAAGACCGCCGAAGCCGATATCGGCCGCGCGCACACCGATTTCGTCGCCAACGCCAGCCACGAGCTGTCGACCCCGCTGGCCTCGATCATCGGCTACGTCGAGACCCTGGCCGACGACGACACGACGGTCGATCGCGAGACCGCCGCCAAGTTCCAGAGCGTCGTCCTGCGCGAAGCCCGGCGGCTGCAGAGCCTGGTCCAGGACCTGATGTCGCTGTCGCGGATCGAGGCCGAGAAGCATGACCATCCGCGCGAGCGCGTCGATCTGGGCAAGCTCGCGGCCAGCGTCGCCAGCAAGATCTCGGCGGCCCGCGGCGACGGCCGGGTGGTGATCGAGTGGCCCAAGCAGCCCGCGATCATCGCGGGGGATCGAAGTCAGCTCGACCAGCTGCTGCGCAACCTGATCGACAACGCGCTCAAGTACGGCGATCTCGACGCCCCGGTCACCGTCAGCGTCGAGCGGGCCGAAGACCACGTCACGCTCGCGGTCGAGGATCGCGGTCCCGGAATCGCGCCGGAGCACCTGCCGCACCTCACCCGCCGGTTCTATCGCACCGATCCCGGCCGCAGCCGCGCCGCGGGGGGGACCGGGCTGGGCCTGGCGATCGTCAAGCACATCGTCGAGCGTCACCGCGGCAAGCTCGATATCGCCAGCCGGGTCGGCGAAGGGACGACGATCAAGGTGATCCTACCAATCGCCTGAATGGTGGGTTGCGAGTCGATAATCCACAGGCTGTCCACAGCCCGATTATCACTGTTCGAAACGTGTCACATAAGCGTAACGAGCGGGTCATAGAGGCGCCATCGGATCGTAATCCAACAAGGACGAACCGATGAAATCCGCCTTCCGTCTTACCATCGTGGCCGCGGCGTTCAGCTGCACCATGGCGACTCCGCTGCGCGCGCAAACGAGCGACACCGCGCAGGAACTGGCGCAGATGCGCGCCCAGCTTGAGGCGCTGGCCCAGCGCATCACCCAGCTGGAGGGCGAACTCGATCAGGCCAAGACCAAGATCACGGAGCAGGAAACCGCTGTGGCGGCGATACCGGCAGCGGCCAAGCCGGACACCACGGTGGCCTGGAAAGGCGCTCCAGAAATTTCGGGCAAGGGAGGCTGGAGCTTCAAGCCGCGCGGCCGCCTGCAATTCGACGCCGGCGTTATCGATGCGCCCGATTCGACTGGACGAGAAGATGGTTTCGGCAAGGAAATCCGCCGCGCCCGCCTCGGCGTCGAAGGCGATATCCCGGGCGGCTTCGGCTATAAGTTCGAAGTCGATTTCGCGGGCAATGAAGTCGAACTGACCGACGGTATCCTGACCTATGACGATGACGGGCTGACCCTTACGGTCGGGCAGCACAACAATTTCCAGGGTCTGGAAGAGCTCACCAGCAGCCGCTTCATTTCGATGATGGAGCGCGCAGCATTCACCGACGCCTTCGGGTTCGAGCGCCGCTTGGGGGTGTCGGCACAGTACGGGGCCGGCCAGTTCCTCCTCCAGAGCGGAGTCTTCAGCGACAATGTCGACGATACCGACAGCAAGAACTGGAGTCTCGACGGACGCGCGGTGTTCATGCCCAAGATGGGCAAGACCCAGCTGCACTTCGGCGGATCGGTGCATTACACCGATCTCGAGAGCGGCAGTAGCGTGCGCTATCGCCAGCGGCCCTTCTTCCACTTTACGTCCGAACGCTTCATCGACACCGGGTCGCTCGGCGCGGTGAGCGAACTGGGCTTTGGCGCGGAGGCCGCCGCCGTTTTCGGCCGTTTCCACGCCGCCGCCGAGGCCTATTGGCAGAACGCCAACCGTCGCGGCGCCCTTGCCGATCCGGGTTTCTTCGGCGGATATGCCGAGGTCGGCTATTTTCTCACCAAAGGAGATACGCGTGGTTACAAGAACGGCACATTCGACCGCGTGAAACCCAAGAAGGAAGTCGGAGAAGGCGGGATCGGCGCGGTCCAGTTGAACCTGCGTTACGATCATCTCGATCTGAGCGACGCGGGCATTGTCGGCGGGCTGCAGGACGCGCTTGGAGCGGCGCTGATCTGGACACCGACTGATTACACGCGCCTCATGCTCAATTACGCACACATCGCTTACGATGACGCGATCCGCGCCACCGCCACGGGCGAACGCGATTACAGCGTCGACGCCGTCGGGGTGCGCGCTCAGGTCGATTTCTGATCTGCGCGCCGCTATAAATTCCAGCAGGTCAAACGCTTGTCTTAACAACGTAACAATTTAGGCGCTTTGCGGCCCCTAATCCATCACCCAAGGGGTTATCATGACCAAGATCCAATCACTCGTTTTCGCTACGGCTTCCGCGCTCGCCCTGGTTGCTTGCGGCAGCAACAGCGGCCAAGGCGCTTCGCGCGACAACGTCCGGGCGGTCGGCTCCTCGACCGTGCTGCCGTTCGCCAAGGCGGTCGCCGAAGACCTCGCCAAGGCCAATCCCGACATCCCCGCTCCGATCGTCGAATCGACCGGCACCGGCGCCGGGATGAAGCTGTTCTGCGCCGGGGTCGGGGTGCAGCATCCCGACATCGCGAACGCCTCGCGGCGGATGAAGAAGTCCGAGTACGAGGATTGCGCCAAGAACGGCGTCAAGGACGTGATCGAGATCCAGGTCGGCATCGACGGGATCGCCTTTGCCGAAGCCAGGGACGGGCTCGGCCTAAAGCTGACCCAGGAGGACGTCTACCAGGCGCTGGCCAAGAACCCGTTCGGCAAGCCGCAGGCGGCGAGGACCTGGAAGGACGTCGACCCGGCGTTGCCGGCCGAGCCGATCCTGGTCTACGGCCCGCCGTCGACATCGGGGACGCGCGACGCGCTGAAGGAGCTGATCCTCGCCAAGGGCTGCGAGACCGACCCGGCGATGAAGGCTCTGAAGGACAGCGACAAGGACAAGCACGAGGCGATCTGCACCGAGGTCCGCGAGGACGGCGCCTACGTCGATTCGGGCGAGAACGACAACCTGATCGTCCAGAAGGTCGAGGCCAATCCCAAGGCGCTGGGCGTGTTCGGGTTCTCGTTCCTCGAGGCCAACATGGACAAATTGGAAGGCGTGCCGGTTGGAGGCGTCGAGCCGACTTACGCGACGATCTCCGACTTCAGCTATCCGGGCGCGCGCCCGCTCTACATCTACGTCAAGGCCGCTCACCTCGAGGCGATCAAGGGCCTCAAGGAATACGTGGGGCAGTGGGCGAAGAGCTGGGGCAAGGGCGGGCTGCTGGCCAAGGCGGGCATGGTCGCCGCGCCCGACGACGTCCAAGCGGTGAGCGCGAAGATCGCCGGCGAATTCACATTGCTCGATCCGGCGGGCCTGAAGTAAGCGCCACCGGGTGACGTCGCCCGCCATTCTGATCCTCCTCGCTTTCGGGCTGGGGCTGGCGGGCTGGCTGGCGGCGCGCTCGCGCGCCTGGGCGTTCCAGCGCGCGCGACGCCGGCGGCTGCATTCGCTGCCGAGCTACCACGGCTGGTACGTGGCGCTGTGGGCCGCGGTGCCCGCGCTGATCTTCGCGGCGATCTGGGTGGCGATCATGCCCCAGCTGGTGATCGGCCGGGTGCTCGCCGACCCCGCCGCCGCCACCCTGCCCGCCTTCGGCATCCAGCGCGACGCGATGCTCGCCGAGGCGATGGCGGTCGCGCAAGGCGAGGCGTTCGGGGTGTTCAACCGCGGCGCCGCTCCGCTGGTCGAACCGTTCCGCCAGGCGCTGGGGCTGTTCGGCGGGATCGGGCTGGCGGTCACCGCGATCATCGGGTTCGCCGGCGGCGCCTTCGGCTTCCTCCGCCTGCGGCCCGATTTCACCGCGCGCACCCGCGTCGAGCGCGCGGTGATGGCGCTGCTGCTCCTCGCCTCGCTGGTGGCGATCGTCACCACGGTGGGCATCGTCGTCTCGCTGCTGTTCGAGACGCTGCGCTTCTTCGGGATGGTCTCGCCGATCGATTTCCTGTTCGGCACCCACTGGGCGCCCGATCCGATGTCGGCCGCCGACCAGTCGGAGCGGTTCGGGGCGATCCCGCTGTTCTGGGGGACGATCGTAATCGGCGCGGTGATCGCGATGCTGGTCGCGATCCCGCTCGGCCTGATGAGCGCGATCTATCTGACCCAGTACGCCAGCCCGACGACGCGCAAGTGGATGAAGCCGCTGCTCGAGATACTCGCCGGGGTGCCGACCGTGGTCTACGGCTATTTCGCCGCGCTGACCGTCGCGCCGGCGGTGCGCGATTTCGGCCAGTCGCTCGGCATCGCCAGCGCGTCGTCGGAAAGCGCGCTCGCCGCCGGCCTGGTGATGGGGGTGATGATCATCCCGTTCGTCTCGTCGATGGCCGACGACAGCATCGCCGCGGTGCCGCAGGCGATGCGCGACGGCAGCCTGGCGATGGGCGCGACCACTTCCGAGACGATCCGCCGGGTGCTGATCCCCGCGGCGCTCCCCGGAATCGTGGCCGGGGTGATGCTCGCGGTCAGCCGGGCGATCGGCGAAACGATGATCGTGGTGATGGCCGCCGGCGCCGCGGCCCGCCTCACCGCCAACCCGTTCGAGAGCATGACCACCGTGACCTTCCAGATCGTCGCGATGCTGACCGGCGAAGGGAGCTTCGATCACCCCGCCACATTGAGCGCGTTTGCGCTCGGCATGGTCCTGTTCGTCGTCACCCTGGCGCTCAACTTCATCGCCCTGCGCGTGGTCAAGCGGTACCGCGAAGCCTATGAGTGAAGCCGCCGCCCCCTCGCGTCTCGGCGCGCCGGCGGTGACCGCCCGGTTGCGCCAGCGCTACGCCGCCGAGCGACGGTTTCGCCTGCTCGGGCTGAGCGCGGTGGTGTTCTCCGCGTTGGTCCTCGCCTTCCTGCTGCTGTCGATGACTTCGGCCGGACTCGACGGCTTTCGCCGCGCCGAGGCGCGTGTCCCGCTCGATCTGCGCGCCGCCTCGCTCGATATCGACGCCGCGCGCCTGGCCCAGCCCGATCCGGTCACCGGGCTGGAGCTCGCCGGCCTTCCGAAGACGGTCGAGCAAGCCGCGACCGGCGCGCTCGGTCCCGAGATCGCCAGCGAGCTCGACAGCTCGGCGTGGCGCGAGGTCGCCGACCGGATCGTCGCCGACCCCGCGCTGCTGGCGTCGCGGATCGAGGTCGCTCTGCCGGTCAGCGGCGACCTGGCCAGCGCGATGCGCGGCGGCGGGACGCCGGAGCTTCAATCGGCGGCGCGGCGCTTGCAGGACGAAGGCAAGCTGCAATGGGCGTTCGATCCCGGATTTCTCTCGCGGTCCGACGCCACCGATCCGCAAGCCGCGGGAATCTGGGCGGCGCTCAAGGGCTCGATGCTGACGATGCTGGTCACGCTGATGCTCGCGTTCCCGATCGGCGTGCTGGCGGCAGTCTATCTCGAGGAATACGCGCCGCGGAACCGCTGGACCGAATGGATCGAGATCTCGATCAACAACCTCGCCGCGGTGCCCTCGATCATCTTCGGGCTGCTCGGGCTGGCGGTGTTCCTGACGATCTTCCCCAACTACCGCTCGGCCCCGCTGATCGGCGGGATGACGCTGGCGCTGATGACGATGCCGGTGATCGTGATCTCCGCGCGCAACGCGATCCAGGCGGTGCCGCCCTCGATCCGCGACGGCGCGCTGGCGATCGGCGCGAGCCGGGTCCAGGTGGTGTTCCACCACGTGCTGCCGCTGGCCGTTCCCGGTATCCTCACCGGCACGATCATCGGCATGGCGCGCGCGCTGGGGGAGACCGCCCCGCTGCTGATGATCGGGATGCGCGCCTTCGTCGCCACCCCGCCCGACGGGCTGACCTCGCCGTCGAGCGTGCTCCCGGTGCAGATCTTCCTGTGGTCGGACGAGATCGACCGCGGGTTCGTCGCCCGCACCTCGGCGGCGATCATCGTCCTGTTGGCTTTCCTGCTGGTGATGAACGGTCTCGCCATCTATCTCCGCAACAAATTCGAGAAGCGCTGGTAGGATGGACGCCCGAGTGAGCGATATGACCGCGACCGAGGCCCGCGCCGATGACGAGGACGTCAAGCTGCGCGCGCGCAACGTGTCGATCTTCTACGGCGCGAAGCAGGCGATCGACGACGTCTCGATCGATATCCCGACCGAGTACGTGACCGCGTTCATCGGCCCGTCGGGCTGCGGCAAGTCGACCTTCCTGCGCGCCTTCAACCGGATGAACGACACGATTCCCTCAGCGCGGTTCGAAGGCGAGATCACGCTCGACGGCGAGGACATCCACGGCCCCGAAATGGACGTGGTGCACTTGCGCGCGCGGGTTGGGATGGTGTTCCAGAAGCCCAACCCGTTCCCCAAGTCGATCTACGAGAACATCGCCTACGGCCCGCGCATCCACGGCCTGGCGGCGAACAAGGACGAGCTCGACGAGATCGTCCAGGCCTCGCTGTCGCGCGCCGGGTTGTGGGACGAGGTCAAGGATCGCCTGACCGAAAGCGGCACCGCGCTGTCGGGCGGGCAGCAGCAGCGGCTGTGCATCGCCCGCGCGATCGCGGTCGAACCCGAGGTGATCCTGATGGACGAGCCGTGCTCGGCGCTCGATCCGATCGCCACCGCGCGGATCGAGGAGCTGATCGACGAGCTCAAGGGCCGCTACGCGATCGTCATCGTCACCCATTCGATGCAGCAGGCGGCGCGCGTCTCGCAAAGGACCGCGTTCTTCCACCTGGGCAAGATGGTCGAATACGGCCAGACCTCGGACATCTTCACCAATCCCCGCGAAGAGCGGACCAAGGACTACATCACGGGCCGATATGGATAAGGCGCACGGCTGATCATGGAACATACCGTCAAGGCATTCGACGAGGACATCACCCGGTTGCGCGGGCTGATCGCCGAGATGGGCGGAATCGCCGAAGTGGCGATCGGCGAGGCGATGGACGCGATGGTCCGCGGCGACGAGGACCTCGCCCGCCAGGTCATCGCCCGGGACAAGCGGGTCGACGCGTTCGAGATGGAGGTCGACCGCCTCGCCATCCGCATCCTCGCGCTGCGCGCGCCGATGGCGGACGACTTGCGCGAGGTCATCGCCAGCCTCAAGATCGCCGGCGCGATCGAACGGATCGGCGATTACGCCAAGAACATCGCCAAGCGCGTCGGCCACATCGAAGGGCGCAAGCGGTTCGAGCCGCTGACCCTGCTCCCGGCGATGGCCGAGATCGTCGCCGAAATGGTGCATGACGTGCTCACCGCGTTCGCCGCGCGCGACCCGCAAGCAGCCAGGGAGATCGTCGAGCGCGACGCCAAGGTCGACGCCTTCTACGACAGCATCTTCCGCAACCTCGTCAGCTACATGGTCGAGAACCCGGCGACCACCAGCAGCGCCGCGCAGCTGCTGTTCGTCGCCCGCAACCTCGAGCGGATCGGCGACCACGCCACCGACCTCGCCGAGCACGTGTTCTACGCCGCGACCGGGGACTACCTGCCCGAGCGCGAAGACGTCGTCCCGCCGGCGTGAGTTACCTTTATCCGCCTTCGCTCTCTCTCCTTCAGGGGAGAGATACGCAGACTTGGCCCTGCAAGGGCCTAGTCGGAGTTGAGAGGGGTTTGCACGCCGGCCCCCTCTCCCAACCCTCTCCCCTAAAGGGGAGAGGGCTTTGATTTCGCCCAAGTTGCTGCTGGTCGAGGACGACCCCGCGCTCGCCGAGCTGCTCGAGTTCCGCTTTCAGGGCGAGGGCTACGCGGTGCGCGCCACCGGCGACGGCGACGAGGCGCTGATCCTCGCCGCCGAGGAAACCCCCGACCTGGTCATCCTCGACTGGATGATCGAGGGCGCCAGCGGCCTCGAGGTCTGCCGCCGTCTGCGCCGCGACAAGGCGACCGCGCACGTGCCGATCGTCATGCTCACCGCGCGCGGCGCGGAGGACGACCGGGTGCGCGGCCTCGAGACCGGCGCTGACGACTATCTGACCAAGCCGTTCTCGCCGCGCGAGCTGATCGCCCGCGTCGCCGCGGTGCTGCGCCGGGTGCGTCCCGCGCTGGCGGGTGAGACCCTCACCGTGGGCGACCTCACGCTCGATCCCAACGCGCACAAGGTCACTCGCCGCGGCCGTCCACTGTCGCTCGGGCCGACCGAGTTCCGCCTGCTCAGGCACTTCATGGAGAACCCGGGCCGGGTGTTCTCGCGCGGCCAGCTGCTCGACGCGGTGTGGGGCACCGCCAGCGAGATCGAGCTGCGCACGGTCGACGTCCATATCCGCCGGCTGCGCCAGGCGATCGAGATCGCCGCCGCGCCCGATCCCGTGCGCACCGTGCGCTCCGCCGGATACGCGCTCGAAGCGGTCTAGCCCCAACAAAGTCGCTCGCCTATCCTCGCCGGATGAGCGCGCCCGCCGTCCTTGTCACCGGTTCCACCCGCGGCATCGGCAGGGCCATCGCCGAAGCGCTCGAGGCGCGCGGCTGCACCGTCATCGGCCACGGCTCGCGCGACGGCGAGACGGCGATCGGCGCCGATTTCGCCGCCCCCCCCGCCCCGCAGGCGCTGTGGGAAACCGCGCTCGAGCAGGCCGATGGCCGGATCGACGTGCTGGTCAACAACGCCGGCCTGTTCGCCGCCAACCCGCTCGACGCTAGCGACATCGCCTGGCTCGACGCGTGGGAGGACACGCTGCGGATCAACTTGTCGGCCGCCGCGCAGCTCAGCCGGTTCGCGGTCCGCCAGTGGCTGTCGCAAGGCCGTGGCGGGCGCATCGTCCACATCGCCAGCCGCGCCGGCTTCCGCGGCGACTCGCCCGCGCACTGGCATTACGCGGCAGCCAAGGGTGGAATGATCGCGCTGCACAAGACGATCGCCCGGGCCTACGCCGGCGACGACATCCTCAGTTTCGCGATCGCGCCCGGGTTCACCGACACCGCGATGGCCGGCGACTACCTGCTCAGCCGCGGGGGCCCGGCGCTGCTCGTCGACATCCCGCTCGGGAGGGTTGCCACGCCCGCGGAAATCGCGGCGATCGCCGTTTTCTGCGCGCTCGACGCGCCGCCGAGCATGACCGGCGCGACGATCGACGCCAACGGAGCGAGCTATGTTCGGTAAAGTCGCGGTTTCGGTCCTGGCCGCGGTCCTCGCCGGCTGCGTGCCGGCGCCGCTCGAACCACGCCTATCGCGCGGCGTTCCTCCAGCGGACCTCGCCGCCGCCTGCAAAGGCAAGGAAGGGTGGGACGACCCGGCTCCGCCGGCCCGTCTCCACGGCAGCACTTACTACGTCGGCACTTGCGGAATCACGGCGCTGCTCGTCGCGACCGAGAGGGGCCATGTCCTGATCGACGGCGGCACTGAGAAGGGCGGCGACCTTGTGGCCGGCAATATTCGCGCGCTCGGCCTCGATCCGCGCGATGTCCGGTGGATTTTGTCGACGCATGAGCATTTCGACCACGCCGGCGGCCTTGCCGGGCTGCAGCGGATGACCGGTGCCAAGGTGGCCGCCGTTCCCGCAGCCGCGGCGGTGTTAAGGTCGGGCAAGGCCGCGGCCGACGATCCCCAGTCCGGAGTGCTTCCCCCGATAGCGCCGGTGAAGGTGGCGCGCATCTTGCGCGACGGGGACACGATCCGGCTCGGATCACTGACGATGGTGGCCCACGCCACGCCGGGCCATGCTCCCGGTTCGACCAGCTGGGTCTGGCGGTCGTGCGATGTCGAGGGCTGCCGCGACATCGCCTATGTCGACAGCGTCACCGCTATCTCGGACAAGCAGTACCGCTTCACCGAGCACCACGACTATGTCGCCGCGTTCCGCCGCTCGCTCGACAGGATCGCCGCCTTGCCCTGCGACATGCTGATCACGCCGCATCCCTCGGCCAGCGGGCTGTTCGAGCGGCTGGCGGGCGGGTTGGCCGCGGACGACGGCGCCTGCCGCCGCTACGCCGAGCGCGGGCGCGCGGGGCTGGCGGCGCGGCTGGCGCAGGAGAGCGCCGCGAAGTGAGCTGGAAGCTGACCGTCGAAGCTCCGCGCGCTGCGATCGAGGCCGCGCTGCTGCGGCACGAGGATGCGACCGACTGGGAGCCCGATATCGTCATCGCCGGCAGCGAGGTCTGCGAGGACCGGCCCGACGACTGGCGGCTCGAAGCCTGGCTGCCGAACGAGCCTTCCCGCGACGACCGCGCGGCGTTGGATGCGCTGTTCGGCACAGAGCAGGACTGGCGCGTCGAGCAGCTCCCCGAGACCGACTGGCTGACCGCGAGCCAGTCCGGCCTCGCGCCGATCCGCGCCGGGCGGTTCTACGTCCATACCCCCGATCAGCCGGCGGACCCCGACCCTGCCGTCCGCAGTTTCGCGATCCCCGCCGGGCAGGCGTTCGGCACCGGCCAGCACGCCACGACCGCAGGCTGCCTGGCGATGCTCTCGGCCATCCGGGCCAGCGGCGCGGTGGTGCGCAATTGCGCCGACATCGGCACCGGCACCGGCTTGCTCGCATTCGCGGTCCTGCATCTCTGGCCGCGCGCTCTGGTCACCGCCAGCGACGTCGACCCGGTTTGCGCGACGGTGGTCGCCGCCAACGCGATGCGCAACGGCATCGCGGTCGGCGCCAATCCCGGCGAGCTGACGATGACCGTCGCCGCCGGGCTCGATCACCCGCTGCTGATCGCGCGCGCGCCCTACGCGCTGATCGCCGCGAACATCCTCGCCGGGCCGCTGGTCGAGCTGATGCCGGCCTTCGCCGGGGTCACCGCGCCCGGCGGGCACTTGCTGCTCGCCGGCTTGCTCACCTCGCAGGAGGCCGCGGTGCGCCGCACGGCCACCCGTTATGGCTTCCGTCTCGCCTGCCGCGAAGTGTCCGGCGACTGGTCGATCCTGTGGTTCAGGCGGCGCGCCGCGCGCTGAAATGGCTCGCCGCGGCGCTCGGCCTGGCGCTGGCCGGGTTCCTGCTCGCGGCGTGGGTCGGATCGTCGATCGCGCGCAACCCCGATTGGCGCGAGCCGGCGGCGGATGATCCCGATGCGGTCGAGATCATGGTCGAGACCAACGGCGTCCACACCGCCCTGGTGCTGCCGCTGCTGACCCGCGAGAAGGATTGGCGGGCGGTGTTCCCGGCCGGCGACGTCGCCGCTCCGCATGAGCCCTACAGCCATGTCTCGGTCAGCTGGGGCGAGCGCGAGGTGTTCCTCAACACCCCGACCTGGTGGGATCTGCGCCCGAAGACCGTCATGCGGATCGTCTTCGGCGGCGGCGACGGATTGCTCCACATCGCGCACTACGTCCGCCCCGCGCTCGGCGAGAACATCCGCCCGCTGCGACTGACCCGCGCGCAATATGCGGTGCTGGTCCGGCGGATCGAGGCGATGCTCCCGCCCGTCCCGCTGAGCGAGCCGCGCTCTCGCTATCCCGGATACGGCGATTACGACGTGTTCTATCCCGCGCGCGGGACCTACACCTCGCGCAACACCTGCAACCAGTGGACCAGCGATACGCTCGCCGCGGCGGGCGTGCGAACCGGGTGGTGGACGCCGTTCGCGGGCGGGGTGATGAAGTGGGTGCCCGACCTGCGGAAGTAACCGTCAGGCCGCGCCGTCGAGCCGTTCGAGGAGCGGGTAGAGCTCCTGGTTCTCGCGGGTGATCCGCTGCATAAGCGGCTGCGCGATCGCTGCGGTATCGCGACGGTAGCCGGGCCAGTCGCTTTCGATGGCGATCGGCCCCCACTTTTCGGCGTAGTTCATGAACGCGGCGGCGAGCCCGCCCATCTCGTCGCTGAACGCGCGCGCGGTCTCCGCGACCTCCGGGTCGGGGCTGTCGAGCAGCCGCGGATAGAGCATCCAGTCCTCGGCCTTGAGATGTCCGATCAGCGTGGACGCCAGCTCGCGACGCAGCGCGTTGAGCTCCGTCCACACCGCCGGCGGCGAATCCGCCGCGATCATCTCGCCCAGGCGCTGGACGATCGTCACCAGCTGGGCGTGCTCCCGTCTCAACTTCGCCAAATCCATGCCGCCCCTCCCTTGAGGACCCCACTCTATTCCGGTTTGGTTAACGGTTCGCGAAAGGTCGCGGGTTTTGGCTACCTAATCATGAGGATAGCTCATCAAACCGCCGTTCTGACGATTTCCGCCCACCCCGCCTCGTCGATCACCTCGATCCCGAACGCCGCGGCCTGCTTGAGCTTGCTCCCCGCCCCCGGCCCGGCGACCACCAGATCGGTCCGGGCGCTGACCGACCCGGCCGTGCGCGCGCCCAGGCGTTCGGCCTGCGCCTTGGCCTCGTCGCGGCTCATCGTCTCGAGCTTGCCGGTGAAGACCACGGTCTTGCCGGCGACGGCGCTGTCCCGGGTCTCGATGACATAGGGCGGCGGAGAGACCTCGGCGAGCAGGCCGTCCCACACCGCGCGGTTGTGCTCCTCGTGGAAGAAGTCGCCGAGCGCCTCGACCACGACCGGGCCGACGCCCTCGATCGCGGTGAGCTCGGCCAAAGCCTCGATGTCGCCCGAGTGCGCCCGTTCGGCGACCGCCCTCAACTCCGGCAACGTCCCGAAGCGCTTCATCAGGTCGCGCGCGGTGACCGCGCCGACGTGGCGGATGCCGAGCGCGAACAGTAGCCGCGCGGCGTCCGGCGAGCGCTTGGCTTCGATCGCCGCCAACAGATTGTCCACAGACTTGTCCTGCCAGCCTTCGCGCCCGACGATTTCGCCGCGGCGCTGGTCAAGGCGAAAGATGTCGGCCGGGCTTTCGAGCCAGCCGAGCGCGAAGAACTCGGCGATGGTCTTCTCGCCCAGGCCCTCGATGTCGAGCGCGGCGCGGCTGACGAAGTGTCTGAGGCGCTCGGTCCGCTGCGCCGGGCAGACCAGCCCGCCGGTGCAACGGACGTCGACCTCGCCCTCCGCCGCGAGCGCCTCGCTGCCGCATTGCGGGCAGTGCTCAGGGAAGACGTATGGCGCGCGCGGCTCGCCACGGGTCAGGTTGTCGACCACCTGCGGGATCACGTCGCCGGCGCGTTGGATCACGATGCGGTCGCCGACCCGCAAGCCGAGGCGCGCGATCTCGTCGCGGTTGTGCAAGGTGACGTTGAACACGGTCACCCCGCCGACGAGCACTCCCGAGAGGCGGCCCACCGGCGTGAGCTTGCCGGTGCGCCCGACCTGGATGTCGATCGCCTCGAGCGTGGTCTCGGCGCGTTCGGCGGGGAACTTGTGCGCCAGGCCCCAGCGCGGGGCCTTGCCGATCGAGCCGAGCCGCGCCTGCCAGTCGAGCCGGTCGACTTTGTAGACCACGCCGTCGATGTCGTACGGCAGGGTCGCGCGCGCCGACGCAATGCTGCGGTAATGCTGCAGCATTTCGTCGAGCGAGATGCAGCGAACCAGCTGCGGCGACACCGGCACGCCCCACTCGGCGATCCGTCGCATCATCTCGAACTGCGTCGCCGCCGGCACCTCGCTCGCCGCGCCCCAGCCGTGCGCGAGGAAGCGCAGCGGACGGCTCGCGGTCACGCTCGGGTCCTTCTGCCGCAGCGAACCCGCCGCAGCATTGCGCGGGGTCGCGAACAGCCGCGTCTCGGCTGCCTGCTGCGCCGCGTTGAGCGCGGCAAACGCCTGTTTCTCCATGTAGACTTCGCCGCGGACCTCGAACAGCTCGGGCGCCTTCCCGCGCAGCATTTGCGGCACATCGGCTACGTGCGCGATATTGGCGGTGACGTCCTCGCCGACGAGCCCATCGCCGCGCGTCGCCGCGCGCACCAGCCGGCCATTCTCGTAGCGCAGCGAGCACGACAAGCCGTCGATCTTGTCCTCGGCGGTCACCGCAATCTCGGCCCCCTCGGGCAACGCCAGGAAGCGCCGCACCCGCGCCAGAAACTCGGCGACCTCCTCGTCCGCGAACGCGTTGTCGAGGCTCATCATCCGCACTTCGTGCCGAACCTTCGACAGCGGCGAGGCGGCGGCCGCGTGCCCGACCTTGCGATTGGGCGAATCGGGGCGAATCAAGTGCGGGAAAGCGGCCTCGAGCTCGGCGTTGCGCCGGACCAGCGCGTCGTACTCGGGGTCCGAGATCTCGGGCGCGTCCTCGGCGTGATAGAGCTGGTCGTGCCGCGCGATCTCCTTGGCCAGGCGCTCCAGCTCCGCGGCGGCTTCGGCTTCGGCCGTCATGCGCGCGCCAGCACCGTCAGGTGCATCGTCCGCGTCGGGCGAAAACCGAGCTTTTCGTAGAGCCGGATCGCGCCGGTGTTGTGGGCGTAGCTGTGCAGGAAGGGGGTGTCGCCGCGCGCGACGAAACCGCGGACGACTTCGCGGATCAGCGCCGCGGCCATGCCTTGTCCGCGGAACTCCGGCCAAGTGCAGACAGCCGAGACTTCGGCCAGACCGGGCAGCAGCATCCTCTGGCCCGCCATCGCCGCGAGCCGACCGTTGACCCGGATGCCGTAGAAAGTGCCATAGCGGTGGGTCAGCGAACCCCACGGACCGGGCTCGGTCGCAAGCGCGAGTTCGGCCATTTCGGGGGCGTCGGCTTGGTCGAGGCGGTGGATGCGGGAGTCTGGCTCGCCGACCTCGGGTTCTTCGCAGACCATCTGCAACAGTTCGCCGGTGCGAACCACCTGCGTACCCGGCGGGACCGGCCACGGCTCCGCTTCCACCAGCGCAATCGTATCGTCCGCGTCCGCCAGCGTCGCCGCCAGCGCGAGCAAAGCCTCCTCGCTGCGATCCGCGGCCGCGGCAAACGGCCCATAGCGCGGATCGATCCGCACCGCCACGCCGGTCGCGACCGCCAGTGCGTTCTGACGCTCATTGAGCGCGTACCAGACCGGGCGTTCGAGCGGGTCCACGCTCACACGCCCTCCAGCAATCGATCCGCCTGCGCGCGGGCCTCGGCGGTGATCTCCGCGCCCGACAGCATCCGGGCGATCTCTTCCTGCCTCCCGCGCGGGTCGAGCTCGTGAACCGAGGTGCGGGTGACGGTGCCCTCGCTGGTCTTGGCGATCACGTAATGCGTGTCGCCGCGCGCCGCGACTTGGGGCGAATGCGTGACGATCAGCAGCTGCCCGCCGCTCGCCAGGCGGCTCAGGCGCTCGCCGATTGCGCTCGCCACGGCGCCGCCGACGCCGCGGTCGATCTCGTCGAAGATCACCGTCGCCGCGCCGCCCTGCTCGGCCAGCGCGACTTTCAGCGCGAGGATGAAGCGGCTCAGCTCGCCACCGCTGGCGATCCTCGCGAGCGGGCCGAAGTCGGCACCGGGGTTGGTTGCGACGAGAAATTCGACGCTGTCGATCCCGTGCGGGCCCCAGCGCTCTTCGGCAAGCTCGGTTACCGCGGTGCGGAAGCGCGCGGCGTCGAGCTTGAGCGGGGCGAGCTCGGCGGCGACCGCTTCGTCGAGCCGCAGCGCCGCGGCGACCCGGTTGGCGTGGAGCGCCTCGGCCCGGGCGCGATAGGTTTCGCCCGCTACTCGCGCCGCCGCTGCGAGCTCGGCGATGCGGCCTTCCTCCGTCTCGAGGGCATCCAACGCGGCGCGCAGTTCCCGCATCTTCTCGGGCAGCGCGTCGACCGTCACCGCGTGCTTGCGCGCGGCGGCGCGCAACTCGAACAGCCGGGTCTCGATCCGGTCGAGCCGCTCGGGGTCGTGGGCCAGCGCTTCGCCGGCCTGCAACGCCTGACTCTCGCCGGCGAGAAGCTCTTCCGCGGCCCGCCAGTCGCGCCACCCCGCCTCGACCCCGGCGACGTCGCCGCGCGCGTAGCGGTCCAGCAGTGCGCGGTGGCCGCGCGGGTTGGTCAGCCCGCGGTCGTCGTGCTGGCCGTGGATCTCGACGAGGTGCCGGGCCAGCTCGCGCAGCAGGCCGGCGCTGACCGGCTGGTCGTTGACGAACGCCTTCGAGCCGGCGCCCTTGTCGTCCCCCTCGCCTACCCTGGGGCCGCGCAGCCGGCGGCGGGTGATCAACGGCTCGCCGGGATCGAGCTCGATGTCCACCGCGGCGAGCAGCTCGCGCACCGCGGTGGGCAAGTGATCGAACTCGAACGTGGCGGTCACGCTGGCGTGCTCCTCACCGGCGCGAACCAGCCCGGAATCGGCGCGCTCGCCCAGCGCCAGCCCCAATGCGTCGAGCAGGATCGACTTGCCCGCCCCGGTCTCGCCGGTCAGCACCCTCAGCCCACCGCCGAAGGCCAGCTCGAGCGCTTCGATCAGCACGACGTTGCGGATGGAGAGTGAAGTCAGCATGGCCGGGACGGCGGTCTAGCGCATGCCTGCGCCGCGGTCATCCGGCTGCGGCGGAGCCTTCCACATCGGCGAACGGCGGCTCGGTGACGATCGGATCGGCCAGCGTCATCCGGTCGAGCATCTCGGCGGTGGCGTCGCGCAGGGTGAGCATCAGCCCGCGCAGCCGGCACTCGGCCTCGGGCAGGCAGTTCTCGCAGCGCTCATGCGCATTGCGCGCGGCGCAAGGGACCAGCGCGAGGCTGCCGCGGGTCAGGCGGATCAGGTCGCCATAGCGGATGTCGACCGGGGGCAAGGCGAGCTGATACCCCCCGTCGCGCCCGCGCAGCGATACCAGCAGGCCCTCGCGGGTCATCTCGGCCATGATCACGGTCAGGAACTTGCGCGGGATGTTCTGCGCCTCGGCGATTTCCTGCAGGCGCACGGGCCCCTCGCCGTAGCGGTCGGCGAGGTGCTGGAAGGCGCGGATCGTATAGCGGGTCTTTTGCGAAAGCATCGGCGGGCGAG
>JAIVIY010000156.1 GCA_020200285.1 Novosphingobium sp. | reverse complement strand
GTCGCCCGGCTCCCAGGGGAGCACTTCACGCTCTACACCGACGTCGACGGGAACTTTCCCAACCATCATCCCGATCCTACCGAGGAGAAGAACCTCGCCGATCTGCGGAAGCTGGTCGCGGAGAAGAGCCTCGATTTCGGAGTGGCCTTCGACGGCGACGGCGACCGCATCGGCGCGATCGACGGCGAGGGCCGGGTGGTGTGGGGCGACCAGCTGCTGATGATCTTCGCCGAGGACCTGCTGCAAATGGTCCCCGGAGCGACGATTATCGCCGATGTGAAGGCGTCGCGCGCGCTGTTCGAGCGCGTCGCCGAACTCGGCGGCGAGCCGCTGATGTGGAAGACCGGGCACAGCCTGATCAAATCCAAAATGAAGCAAACCGGCGCGCCGCTGGCCGGCGAGATGAGCGGCCACGTGTTCTTCGCGCACGATTACTATGGCTACGACGACGCGCTTTACGCCGCGGTCCGGCTGATCGCGGCGTGCGCCCGGCTGGGCAAGTCGCTGACCGAGCTGCGCAGCGCGATGCCGCCGCTGGTCAACACCCCCGAGTTGCGCTTCCAGGTCGACGAGGCGCGCAAGTTCGCGGTGATCGACGAGGTCAGGGAGCGGCTTTCCCGCGACGGAGCCGACGTCGACGCGACCGACGGGGTGCGCGTGACCACCCGCGACGGCTGGTGGCTGCTGCGCGCCTCGAACACCCAGGACGTGCTCGTCGCCCGCGCCGAGAGCGGCGACCAGGCCGGGCTCGACCGGCTGCTGGCGCAAATCGACGCCCAGCTCGCGGCGAGCGGGCTCGAACGCCACGCCCACGCCGGTCACTGACGCGGCGGCTTGACGCGAGCCGGCTGAACGCCGACGTTCGCCGCCAGGGTCGCCGCCGACGGGGCGGGCAATGCGAGCGCTTGGACGCCTGATCTTCCAGCAGTTCGACGACCCGCGGGTCGAGGCGCGCTATCGCCTCGAGCAGCGCCAGCGGCAGCTCAAGTTCACCCGAGCGATGGTGTGGATCACACTGGGCCTGTACCTCTGGTATTTTTCGGTCAACTGGCTGTTCGTCGAACCGCGGGTGGTTTTTGCGGTAGCCGTCGGGCACTTCTCGATGGTGCCGGTGATCTTCGCCTACGCCTGGTACGTCGGCCGGTCCTCTTATCCGGCCAACCGCTGGGCCGACGTGGCGGTGATGATCGCGGTCCAGCCGTCGTCATACCTCTCGGTCAGCGCGCTCTCGGCCGCCGGGGTCACCGGCTGGCCATTCTACACCGAGTTCGCCTACATCCTGGCGGTCGAGCTCGCCTTCGCTTCGATCGCGGTTGCCGCGTCGGTCCGCACCTTCGCCCTGATCGCGGCGCTCGCGGTCGTCTATTACCCGACGCTGCTGGCGCTGATGGGTCATCCGCTGCCGCTGGTGTTCTATTCGGGCTCGTTCTTCGCGACGCTGACGGTCGTGCTCGTCTACATGAACTGGGCGATCGACGACAAGGCGCGCGCGCTGTTCGCCGCCGGGGTCACCATCGCCGCCGAGCGCGAGAAATCCGACAACCTGCTCGACAACATCCTCCCGCGCGCGGTCGCCGACCGCCTCCGCTCGGGCCAGGCGGTGGCCGACGAATACCCCGAGGTTGCGATCGTCTTCGTCGACGTGGTCGGCTTCACCACGCTGGCCAAGCAGTTGCCCGCGCGGCGGACGGTCGAGCTGCTCAACGCGTTCTTCGCCCACGCCGACCGCGGGGTCGACTTGTTCGGGCTCGACAAGGTCAAGACCATCGGCGACGCCTACATGGCGGTCTCCGGCGCGATGACCCGCCCGCCACGCCCGGCCAAGGCGGCGCTCGACTTCGCCTGCTACCTGATCGAGGGGGCCAAGGATCTCTCCCGCCGCTTCGAGGTCGATTTCCGCCTCCACGTCGGGATCAACACCGGCCCGGTGATCGGCGGGGTGATCAGCGCCAAGCGGATCAGCTACGATTACTGGGGCGACACCATCAACCTCGCCAGCCGGCTTCAGGACGTCGCCGGGGCGAACGGCGTGGCGGTCTCGGCCGCGACCTTCGAGCAAGTCCGCGATGCCTACGCTTTCGCCGATCCGCGCAAGGTGCCGTTGAAGGGAATGGGCGAAGTCGACGTCTACGATCTCAGGATCGGCGAATTCGGCTGAAATGGACGGCATCGCGGTGTTCGATGCGCGGTCGATTATCTCGACCTGTCGACTCGTGGGCCGGGACCGTGGCCTCGCCGCTCGTCTGGCGTCGCCGGAGAAGGCGGGTTAGGAGGCGACCGATGAGACTTGCCGCGCTGATCTTCCAAAGGTTCGCCGAGCCGGCGGCCGAAGCGCGCTACGCCAGCGAGCAGCGCCGGGCGCAGGTGAAGTTCATCCGCGCGCTGATGGTCATCGGCGCGCTCATGCTGTCGCTCTATATCGTCATCAACCCGTTCTTCGCCGAGCTTTCGTTCGCCGTCGGGATGCTGGCGACCAGCCTGGTCATGCTGGTGCTGATCGGGTTCTACTTCTGGTATGTCGGCCAGCCCGGGTATCCCGGCAAGCGCTGGGTCGACGTCGCGTTCTTCTTCCTTATCGCGGCGATCCAGTTCTTCTTCATTCGCTACTTGTGGCAGAGCGGGGTCAGCGGTTGGCCGTTCTACGCGATCATCTGCTACAACCAGATGCTGCTGCTGACTTACGCCTGCCTGGCGTTCGCCGCCGCGGTGCGCGAGTTCGTCTTCTGGGTCTTCGTGACGATCGCCTATGTCGTCGCGGCCCTGCTGCTGCTCGACCTTCCGGCGGGCGTCGCGATCTACACGGCGATGTTCTACGCGCCGTTCGCCCTGCTCGTCGCCTACGTCAACTGGGCGATCGACGACAAGGCGCGGCGCCTGTTCGACAGCGGGCTCAAGCTCGACGCCGAGAAGAAGAAATCCGACGCGCTGCTCTACAACGTGCTGCCGCAGAGCATCGCCCACCGCCTCCAGTCGGGCGAGGCGGTGGCCGACGCCTTTCCCGATGTGACCATCATTTTCGTCGACATCGTCGGCTTCACCCGGATGAGCCAGGCGATGGACCCGACCGAGGTGGTGACGCTGCTCAACGCCTATTTCAGCAAGGCCGACGCGGCCTGCGACTTGTTCGGGATCGAGAAGGTCAAGACCATCGGCGACGCCTATATGGCGGTCGCCGGGGCGATCGTCCCCACGCCCAAGCCCGCCAAGGCGGTGGTCGATTTCGCCCGCCACCTGATCGGCGCGACCAACGAGATCAGCCGCCAGTTCGGGATCGACTTCAAGCTCCACATCGGCGTCAACACCGGGCCCGTCGTGGGTGGCGTGATCGCGGGCAAGAAGATGCTCTACGATTACTGGGGCGATGCGATCAACGTCGCCTCGCGCCTCGAAGGCGCCGCCCCGCCCAACGGGGTGACCGTCTCGCAACGGACCTGGGAGCGGACCCGCGATTCGTGCCGCTACCACGAGCCGCGGATGGTCGCGCTCAAGGGCATCGGCGAAGTGCCGGTCTACGACCTCGATTTGAGTTGAAACTGGCGCACCCAAGAGGATTCGAACCTCTGACCTCTGCCTTCGGAGGGCAGCGCTCTATCCAGCTGAGCTATGGGTGCGTGGCAAGCGCGCCTAGCAAGCGGCGGGCCGGCTTGCCAGCGCGAATTGCGGACGAGCTTGCAGAGTTCCTGTTCCGTTCCTAGAGTGCGGGCGATGTCCGAATCCGCCGTCGGTCCGCTCGCAGCCGCCGCCGAGAAGCGCGCCGCGCTGGCCGTCGCGCGCGGGATCTGCCGGCTGTTCGCGCGCAACGAGGTGTGGCTGTTTGGGCAGATGCCCTTTCGGCACGGGCCCCGAGGCGAAGCGACGATGGCGGTGAAGAAGCTGTTCCAGGGACTGACCGGGCGCTCGGGCGATACCGCGCACGATGCCGACTACGGCTCGGTCGCGGTGATTTCGCCGCGCGACGGCGCGCGCCGGCTCGAGCTGCTCGACGATTTCGAGACCGCCGGGCTTGGCTGGATGTGGGCGACCGACGCCGACGGCCGGCTGATCTACATCTCGCAGAGCGCCGCGGCCAAGCTCGGCCGTCCGCTCGACGAGCTGCTCGCCCGGCCGCTGGTCGAATTGTTCGAGACCGATCCCGACAACGCCGCCGAGCGCGGCTCCGAACGGCCATTGAAGTTCCAGCTGTCGGCGCGCAACAAGCTGACCGCGGTGACCGTGCGCTTCATTTCCGGCGCGGGCGGCGCGGGCGGGCGCTCGGCGTGGTGGTCGATCTCGGGCCACCCCAAGTTCGACGCGGGCGGGCGGTTCCTCGGCTATCGCGGCAGCGCCAAGGACATCACGCTCGAATACGAGCGCGCGCTCGAGGATTCGCGCCTCGCCGAATACGATTCGCTGACCGGGCTGGCCAACCGCCACCGCATGACGCGCCGCCTCGAAGGCACGCTCGCCGCCTACAAGGCGGCCAAGCGCAGCTGCACGCTGATGATGCTCGATCTCGATCGCTTCAAGCAGGTCAACGACACGCTCGGCCATCCGGCGGGCGACGAGCTGCTGCGCCAGGTCGCGCAGCGGCTGGTCTCGATCGTCGGCGACCGCGGCGAGATCGGACGGTTGGGCGGCGACGAGTTCCAGGTGATCCTCCCCGACCTCGACGACCGCGGCAAGCTCGGCGAGCTCGCCGCCAAGGTCATCCAGATCGTCTCGCAGCCTTATTCGCTCGAAGAGGGCCGCGCGGTGATCGGCACCTCGGTCGGGCTCGCGGTCGCGCCGTACGACGGGGTCGAGCGCGAAGAAATCGTTCGCGCCGCCGACCTCGCGCTCTACGCCGCCAAGAACGGCGGGCGCGGCGCGTTCCGGTTCTATTCGTCGGACCTCAAGGACGAGGCCGAGGAGCGCCGCGAGCTCGAGGACGACCTGCGCCGGGCGCTCGATACCGAGCAGCTCGAGCTGCATTACCAGCCGGTGGTCCGCGCGGCGGACTCGATGGTGGTCGGCTGCGAAGCGCTGATGCGCTGGGAACATCCCGAGCGCGGGCCGATCGGCCCGGAAACGTTCGTCGGCATCGCCGAGGAGTCGAACCTGATCGTCCAGCTCGGCGAATGGGCGCTGCGCCGCGCTTGCGAGGACGCGATGGCCTGGCCGGCGAGCGTGCGCGTCGCGGTCAACGTCTCGGCGGTGCAGTTCGCCAGCGCCGGCTTCGCGACGGTGGTCACCAATGCGCTGGAAGCGACCGGGCTCGCGCCGGAACGGCTCGAGCTCGAGCTGACCGAGAGCGTGTTCATGCACGACAGCGACATCACCGACGAGAGCTTCAAGATGCTCAAGCAGCTCGGCGTGCGGCTGGCGCTCGACGATTTCGGCACCGGCTATTCGTCGTTGAGCTATCTGCGCTCGGCGCCCTTCGACAAGTTGAAGGTCGACAAGAGCTTCGTCGATTCGTGCACTCAGCAGGACCAGAACAGCGCCAAGATCATCGCCGCGATCATCGGCTTGTCGGACGCGCTGGGGATGGAGACCACGGTCGAGGGGGTCGAGGCGTTCGACCAGCTCGAGCTGGTCAAGTCGAAGGGCGCCAAGTTCATCCAGGGCTGGATCTACGCCAAGGCGATTCCGCAGGAGGTGCTGCTCGAGCGGATGGGCTCGGGCGAGTTCAAGATCGAGCCCGACGGTCCCGACCGCCACCGGCCCGAGCGACGCTCGGTGTTCCGCCGCATCGGGATCATCCACGAGGACCACCGCTACGAGGCGGTGATGCGCAACCTGTCGAAGACCGGGGCGCACATCGACGGGCTGATCGGAGTGACCGAGGGGACCGGGCTGGTGCTCGACCTCGGCGGCGGCCAGCTCGCGGTGTGCAAGGTCAACCGCGTCCAGGACGCGCAGATCGCGGTCGAGTTCGAAACCCCGCTGGTCTCCGACGGCGCCGGCGGACTGGTCACCCGCCACCGCGTCAGCCCTTACGCGCTGGCCGCCGCGGGCATGCCGCTGGCCGCGCTGCCGCCGGGCAACTACCCGCTCGCGCTGGGCGGCGAGGGCAAGGCGACCAAGCCGCAGTTCCTCCAGGTGACGGTCGGGCGTTAGTTGTCGAGAACAGCGTCGTAGTCGCGCGCTCCGTGCAGCACATGCACGATTTCCACCCGATCATCAGTAGTCCGATAAAAAATGAGATAACTACGATAGCGGCGCTTGCGAATGCCGAGGCGAGCATACCGTTCGACCAAAGGGAATGCCTGAGGAAAGTTCGCAAGGTCGAGACATTTCTCGACCAGCTCCTTTATAAATGATTCTGCGCGGTTCGGATTTTCGCGAGCAATGTGATCGCCGATCTCTTCGAGGTCGCGACGCGCCTCGTCCGAAAACGCAACGATCATTCCTGCGCAGCAGCCATAGCCTGATACTTGCGGGTCAAGCGGTCGAACACCTCCTCGGCGGGTGTGACCCGGCCCGCTTCGATATCCTCAAGCCCTCGGGCAATGGCTGCATCAAGCTGAGCCAAACGAACTTCGCGATCCTGGATGAGACGGACGCCCTCGCGCAGGACTTCGCTTTTCGAGTTGTAGCGGCCATTCGCCACGAGTGAGGCGACGAAGGCTTCGAGCTGGGCGCCAAGGTCCGCGCTAATCATGGTCGCTGCCTAGCATATTTATCAACAGTTATCAACGCTTCTCCGCCGCCAGCCGGCTAATCAGCAGCGCGGCGCGCTTGGCTTGGCGCCAGATGCTGGGGATGTCGACGGTCTCCGCCGGGGTGTGGTCGCCGCTGCTCGCCGGGCCGAGCCCGATGTGAGCCGGGCGAGCAGCGCGCGGTTGCCGGCGGTCGGGGCCATCGGCGGATACTTGTGCTCGAAGCTCAGCGCTGCCTTGGCGCCGGGATAATCGCGCGCGACGATTTGCTGCATCTTGGCCGAAACGCGCTCGATCTGCTCGGGGCTCAAGGCGCGCATGTCGCCGCGCGCGACCGCCTGGGCGGCAATGATGTTGGTCTTGCCGGTTGCCTCGACGCGCGCCTGGTCGGCGCCGAACGCGGCGGTCGCCCCGCCGGCTACGATCCCGGCGTTGAAGGTCAGGTTGGGCTCGGGCAGCTCGGCGCGGAACGCGGCGAGGATCCGCGCCAGCGCATAGACCGCGCCATCGCCGGCGGAAGCCGAGAATATCCCGCTGCTGTGTGCGCTTCTCGCCTCGACCGCCAGGTTCCAGTTGCTCGACGAGCGCCGCGCGATCGAGCCCATGTCCGCCCCGCCGTCCTGCGCGAGGCCCTCGAAGTCGAGCGCGGCGTCGGCGCGCTTGCCCGCGGCGACCAGCTCGGCGCGCGAGGTCTCGACCGGCAGCCCGACTTCCTCCTCGTCGCCGGTCAGCACCACCTCGATGTTGGCGTTCCTCAGCGTCCCCGCGCGATGCATCGCGCGCAGCGCGGCGAGCATCGTCACCACCCCGCCCTTGTCGTCGGCGACGCCGGGACCGCGGGCGCGGTCGGCGTCGATCCGCTCGTATTTCTGGAACGCCGAATCCGCCTCGAAGACGGTGTCGAGATGGCCGATCAGCAGCAGCCGCTTGCGACCCGGCTTGCCCTTGTGCGTCGCGATCAGGTGCCCGGCGCGGTTCACCGCGTCCATCGGTGCCCAGCGCACCGTAAGGCCCAGCGCCTCGAACTCGGGCGCGAGCATGTCGTGCACCGTCTTGACCCCGGCGAGGTTGCGGGTGCCGCTGTTCTGGTCGACCGTCCGCTCGAGCAGCGCGAGCGTCCGCGCCTGCTCGGCGTCGACCGTAGCGATCATCGTTTGCTCTGCCGCGGTCGGCGGCGCGGCGAGCGCAGGCGTGGCGAGAAG
>JAIVIY010000155.1 GCA_020200285.1 Novosphingobium sp. | reverse complement strand
ACTACACCCGGCTGAGCCGGCAGAACTACGCGATCGACCTCGGGCTGTTCCCGCTCGGCAGCTGCACGATGAAGCACAACCCGCGGCTCGACGAGAAGCTCGCCCGGCTGCCGGGGTTCGCCGACATCCACCCGCTGCAGCCGCAGCAGACCGTGCGCGGCGCGCTCGAGGCGATCAACGAGCTGGCGTTCTGGCTGCTCGAGCTCACCGGCATGCACGGCGTGGCGATGACCCCCAAGGCCGGCGCGCACGGCGAGCTGTGCGGGCTCCTGTGCATCCGCGCCGCGCTCGAAGCGCGGGGCGATCCGCGCGCGGTGGTGCTGGTGCCCGAAAGCGCGCACGGCACCAACCCGGCGACCGCCGCCTTCGCCGGCTATCGGGTCGAGAGCATCCCCGCCAACGCCGCCGGCCGGGTCGATCTCGCCGCGCTGGAAGCCCGACTGGGCCCGGACGTCGCCGCGGTGATGATCACCAACCCCAACACTTGCGGGCTGTTCGAGCCCGAGATGAAGGCGATCTCCGATCGGGTCCACGCCGCCGGCGGGCTGGTCTATTGCGACGGGGCCAACTTCAACGCGATCGTCGGCAAGGTCCGCCCCGGCGATCTCGGCATCGACGCGATGCACATCAACCTCCACAAGACCTTCTCGACCCCGCACGGCGGCGGCGGGCCGGGCTCGGGGCCGGTGGTGCTGTCCGAGGCGCTGAGCCCGTTCGGGCCGCTGCCGTACACCGCGCGGATGGCGGATGGCTCGGTCTGCCTGATCGAGGAGGAGGATGCGGCAACGATGGGCCACGCCCGGGCGTTCGGGCGGATGGCGGCGTTCCACGGCCAGATGGGGATGTTCACCCGCGCGCTGACCTACATCCTCAGCCACGGCGCCGACGGCTTGCGCCAGGTCGCCGAGGACGCGGTGCTCAACGCCAACTACCTGCTGCGCAGCCTCGACGAGGTGCTCGACGCGCCGTTCGGCGCGAGCGGCCCGTGCATGCACGAGGCGCTGTTCAGCGACACGGGGTTCGGCGGCGGGCTGTCGACGCTCGACCTCGCCAAAGGGCTGATCGACGAGGGCTATCACCCGATGACGGTTTATTTCCCGCTGGTGGTTCACGGCGCGATGCTGGTCGAGCCGACCGAGGCTGGTGTGGAGCGAGGCCAGCGGCTGACAACGAAACGGCCCGCGGGAATTGCTCCAGCGGGCCGCCTGTCGTCTTAGGGGCGCCTAGCGGATCGCTTTGTCGCCCGCTTCGCCGACCGACTCGACGTCGCGGCCGACGCCCTTGACCGTGTTGCAGGCGCCGGTGAGCGCGATACCGCCCAGCGCGAGCGCCATGATGACCTTGCGGATCATGTCTTGTCCTTTCGCTTGGCGGGTCGAACGCCCGCTGTAGCACCATGCCGCACGCCAACGGTTGGACAACCGCGAAGTTCCTGCCATTCATCGCGGCACGAGCGCCGCGCCGAAGCGCCCAACGAGGGAAGACGATGAGCGAAAGCGCCGAGTTGTTGAGCATCGACGATTTCGTCCGGCACTGGGCCGCGGACCGGCCGGACGCGGTCGTTTTGGAGCAAGGCGACGAGAAGATCACGTTCGCCCAAAGCGAGGCGATGGGCCGGCGGATCGTCGCGGCGCTGGCCGCTCTCGGGGTCGCCAAGGGCGACCGGATCGCCTGGCTCGGCAAGAACTCGTGGCTCTATTTCCAGCTGCTGTTCTCGGCGGGGCGCGCCGGAATCGTCACCGTGCCGATCGGCTGGCGGCTGGCGGCGCCCGAGATCGAGTTCATCCTCGAGGACACCGGCGCCAAGGTTGTGTTCGCCGATGAGGGGTTCGACGCCGCCGCGCGCGAGGCGGCGGCGCGACTGCCCGAGCCGCCGCGCGTGGTCCCGCTCGGCGAGGCCCGCAAGCTGTTCGCGGAAGCTCCGGCCGACCCGTTCGAGCCCGCCGCGCCCGACGACGCGGTGCTCCAGCTCTACACTTCGGGCACCACCGGCAACCCCAAGGGCGCGGTGCTGTCGTCGCGCAACCTTTACGGCTTGCGCTCCGCCGCCGCTTCGGCCGAGCTGCCGTGGCAGGAGTACGGCGAGGACGAGGCGATCCTGGTGTGCATGCCGTGCGCGCACATCGGCGGCACCGGCCTCGGCATCATGTCGCTGGGCGCGGGGATCCGCGGGATCGTCCAGAGCGAGTTCACCCCCGAGGGATGCCTCGATGCGATCGAGCAGGGGATCACCCGCTTCTTCATCGTCCCCGCCGCGCTGCAGATGGTGATCCAGCACCCGAAGGCGAAGAGCACCGACTTCAGCCGCCTCAAGTATGTGATGTACGGCGCCGCGCCGATCCCGCTCGAGCTGCTGCGCCAGGCGGTCGAGACGATTCCCAACGCTTCGTTCCTGCAATGCTACGGGATGACCGAAACCACCGGCACCGTGGCGATGCTGTTCCCCGAGGACCATGCGCTCGACGGCAACCCGCGGATGCGCTCGGCGGGCAGGGCGCTGCCCGGGGTCGAGCTCGAGATCGTCGGGCCCGACGGCGAGGAGCTGCCGCGAGGGGCAGTCGGCGAGATCGTCACCCGCTCGTCGAACAACATGCTCGGCTACTGGAACCTGCCCGAGGCGACCGCGAGCACGCTGACCGCCGACGGCTGGGTCCACACCGGCGACGCCGCCTACATGGACGAGGACGGCTACATCTACATCCAGGACCGGATGAAGGACATGATCATCTCGGGCGGCGAGAACGTCTATCCGGCCGAAGTCGAGAGCGCCATCTACGGCCACCCCGACGTCGCCGAGGTCGCGGTGATCGGCGTCCCCGACGACACGTGGGGCGAGGCGGTCAAGGCTTGCGTCGTCCCCAAGCCGGGCCGCGAGGTCGACCCCGACAACGTCATCGCCTGGGCGCGCGAGCGGATCGCCGCGTTCAAGGCGCCCAAGTCGGTCGACGTGATCCCCGAGCTGCCGCGCAACCCCTCGGGCAAGATTTTGCGGCGGCAACTGCGCGAGCCGTACTGGGAGGGGCGCGAGCGGCGGGTGAATTGAGTCCCCGCGAAGGCGGGGACCTCAGGCGTTTGGGCTTGGGCCTGAGACCCCCGCCTGCGCGGGGGATCACGAAGTCAGGAGTTGCCTAGCTCACTCTCGCCTGCCGTTGCTGCGCCCGCTGAAACGCCGGCCGCGCCATGCAGCGTTCGAGCCAGGCCTGCGTCGCTTGGCCAAGCTCATCACCCGCGTCGATCCGGGTCGCCAGATAGCCGGCGAACCCCACGCAGACGTCGGCGATGGTGAACCGCCCCGCGCACAGCCACTCGCGCCCGTCGGCCAGCGCCGCCTCGATGCTCCGCGCGCGGCCGCCGAAGAACGCCTTGTAGTCCTCGACCGCCTGCGCCAGCCGCCGATCGCGCGGCTCGACCCGGGTGTAGCGGATCATGATCGCCAGCGGGAAGGTCAGCGTCGCGTCGGAGCGATGGAGCCAGTTGCGGTAGGGCCAGTAGCCGGCCTCCCCCGGCCGGACCTCGAGCTCGGTCCCCGCCGCGATCCGCTCGCAGATCGCCGCCGATTCGGTGAGCAGCATGTCGCCCTCGACCCAGCCGGGCACGGTCTTGAGCGGGTTGACCTCCTTGTATTCGGGCGCGAGGGCGCGCGGCGGGAAGGGCAGCACCCGCAAGTCGACGTCGAGCCCAACTTCCTCCGCGGCCCACAGGCAGCGCAGCGAGCGCGCGTCGGCGCAGTGGTAGAGGATCGGCCGGCTCATACCGTCAGCTCCTTGGCGCGATCGAGCGCCAGCGTGTGCTCGCGCCACAGCACCACCAGCCCGGCGGCGACGATCAGCGGCGCGCCCAGCCAGGTGGTCAGCGGCGGCAGGTGGCTCCAGACCAGCCAGCCGAACAGCGTCGACCAGATCAGGCTGGTGTAATCCATCACCGTGACGCTGGCGACCTGGCCGTAGCGCAGCGCCGAGGTCAGCCCGACTTGGCCGAGGAAGCCGAACAGCCCGCTGGCGAGCAGCATCAGCCAGACCGCGGGCGGGTGCGCCTGAGCGAAGACGACCAGCAGCGGCGCCAGCACCACGGTCGAGAACACCGAGAACAGCAGCACGGTCGTCAGCGGGTGCTCGGTGCGGCCGAGGTCGCGGACCTGGACGTTGATCAGCCCGTGGAGCAGCGCCGCGCCCGTCGCCATCGCCACGCCGATCGCGGGCAGGGCCTCGCCGCTCGGCTGCGCGACCACGATCACCCCGAGGAACCCCAGCGCCACCGCGCCCCACCGCCACGGGCCGACCCGCTCGCCGAGCAGGATCGCCGAGAGGATCACCGCGAACAGCGGGCCGACGAAGGTCAGCGTCATCAGCTCGGCCAGCGGCAGCATCGCGGTCGCCGCGAACAGCAGCGACATGCTGGCGAGACCCAGCAGCGCGCGCCGCCCATGGACCCACAGCCGGCGGGTTTGCAGCAGTTCGGTCCGCCCCGCGAGCCACATCCAGCCGAGCAGCAGGGGGATCGCCACGCCCTGGCGCCAGACCAGGATCTCGACGAGGTGCGCGCCGCTCTCGGCGGCGAGCTTGACGAAGACGAACATCACTCCGAGCAGCAGCGCCGCCGCCAGCCGCAGCCCGAGCGCCAGGAGGGGACGATGCGGGCGCGCGGTCATCGCCCGGTGCGGTAACGGCCCGCCGCCCGCAAGCAAGCCCCGGCGTGGAGGCGCCGGTCTGAGCCCAAAGCCAAACCGTCATGCTGAACTCGTTTCAGCATCCATCGGGCGTCGGGTGGCTGGATGGCAGGGACGTGCCGCGGTCGATGCGCTTGCCTCTCGAGCCAGCCACGAGAGGCGAAATGGATGCTGAAACAAGTTCAGCATGACGAAGAGCAGACGACGGGCGCGCCGTCTCCATTGCGCCCGTAGCAGACACGCCCCTATCTGCGCGGCGATGCCGTTCGACTTCGACACCCTGCGCGCGATCGCGCTCGCCGCCACGGCGCTCGCGGCGACGGCCTGGCTCGCCGACCGCCGCCGCATCCGCCGCCGCGATCCCGACGCGGTCGGCTGGATGCCGTGGACCGCGGTGTTCTTCTTTCCACCACTGAGCTGAAGCAAGTCATCGCGGCCAACTCGGCAACGCTCTTGGACGCTCGCCCGCCGATGGAATTTGCGGTCAGCCACATCCCCGGCGCGTTGAATGTTGCGCCCCAGCCCAACCGACCGGCGCACCTGTACATCTCCGACGTCGCCGAGGTCGGGCGGTTGCTTGACCGGGATAAGGCCAAGCCGCTGGTTCTCTACTGCAACGGCCCGTTTTGCGGCAAGTCGAAGCGCCTCGCCACGGAACTCGTCGAGGCCGGCTATACTCGCGTCCGCCGCTATCAGATCGGCGCTCCCGGATGGCGGGCGCTGGCCGGCGCCGCGATGCAGACCGGGCTGACGGCACTGGCTTACATCGGCTCGGACCCGACGGCCGTGTGGGTCGACGCGCGGGAAGCCGAGGACTTCGCGCGCGGGAGCCTCGCAGGGGCGCGGAACATTGCGATGTCAGGCTTGCGCCCCGGCAAGGATCAGGGCGTCGTGAAGGCGGCGAAGGACGACGGTCGCCTGCCAATGAACGATCATAACACGCGGATCGTGGTCTTCGGCGCTACCGGCAAGGATGCTCGTGCGGTTGCCGACGCCATCGCCCGCGAGGCTTTCCACAACGTCAGCTTCGTCGCCGAGCCGTTCGAGCAGGTCCGGCGGGCAATCGAGGCGAAGCGCGTCAAGTCATAGGTTGGGCTGGGGGAGAAACCCGGCGGCTGGCTGCGCGGGGATGCGGTTGGAGTTCGAGACCTCGCGCGCGATAGGGCTAGCCGCCGCGGTGCTGGCGGCGACGGCCTGGCTCGCCGACCGCCGCCGCATCCGCCGCCGCGATCCCGACGCGGTCGGCTGGATGCCGTGGCGGCGCTCGAACGCGTCGCCTTGGCGAAGCGGAAGGTCACAGCCGAGGAGCGTCAGCGGCGGACGCCGAGCAATGAGCTTACAAGCACGCCTCGAGATAGGCCTGGTCGAAGCCGAACTGGCGCGCCTTTTCCAGCGTGTAGGGGCGCAGGCCCGACGAGCGGTACTCGCCGAGGATCTTGCCGTCCTCGCTCTCGTCGAGATACTCGAACTTGAACAGGTTCTGGGTGACGATGACGTCGCCTTCCATCCCGATCACCTCGGTGATCTCGGTGGTCCGGCGCGAGCCGTCGCGCAGGCGCTTGACCTGGACGATGAGGTCGACCGATTCGGCGATCTGGCGGCTGATCGCTTCCTTGGGGATCTTGATGTCGCCCATCAGGATCATGTTCTCCATGCGCCCCAGGCACTCGCGCGGGCTGTTGGCGTGGAGCGTGCACATCGAGCCGTCGTGGCCGGTGTTCATCGCCGCGAGCAGGTCGAAGCACTCGGCGCCGCGGATTTCGCCGAGGATGATCCGGTCCGGGCGCATGCGCAGCGCGTTCTTGACGAGGTCGCCGATGGTGATCGCGCCCTGGCCCTCGAGGTTGGGCGGGCGGGTCTCGAGCGGCAGCCAGTGCGGCTGCTGGAGGCGGAGCTCGGCCGCGTCCTCGATCGTCAGCACGCGCTCGCCCGGGTCGATCATCTTCGACAGCGCGTTGAGCATCGTGGTCTTGCCCGAGCCGGTGCCGCCCGAGATGACGACGTTCATCCGGCACGCCCCGGCGATCTTGAGGCAGGTCGCCATCTTCTCGCTCATCGAGCCGAAGTCGCGGAGCATGTCGATGGTGATCGGCTTCTCGGAGAACTTGCGGATCGAGATCGCGGTGCCGCGCAAGCTCAGCGGCGGGACGATGACGTTGACGCGGCTGCCGTCCTTGAGACGGGCGTCGGCCAGCGGGGTGGTCTGGTCGACCCGGCGGCCGACCTGGTTGACGATCCGCTGGGCGATCTGGAACAAGTGCGATTCGTCGCGGAAGCGGATCGGCGCGAGCGTGAGCTTGCCCTTCTTCTCGATGTAGGTCTGCTCGGGGCCGTTGACCATGATGTCCGAGACGTCGGGGTCGCTGAGCAATTCCTCGAGCGGGCCGAAGCCGAGCAGCTCGTCGATCAGCACCTTCTCGAGCGCGAACTGCTCGCGGCGGTTGAGCGTGACCTTGAGCTCGGCCAGCACTTCGAGGATGATCGGGCGGAATTCCTCGCTCAATTCGTCCTTGGTCAGCGTCGCCGCGGCTTCGGGATCGACGCGTTCGAGCAGGCGCGGCAGCACCTGCTCCTTGATCTTGTGGACCGAGGCCTCGAAGCCCTCGGCCTGGTAGTTGCCTTCGTTGACCATGTTGGCGCGGTCGGTGAGTCGCGACATCGCGTCGCCCTTGGCCGCGGGCGGTCCGCTCGGCGGGGGCGGGGGCGCGGTCGGGTCGGAAGCCGGCAGCGGCGGAAACTGGTCGCCGCCCAGCGACGGGTTGGCGGCGCCGGCCTTCGCCCCCGCGGCGCCCTGCATCGGCCGCGCCACGCCGAACTGCGGACGGGCGCCCGGCATGGCGGCAACCCCGGTTTTCCGGCCGAAAGCGCTCATCGTGTACCCCGTCCTTGGTCGGCGCAGCATCGGTCCGCGTGGCTGACGCGCGCTCTAGAGGCGTGGTGAATAATCGGGAAACTTTGAAGATTCCCTAAGAGCCGGGCCGGGCATTCGGACCCGTGCCGGACGGTTCCGATGTATGATAGGTTTGCCCGGGTTTGATCGGAGGAATGCGATGCGAAGCTGGTTGCTGGCGGTGGCGGCGGGGTCGCTCGCGGCGCTGGGCGCGCTGCCGGCGCGGGCCGAGCAGGGCTCGCTGCCCGAATGGCTGGCGGGCTGCTGGGAGCAGCGCGACGGCGAGCGCTGGGTCGAGGAGTGCTGGATGGCGCCGCGCGGCGACATCATGCTCGGGGCCGGGCGCAGCGGGCGGGGAAACGCGCTGACGGGTTGGGAAGCGATGCAGATCGGGCGCGGCGACGACGGGATGCTGACTTTCTGGGCCTCGCCCAAAGGCGCGCCGCGGGTCGCCACATCATATCGCGCCGAGAGGTAACCGGTGACGATGCCCGACCCGAGCGCGTTCGGAATCGCGGCAATCAACCCGGCAGCGAACCAGTATCCAACCATCTTCCAACCGGTCGGCATCGTTCCCACGAACCATGACCCGATCATGTAGGCCGCGATAACGACAAACATCAGCCGGACGGTCGCCTTATGGACCATGGCTGAGAACCAAGGCATTTATTACGCCTCGTCCGCCAGCTTCTTGGCCTTCTCGACCGCCTCCTCGATCCCGCCGACCATGTAGAACGCCTGCTCGGGCAAGTGGTCGTACTCGCCGTCGACCACCGCCTTGAACGAGCGCACGGTGTCCTCGACCTGGACGAACTTGCCGGGGATGTTGGTGAAGACCTCGGCGACGTGGAACGGCTGGCTGAGGAACCGCTGGATCTTGCGCGCGCGCTGGACGGTCAGCTTGTCCTCCTCGGACAGCTCGTCCATCCCAAGGATCGCGATGATGTCCTGCAGGCTCTTGTACTTCTGCAGCGTTTCCTGGACCTTGCGCGCGACTTCGTAATGCTCCTGGCCGACGATCGCGGGCTGGAGCACGCGGCTGGTCGAATCGAGCGGGTCGACCGCGGGGTAGATGCCGAGCTCGGAAATCGCGCGGCTCAGCGTGGTGGTCGCGTCGAGGTGCGCGAACGAGGTCGCCGGGGCCGGGTCGGTCAGGTCGTCGGCGGGGACGTAGATCGCCTGGACCGAGGTGATCGAGCCCTTGTTGGTCGAGGTGATCCGCTCCTGGAGGTTGCCCATGTCGGTCGCCAGCGTCGGCTGGTAGCCGACCGCCGAGGGAATGCGGCCGAGCAGCGCCGACACTTCCGAGCCCGCCTGGGTGAAGCGGAAGATGTTGTCGATGAAGAACAGCACGTCCTGGCCTTCCTGGTCGCGGAAGTACTCGGCCATGGTCAGGCCCGACAGCGCGACGCGGGCGCGGGCGCCGGGAGGCTCGTTCATCTGGCCGAACACCAGCGCCACCTTCGAGCCTTCCGGGGTGGGATTGCCCTCGGCGTCCTTGGCGATGACCCCGGCGTCGAGGAACTCGTGATAGAGGTCGTTGCCCTCACGCGTCCGCTCGCCGACCCCGGCAAACACCGAGACGCCGCCGTGGCCCTTGGCGATGTTGTTGATCAGCTCCTGGATCAGCACGGTCTTGCCGACGCCGGCGCCGCCAAACAGGCCGATCTTGCCGCCGCGCGCATAAGGCGCGAGCAGGTCGATGACCTTGATCCCGGTGACCAGCACGGCGGCTTCGGTCGACTGGTCGACGAAAGCCGGGGCCTCGGCGTGGATCGGCGCGCGCTGCTCGGCGTTCACCGGCCCGCGCTCGTCGATCGGCTCACCGATCACGTTGACGATCCGGCCGAGCGTCATCGGCCCGACCGGCACCGAGATTTGCGCGCCGGTGTTGGTCACCTTCTGCCCGCGGGTCAGGCCGTCGGTCGAATCCATCGCGATCGTCCGCACGGTGTTCTCGCCGAGGTGCTGCGCGACCTCGAGCACCAGGCGGACGCCGTTGTTGTCGGTCTCGAGCGCGGTCAGGATCGCCGGCAGCTCGCCTTCGCCGAAGGCGACGTCGACGACGGCGCCGATCACCTGGCTGATGCTGCCCTGGCCGTGGTTCGATGCGGAGACGGGTTTTGCCTTTACTGCGGTGGCCATTTCTCGTTCCTTGCCTTCTCGTTCTTTGCGTGAGTCCCCGCGAAGGCGGGGACCTCAGGCCTGAGATCCCCGCCTTCGCGGGGACTCACATGAATTCCTAGAGCGCCTCCGCCCCGGCGATGATTTCGATCAGTTCGGTGGTGATCGCGGCCTGGCGGCTGCGGTTGTACTGGATGGTCAGCTTCTGGATCAGCTCGCCGGCGTTGCGGGTGGCGTTGTCCATCGCGGTCATCGAGGCGCCCTGCTCGGACGCCTGGTTCTCGAGCAGCGCGCCGAACAGCTGGGTCTTGAGGAAGCGCGGCAAGAGGTCGGCGAGGATCGTCTCCTCGTCGGGCTCGTACTCGACCGCGGCGCCGGCGATGGTCGCGTCCTTGGCCGCCTCGGCCGCGACCGGGATGATCTGGCGCTCGGTCGGCTCCTGAACCAGCGCCGACTTGAACTTCGAGTAGAACAAGTGCGCGACGTCGAACTTGCCC
>JAIVIY010000051.1 GCA_020200285.1 Novosphingobium sp. | reverse complement strand
TCGGAGCCCTCGCGGTGCGTCTGCCCGAGTGGGCCGAGCTGCTGTTCGGCATCCCGTTGATCCTCATCGGCTACGGTGCGGTGATCTGGCGCAAGGGCTTCGGGCACGAGGACCGCGCGTTGTTCCGCAAGAGCAAGCCGGACGTTTCGTCGCAAGCCTGAGGCATTCAGTCGCGGTTCACTGCCCGGACGCTGTCCTTCCCAAGTCGCGTCAAGGGAAGGGACTCACCGATGCGCAGCAAGCTTCTGACCACTGCAGCACTTGCCCTCGCGCTTTCAGCATGCGCCACAAGGCCGAGCGGTGACGAAATCGTGCTCACCGGGTCGCAACCACGGACAGCCGATGCAGGTACGGCGGCCGAGCCTCCGCCTCCGCCCCCACCGCCTCCCCCGGCACCCGTGGTCCATCAAAACGAGTCCATCGTCGTCACCGGCAGCGCCAGCGCCGCCCCGATTCAATCGAGCCCTGCGCCTGTGACGACTCTCGATTCGCGCGGCTACAAGCTCGCTCGGCCGAGCGCGCCGTCGGCTTACATCCCGTCGGTGATCGTTCCCGCCGATCCGGGCTACGAGCGCTACGACGCCGAGGAGGTGTCGCCGGTCAAGCTCACCTCGAGCGATCCGGTCTCGACTTTCTCGGTCGATGTCGACACCGGGGCCTACGCCAACAGCCGCCGCTTCCTCAGCGCCGGCCAGCTGCCGCCCAAGGACGCGGTCCGCAGCGAGGAGTTCGTCAACTACTTCCGCTACGACTATCCGCTGCCCGGCTCCCGCGAAGCGCCGTTCAGCGTGACCACCGACGTCGCGGCGACGCCGTGGAATCCCGCGACCCGCCTTTTGCGCATCGGCCTGCGCGGCTACGATCTGCCGCGCTCGCAGCGCCCGCCCGCGAACCTGGTGTTCCTGGTCGACGTCTCGGGCTCGATGGCTCCGGCCGACAAGTTGCCGCTGGTCAAGACCGCGCTCGCCCGCCTCGCCGACGAGCTGTCGCCGCGCGACAAGGTCTCGATCGTGGTCTACGCCGGGGCCGCGGGCCTCGTCCTCCCCGCAACCAGCGACAAGCGCGAGGTCGTCAATGCGCTCGAGCGGCTCAGCGCGGGCGGCTCGACCGCGGGCGGGGCGGGGCTCCAGCTTGCCTACCAGGTCGCCCGCGACAACTTCATCAAAGGCGGGGTCAACCGCATCCTCCTGGCTACCGACGGCGACTTCAACGTCGGGGTCAGCGACACCAAGGCGCTGATCGACATGGTCGAGAAGGAGCGCGACGCCGGCGTCACCCTGACCACGCTCGGCTTCGGCCAAGGCAACTACAACGAGGCGCTGATGGAGCGCGTCGCCGACCACGGCAACGGCAACTACGCCTATATCGACAGCGCGCTGGAGGCGCAGAAGGTGCTCGCCGAGCAGATGAGCTCGACGCTGTTCACGATCGCCAAGGACGTCAAGATCCAGGTCGAGTTCAATCCGGCGAAAGTCGCGCAGTACCGCCTGCTCGGCTACGAGAACCGGACGCTGCGCGAGGAGGACTTCAACAACGACCTGGTCGACGCCGGCGACATCGGCGCGGGCCACCAGGTGACCGCGATCTACGAGATCGTGCCCGCGGGCGCGAAGGGCTGGATCGAGCCGCGGCGCTACGAGACGCCCGAGCCGGCCGCCGGGGCGAGGGGCAGCGAGCTGGCGTTCGTCAAACTGCGCTACAAGCTGCCCGACGGAGCGACCTCGCGGCTGATCGAGCGCGCGGTGCCAGCGAGCCTGCTCGCCGATGCGGCACCGCCACGCGGCGACATGGCGTTCGCCACCGCGGTCGCGGCGTTCGGGCAGAAGCTGCGCGGCGATCCGCTGCTCGGCGGGCTCGGCTACGAGCGGATCGCCGCCATGGCCGACGGACAGCGCGACTTTTATCGCCAGGAGTTCGCCAAGCTGGTGGCGATGGCCGGATCGCTCGACAGTCGCGGCCGCGAGGAAGTCGCCGCGCGGTGAGCGCTTGACAGCGATGGCGCGCGGGCGCTTCACGGCCCCGTGGAGCTGTTGGGAGCCGGGTTCGAATGCCTGAAGTAAGCGGAAACCAGGCGCTGATCGTCGTCGCGCTGCTGGTGCTGGCGCTCCTCGTCGCGTGGTGGATCTTCCGCCGCCGGCCCGAGCGCGTCCGCGCCGAGACCCCCGACGTGCTCACCCCCGGCGCGGCGCCGGCCGAGCGCAACACATTGCTGGTCGACGCGCCGAGCGCGGTCGCTCCGCCCGCCGGGGCGATCGTCGGCGGGATCGGCGAGGTGGTCTCGGCCGCCGCGGCCGCGGAAGCCGAGGCCGCGCGCCCCGCTCCGCCGCCGATCGCCGTCGCCGCAGGCGAGCCCGACGACCTCACCCGGCTCAAGGGCGTGGGCCCCAAGCTCCAGGCGATGCTGCGCGACCTCGGCGTCACCCGCTTCGATCAGATCGCCGCCTGGACCCCGGCCGACATCGCCGCGATCGACCCGCACCTCGGCGCGTTCCAGGGCCGGATCGTCCGCGACGGCTGGACCGAGCAGGCGCGCTACCTCGCCTCCGGCGACGTCGCCGGGTTCGAGGCGAGGTTCGGGAAAGTCTAAAGCGCGGGCGTCGTCGCGGGGGTCGCAGCGACCCCGCACTGGGCGATCAGCGCCGCCGCCTCGCCCAATGGAGCCAGCTCGATCATCCCCCCGCCCGGCACGGTCGCCTTGAGCCCGTTGCCGAGCAGAACCTCGGCGCGCGGGTCGCGCGGGTCGAGCTCCCCGCGCCAGACGTGGCCGGCATCGCCGACCCGGGTCGCGCTCACCGGCAACCGCAAAATGCCCTTCGACCCCTGGATCGCGAACAGCGCCTCCGCCCCCTCATCGGCTCGCGCGTAGCGCACGATCGCCAGCCGCGGCGCGCCCTTCTCCCACCCCTCGCAAGCGATCGCCAGCAGCGCCGGCGCGTCCTTAGGTCCGTACCAGGCCGCCCGCGCGGATTGGGCATGGGTCCAGACGTAGGGGCCAGGCGGCGCAGTCGGAATGGCGCTTGGCGTGGCGGCCGACGCAACCGCAAGGGGGACGCGGACGGGTGTGGTGCGACGATCGGCGGCAGGTTCGCCGCATGCGGAGAGGGCGGCCACCGGAGCGAAGATCAGCAAAATTGGTGAAACTAATCGAGTCATGCCAAGTGAAGCGACACTCAATCAGGCGGCGCGCGGCATGATCTTGTCGAGCGCACCGTTGAGCGCCCGCTTGGCTTCGAGCAGTTCGTACTGATCCTGCAGCCGGAGGAAAAAGCCTTCGGACATTCCGAAATAGCGACCGAGGCGGAGATCAAGCTCGGCATCGATCGGGCGCTGGCCGTCGATCACCGACGCCACACGCTCCGACGCTACACCGATTTCATCGGCCAATTGCGAGACCGAAAGCGATTCGGGCTCAAGGAATTCGGCGACCAGCACCTGCCCGGCATGCTCATTCTCGATCCAGCCGAGATCAGTGGTAGTCGGTGATTTCGACGTCATGGGCGTCTCCGTCCTTCCAGACGAAGCATATACGCCATTGCCGGTTAATCCAAATTGCATGCTGGCCAAGGCGATCGCGCTCCAGGGGATGCAGCTTGTTGCTGGGCGGGTTCTTGAGGTCGTTGAATGCCTGCGCGGCGTCGATCATCCGCAGCTTGCGGCGAGCGGTCTTGTCGATTTCCGCCGGAAATTTCCGGCAGCGCTCGCCGTTCCAGACGGCCTCTGTATCGGGATCGGCGAACGAGCGGATCATGATGGCTTCCTAGCAGCACGCTGTCGCCTTCATCCAAGCCTCCGGTCACTCGACCGGTAAGGCTGAACGAACGGTTCTTGGTAACTCTCGCTGCTTGGTATCCCAAGCGCCTATGGCGCTCAAAACTTGGCGACGCTTTGCGCATCACCGCCCCCACTTCCGCTGGGTCTTGCCATACCGCATCTTGCGGGTGCCGGGCTTGCCCTCGTTGCTGCGGCCGGCCCGCGGCGCTTTCGACTGTTGGTGCGGCTTGGGCAGGCCCATCTCGTCGGCCTCGAGCCGGCGGATCTCGTCGCGCAGCCTCGGCTGGCGGTGTCGGCGATGATGTCGGCGATGCCGCGCTTGATCGACTCCGGCGTGATGCCGTTGGCCTGGTTGAATTCGTGCTGCTTGTCGCGGCGGCGGTCGGTTTCGGCGATCGCGCGCTCCATGCTGCCGGTGATGCGGTCGGCGTAGAGGATCACCCGCCCGTCGATGTTGCGCGCGGCGCGGCCGATCGTCTGGATCAGGCTGGTCTCCGAGCGCAGAAAGCCTTCCTTGTCGGCGTCGAGGATGCAGACGAGGCCGCACTCGGGGATGTCGAGCCCCTCGCGCAGCAGGTTGATGCCCACGAGCACGTCGTAGACCCCGAGCCGCAGATCGCGGATCAGCTCGATCCGTTCGAGCGTCTCGACGTCCGAATGCATGTAGCGCACGCGCAGTCCCGCTTCGTGCATGAACTCGGTCAAGTCCTCGGCCATCCGCTTGGTCAGCGTGGTGACCAGCGTGCGGTAGCCGAGCTGCGCGGTCTTGCGGCATTCCTCGATGCAGTCCTGGACCTGGTCCTCGACCGGCCGAATCGTCACCGGCGGGTCGATCAGCCCGGTCGGGCGGATCACCTGCTCGGCGAAGACGCCCCCCGACTGGTCGAGCTCCCACGGGCCGGGCGTCGCCGAGACCGCGATCGTCTGCGGGCGCATCGCGTCCCATTCGTTGAAGCGCAGCGGGCGGTTGTCGATGCAGCTCGGCAGGCGGAAGCCGAACTCGGCGAGCGTGATCTTGCGGCGGTGGTCGCCCTTGGCCATCGCCCCGACTTGCGGCACCGTCTGATGGCTCTCGTCGACGAACAGCAGCGCGTTGTCGGGCAGGTACTCGAACAGCGTCGGCGGCGGCTCGCCGGGCAGTCGCCCCGTCAGGAACCGGCTGTAATTCTCGATCCCCGCGCAGCTTCCGGTCGCATGAATCATCTCGAGATCGAAATTGGTGCGCTGTTCGAGCCGCTGGTGCTCGAGCAATTTGCCCTCGGCCTCGAGCTCCTTGAGCCGCTCCTCGAGCTCGAACCTGATCGCCTGGGTCGCCTGCTTGAGCGTCGGGCCGGGCGTCACGTAGTGCGAATTGGCGTAGACCCGCACATGATCGAGGCTCGCGCCCTTCTTGCCCGTCAGCGGATCGAACTCGCTGATCTCCTCGATCTCGTCGCCGAAGAACGAGATGCGCCAGGCCATGTCCTCGTAGTGGCTGGGAAAGATCTCGAGGCTGTCGCCGCGCACCCGGAAGTTGCCGCGCGAGAATGCCGCGTCGTTGCGCTTGTACTGCAGCGCGACCAGCTTCCTCACGATCTCGCGCTGGTCGACCGTCTCGCCCTTCTTGAGGTCGAAGATCATCGCCGAATAGGTCTCGACCGAGCCGATCCCGTAAAGGCAGCTGACCGAGGCGACGATGATCACGTCGTCGCGCTCGAGCAGCGCGCGGGTGGCCGAATGGCGCATCCGGTCGATCGCCTCGTTCACCGAGCTTTCCTTCTCGATGTAGGTGTCGGTCCGCGGCACGTAGGCCTCGGGCTGGTAGTAGTCGTAATAGCTGACGAAGTATTCGACCGCGTTG
>JAIVIY010000154.1 GCA_020200285.1 Novosphingobium sp. | reverse complement strand
GGGTGATCCCCGCCCCGATGCCGAGCGGCTGGCGCATCGAATAGACGTCGATCCCCGGCCCGGCGCCTTGCGTGTACTCGCCCTTGAGCGCGTGCGGGATGCCGCAGCAGAACTCCACCACCTCGAGCCCGCGCTGGATGTCGCCCTTGGCGTCGGCGACGACCTTGCCGTGCTCGGCCGAGAGCATCCGCGCGAGCTCGTCGATCTGGGCCTCGACCAGCCCCTTGTAGTTGAACATGACCCGCGCCCGGCGCTGCGGGTTGGTCGCCGCCCAGGCCGGCTGCGCGGCTTGCGCGGCGGCCACCGCGCGCTCGAGCACCGCGGCGTCGCCGAGCGCGACTTGCGCCTGCACCTGGCCGGTGTTGGGGTCGTAGACGTCGTGGGTCCGCGCCGCGGCGGCGCCCCCTCCGACGACACTTGGGCCGCCGGCGATGACATGGTCGATCTGTCGCATGTGGAATGACTCCTCGGCCCGCCCTTAGGACGGACCGGGAGGAGTCGCAAACGGGTTGGTCAGACTAGAAAGGTCTTGAGCAGGATGGCCACGCTCATCGCGACATTGAAGCCCACCATCCACTTAGTTAGGCTGAGATCCGCTTCGATCTTGCTCAACCGCGTGTCCTGTTCGGCAAGCGCGGTGGCCGCCGCTCGCGCCTTTTCGTCGGACGCGCCGGCATCGCGAAACGCGTCGTATATCTCGGCGATCATCGTGGCCATGACCGCAATCTAGTCATCGATGGTCCCAATTGCCACCCCATGAAAATTCGTGGCGTGGGTTCAGCCGTCCGAGCTTTCCATCCGCTCGATAATCAGCGCCGGGGCCATGCCGCCCGCGGCGCACATCGTGATCAGGCCGTAGCGCCCGCCCGAGCGCTCGAGCTCGTCGAGCGCGGTGCCGACCAGGATCGATCCGGTGGCGCCGATCGGGTGGCCGAGCGCCATCGCCCCGCCGTTGATGTTGACCTTGTCGCGCGGCAGGTCGAGGTCGCGGATGAACTTCTCGGCAACCACCGCGAAGGCCTCGTTGATTTCCCAGACGTCGATGTCGTCCTTGCTCAGCCCGGCCTTCTCGAGCACCTTCTTCGCGGCCGGCACCGGGGCGTTGAGCATCAGCGTGGGATCGTCGCCCTGGTTGGCGTAGGCGACGATTCTGGCCCGCGGTTTGAGGCCGTTCTTTTTCGCGTAGTCGGGGGAGGTGATCAGCAGCGCCGCGGCCCCGTCGACCACGCCCGACGAGTTGCCGGCATGGTGGAAGTGCTCGATCTTCAGGTCGGGATAGCGGCGGTTGATCTGCTGGCGGAAGGTCTTGCCGCCGAGGTCGAAGTCGGCGACCCCGGCGAAGCTCGGCTTGAGCGCGGCGAGGCCCTCGGCGGTGGTCTCGGGGCGGGGGAACTCCTCGCGGTCGAGCGCGACGGTGCCGTCGGGGTTGTGCACCGGCACCACCGACTTCTTGAACCGGCCCTCCTCGATCGCCCGGGCCGCGCGCTTCTGGCTCTCGAGCGCCAGCGCGTCGAGCGCCTCGCGGTCGATCCCTTCCATGCTGGCGATCGCGTCGCCGCAGACGCCCTGGTGCGATTGCGGGTGGAGCTCGTCGAGCGCGTCGTGGCCCGAGCCCATCAGCCGCGGCGGCAGCCCGGCGTTGGCCTGCTCGGCGGCGTGCGCGGCGGTGAAGCTCATCATCTCGGTGCCGCCGGCGATCACGCAGTCTTCCATGCCCGACATGACCGAGGCCGCGGCGAAGTTGACCGAGCTGATCCCGCCGCCGCAGAAGCGGTCGAGCGTGGTGCCGCTGGCCTTGACGTCGTAGCCCGCCGACAGCGCCGCCATCCGCCCGAGGTCGCCGCCCTGCTTGCCGATCTGGCTCGAGGTCGACCAGACGATGTCGTCGACCGTCGCGGTGTCGAGGTTGTTGCGCTCCTTGATCGCCTTGAGCACCGTCGCGGCGAGATGCTGTGGGTGGAGGTGGCTCAACGCGCCCTTGCCGGGCTTGCCGACCCCGCGCGGGGTGCGGACGGCGTCGATGATATAGGCTTCGGACATTTTCGAACTCCTCGTGTCTCAAACCCCGTTCGTGCTGAGCCTGTCGAAGCACCGTCCTGTTCTTCGTGCGTCGCGCGTAACGGGCCAAAGAAAAAGCGGTCCTTCGACGAGCTCAGGACGAACGGGAAATTTTGCAAACGGTCATATGCTCACGCGGACAACTGGTTGAACGGGACGCCCTTGTCGGGGCGGTGATCCTGGGGGAGGCCGAGGATCTTCTCGGCGATGGTGTTGAGCAGCACTTCGTCCGAGCCGCCGGCGATGCGGCCCGTCGGCGCGTTTAGCCAGCTCGCGGTCCAATCCTCCTTGACGAAGGCGTGCGGATCGAAGGCGAGCCCGGCGGCGCCCTGGAGGTCGATCGCCAGCTCGGACAATTTCTGCCGGCTGCGCACTGCGAACAGCTTCTGCAACGAGCCCTCGGGGCCGGGCTGCATCCCGGCCTCCATCATCTTCATCGCCCGCGCGGTGATCGCGTCGAGCCCGGAGCGCAGCGCGTAGTTGCGGGCGATCGCCTGGCGGATGCGGCCGTCCTCGAGCGCGGGCTTCTCGTTGATCTCGACGTCGCGGGCGAGATCGACGAACAAGTCGAGGTGCGGCCCGAATCCGGCGCTGTCGGTGGCGATGTAGCGCTCGATCATCAGCGTGTGCAGCGCCACGCCGAAGCCCCCGCCGACCTCGCCCATGCGCTGCCCGTCGGTTAGCTTGACCTCGTCGAAGAACACCTCGTTGACGTGGCTGTCGCCGCCGGCGAGCTTGATCGGGCGGACCTCGACCCCGGGCGCCTTCATGTCGACCCAGAAGTAGGTCAGGCCCTTGTGCTTGGGCACGGTTGGGTCGCTGCGCGCGACGATCACCCCGTAGTCGCTGTACTGCGCCCAGCTGGTCCAGACCTTTTGCCCGGTCAATTTCCAGCCGTTGCCGTCGGGCTCGGCTTTGGTGCGCAGCGCCGCGAGGTCCGAGCCGCCCGCGGGCTCGGAGAACAGCTGGCACCAGATCTCCTCGCCGCGCAGCGCCTTGATCACCCGCTCTTTCACCCACTCGCGGTCCTGGCCGTAGTGGATCAGGATCGGGATCGGCATGCCGAGCGAGATGCCGAAATAGGCGTTGGGCATGCCCCACGCCATTTCCTCGGCGTCGAACGCGATCTTGTGCAGGTGGCTGAGGCCCCGGCCGCCGATCTCGGTGGGCCAGTTGATCCCGGCGTAGCCGGCGTCGTGGCGCGCGGCCATGTAGCGCCGGCCGAGCGCGAGGTCGTTCGCGACCGTCAGCCCGCGGCGCGCCTCGCGGCCGAACTCGCCGGCGTTCGCGGCGAGCCACCGGCGCGCGCCTTCGCGGAAGGCTTCGAGGTCGCTCATGCCGGCACTCCCATGAATGCCTGGCCGCTCAGACGCTCGGCGAGCAGGTCTTCCCAGAACAGCATGTTGCCGTGCTCGATCGCCAGGCTGCGCGCGCGGCGCATGTGGAGGTGCAAGCCGCTCTCCCAGGTCACGCCGATCCCGCCGTGGATCTGGATCGTGTCGCGCGCGGCGGTGTCGTAGGCCTCGGTCGCCGAAAGCCGCGCTGCGGCGGCCGCCTTGACGAAATCGGCCTGGCCCTCCCGGCTCGCCGCGTGGATCGCGTTGGCCCGCGCGATCTCGATCAGCCCGTAAAGCTCGGCGATCCGGTGCTTGATCGACTGGAACGCGCCGATCGGCTGGCCGAACGCCTTGCGCGTGACCGCATAGTCGCGGGCGATGTGGAGCAGCGCCTCCGCCCCGCCGACCTGCTCGTGCGCGGTCACCACCGCCATCCGGGCGAGGACGTCGAGCGCCAGGTCCGCCGCGTGTTGGCTGCGCGCGACGAGCGTCGCCGGCGCGCCCGCGAAGCGCAAGTCGGCATGGCCGCGGCTGTTGTCGAAGCCCGAGAGGACGGTGCGGTCGGCGTCGTCGAGCTCGGCCAGCGCCAGCGCCGGCTCGCCTTCGTCGAGCGCCCAGACCAGTGCGATCTGCGCTTGCGCGCCGGCCGCGACGCCGGGCTTCTCGCCGGTCAGCCCGCCGGCGGTGAGGCGGGTCACCGGGCGCGGCGGCAACGGTGCGTTGGCTTCGGTGAACGCGACCGCGGCGATCGTCTCGCCCGCGGCGAGCCGGGGCAGCCATTTCGCCTTGAGGCCATCGTCCTCGCCGCCGCGCAGCGCCGCGGCGACGCCGTCGTTGGGGGTGTCAGGGCAGCTGGTAGCCGGTCACCCTGAGCTCGACCGTCCCGCCGCCCGGCTCGGCGTCGAACAGCAACGCGCCCGATTCCTGCGAGCGGCCGGGGACGTAGTCGAGCGTCGCAGAGGCGGTCTGCTCGCCGAGCTTGCCCTCGACCTGGACCTGCTTGGCGGTGCGGCCGGCGTCGTTGCGGACGGTGAAGCGGACGGCGCGGCGGGGGCCCGCGGGCTCGAGCGGGCCGGCCTCGACGCTCAGCCGCGGCAGCTCGTCGGGACGCTCGTTGAGCGCCGACCAGCCGATCACCCCGACCAGCGCGAGCGCGACCAGCGCGCCGAGCCCGGCGGTCACCCATTCGAGCAGAGGCACCGGATCGTGCCGCGCCTGGCGCGCCGACATCAGATCACCACCCGCGCGATCGCCGCGCCGACCGCGCCTGGCAGCGCCAGCACCGCAATCATGCTCGCGGCCTCCGCGACGCCGCCCAGCCGGCCGAAGACCCACAGGATGAAGGCGCTGGCGAGGACCGCGATCGCGTAGCCGGGCAGGGTGGAGCGCAGCAGCGCCGTGCGGGTCGAGGCGGTGCGCGCGTCCTGGTGGGGAAGCCCGACGTTGTAGACGATCGCGTGCAGCAGGACGACGCTCAGGCCGATCAGCGCCAGCGTCTGCCAGCCGGTCATCATGTAGGCGATCAGGTAGATCTCCTCGGTCGGGGCGACGGTGAAGCTGAGGAACAAGGCGCCGGCGAGCATCAGGAACAGGCTGCCCGAAAAGCTGCGCCGCCAGTGTTCCTGCTCTTCGATCCGCTCGCCTTCGCCGAGCAGCTTGGCGCCGATCATCGCCCCGAAGCTCAGCGGCACCGCCTGGACGGCGATCTTGCCGGCGATTTCGCGCAGCGGCTGGCCAGGTTCGATCGCGCCGATCACCGCCAGGACCAGCGCGGCGACGATCGCGGCCGCAAGGAAGGCGGCGAAGGCGTCGAGGACGTCGTCGACCCAGCTGTGCGATTCCTCGAAGCCGGCGACATGCGAGAGCCCGTAGAGCACGACGAGGTCGACCACCAGGAACAGCGTCAGGCGGCGCGAATCGGCCTCGAAGCCGAGCCACCACATCTCCATCGTCAGCAGCAGCGGCAGCCCGAAGATCAGCGCCCCGGCAAACGCCCGGGCGAGCGCGACGGCATAGGCGGCGTTGGTCGTGGCGACGCCGCTGGCGGAGGAGGCTGCGCGATCGGGCATCGCCGCGGGTTATCGAGGCGGGCGAGGGGAGGGTCAAGCGATACGCAATCCCGTCGTCCCGGACTTGATCCGGGACCGGTGGCCTCTAGGCTCGAGCTCCATGCAGCGCGGCGGGTTCGTCTACATCCTCACCAACCGCGCGTTCGGAGTGCTCTACGTCGGCGTAACCGCGCAACTCGACGCGCGCATCTGGCAACACCGAACGAGCGGCGGCTCAAGCTTCTGCCGCAAGTACGGTCTCGACCGTCTCGTTTACGTCGAGCAATTCGACTCGATCGAGCAGGCTATCGCCCGCGAGAAGCAGCTCAAGCGCTGGCGGCGCGAATGGAAGGTGGAGTTGATCGAGGCGCAGAACCCGGAGTGGCAGGACCTCGGCTACTCCTTCCAATGACCGTCGTCCCGGGCCCGACCCGGGACCGCTGGCCTCGTCGACGCGGACTTGAGCCAGGCCGCCAGCGGTCCCGGCTCGCGGGCCGGGACGACGGGCACGCGCCATTGCCCGCCGGCGAGCGCGGGGTAACGCCAGGGAAGGTCGCAACGGGCTGACGGCCGGTGCGTGGGGCCTGAGCCGGACAGGTTTGGCTGAGCGGCTATCGTTGGCGAACGACGGACGAGGGGCCACCCGAA
>JAIVIY010000050.1 GCA_020200285.1 Novosphingobium sp. | reverse complement strand
ATCGCCGAGGTGGTCGAGCGCGCGCTCTACGCCTTGCGCGATGCCGGCGAGGGCGAGTGGCGGCGGGCGCGCGCGGCTTACGCCGATTTCGCGCTCGCCGACTTGCGCGACGGCGCGGGATGAGCGCGGCGCAGCCATTCAGCCCGCGCGCCGCGCTCGGCCTGGTCGCGACCGGCGCGTTGGCGTTCCTGGTCATGCTCTATGCGATCGGCGCGGGGCTGACCGGCGGCGGCAACGACGGCGGCAATCACGCCTTGTCGAAAGGGCTCACCGGATATGCCGCGCTTGCCTCGCTGCTCGAGCGGACCGGCGCCGAAGTCCGCCGCTCGCGCGACGCCGGCGCGCTCGACGACCGCGGGCTGCTGGTGCTGACCCCGCCGCACGACGCCGACGGCGACGAACTCGCGCGGATCGTCGAGACGCGCCGCACCGTCGGGCCGACGCTGGTGGTGCTGCCCAAGTGGGTCACCGCGCCCGCGCAAGGCGACGCGGCGCGGACCGGCTGGACGATGCCGGTCGGCACCCGCCGGGCGCGCTGGGTCGGCGCGCTCGACGATCGCCTCGACGTCGAGCTCGGCCGGGTCGAGACGGCGGAGTTCGCACCGCGCGGCAAATCGGCCCGCTTCGTCGCCCCCAGCGCGGTGCAGTCGCTGACCGCGCGCGAGGACGGCGCGGTGCCGCTGGTCCGCGGGGCGGGCGGCGAGATCCTCGTCGCCTACCTCAACGACGACGGCAGCTACCCCGCGCTCGACCGCTGGTCCGGGTGGGACCCGCCCGACGAGGTCGATGAGGAGCTCTTCCCGGTGGTCCTCGTCGCAGAGCCCGACTTGCTCGACAACCGCGGCCTGGGTGATTCCCGGACCGCCCTTAACGCGCTGGCGCTGTTCCGCGCGCTGCGCGCCGACTACGGCGACGCGGTGATCTTCGACGTCACGCTCAACGGCCTCGGGCGCGGGCGCAACTTGCTGACCTTGGCGTTCACCCCGCCGTTCGTCGCGGCGACGCTGGCGCTGCTCCTCGCCGCGCTGGCCGCCGCCTGGCGCGGGTTCGTCCGTTTCGGCCCGCCGCGGCTGGCGGCGCGGCCGATCGCGTTCGGCAAGACCGCGCTGGTCGAGAACAGCGCCGGGCTGATCCGCCGCGCCGGGCGCATCCGGCTGCTCGGCGCGCCCTATGCGGCGCTGGTCGCGCAGCGCACGATCCGGGCGCTGGGACTGCCGGTTTCGGCGAACGCCGAAGCGATCGACGCCGCGCAAGTCCGCCGGGGCGTAGGGGGCTCGAGCTTCGCCGCCGAGCGCGAGGCGCTCGTCGCCGCGCGCAAGCCCCACGACCTCGTCCGCCGCGCGGCGGCGCTCCATGCCATCGAAAGGGCCCTGAGCCGATGATCCAAGCGACCCCCGCCACGCTCGACCAGGTCGGCGCCCTCGCCGCCGCGATCCGCGCCGAGATCGCCAAGGCGATCGTCGGCCAGGGCGAGATCGTCGAGCACTTGCTGATCGCGCTGTTCGCGCGCGGCCACGTCCTGCTCGAAGGCCCGCCGGGCACCGCCAAGACCTTCCTGGCGCAATGCTTCTCGACCGCGCTGGGGCTCCAGTTCGGGCGCATCCAGTTCACCCCCGACCTGATGCCCGGCGACATCCTCGGCTCCAACCTGTTCAACTTCCAGACCAGCGCCTTCACCCTGACCCGCGGGCCGATCTTCTGCGAGCTGCTGCTCGCCGACGAGATCAACCGCACCCCGCCCAAGACCCAGGCGGCGCTGCTCGAGGCGATGCAGGAGCGGCGGGTGACATTGGACGGCGAGGCGCACGCGCTGGCCGAGCGGTTCACCGTGGTCGCGACGCAGAACCCGATCGAGAGCCAGGGGGTCTATCCGCTGCCCGAGGCGCAGCTCGACCGGTTCCTGTTCAAGCTGCTGGTCGGCTATCCGAGCGCGGAGGAGGAAGCGCGGATCGTCGCCACTTACCTTCGACAGGCTCAGGCTGAGCGGATGTTGTTTGGCAGTCGCAGAAAAAATACCCGCTCAGGCTGAGCTTGTCGAAGCCCGCGCGCCTCCGCCGGCCTCATGATGTTCTACCCCACCACCCGCTCGACGCTGATGCTCGCAGGACTTGCGCCTGTGGCGCTGCTGATTGCCGCGGCCGCACCCGGGGCGTGGGTGCTGGCACCCCTGCTCGGACTCTCGCTGTTCGCGCTCGTCGCGGTCGACGCCTCGCTCGCCGGGAGCCTCGCCGATGTCCGCCTGATCGCCCCGGCCGACGCCGAGATCGGCGAGCCGCTGGCGCTGACCGTGCTCGCCGACATCGCCGGCAAACGCGGCCACGGCGCGCCCGGGGCGGCGCTGGCGGTCGATCTGCGGCTGGCCGAGGGTGGCCGCGTCGTCTTCGCGCTCGCGCCCGATCCGAGCGGAGCCTGGTCGGAGACCGTGACAGTGATTCCCAACCGCCGCGGCGCTGCGCACATCACTGCGCTGTGGCTGCGCTGGCCCGGGCCGCTCGGGCTTGCCTGGCGCCAGCGGTCTGCCGCGCTCGACCGCATCGTCCGGGTCCGCCCCAACCTCGCCCCGGCGCGCAGCCCGGCGCTGCAATTGCTGCTGCGCGACGCGCAGTTCGGGATCGTCGCCCGCCGCATCCGCGGCGAAGGCAGCCAGTTCGAGGCGCTCGCCGAGTACGAGCCGGGGATGGACCGCCGGCGGATCGACTGGAAGAGCTCGGCGCGCCACGTCCGGCTGCTGGCCAAGGAGATGGAGGCCGAGCGCAACGTGCCCGTGGTCTTCGCCTTCGATTGCGGCCAGGCGATGTGCGAACCGGTGGAGGCCTTGCCGCGGATCGACCGCGCGGTCTCCGCCGCGCTGACCACCGCGTTCGTCGCGTTGAAGGCGGGCGACCGGGTGGCGCTGTTCGGGTTCGCCGCGCGGGTGCTGGTGGCGACCCCGTTCGTCGCCGACACCCGCCACTTCCATCGCCTCCACGCCGCCGCGGCCGAGCTCGATTACCGCGCCGAGGAAGCCAACTTCACGCTCGCGCTGTCGAGCCTGGCGGCGCGGCTCCAGCGGCGCAGCCTGGTGGTGCTGTTCGCCGAGTTCACCGATCCGACCGGGGCCGAGCTGATGGTCGAGAGCGTCGCCCGCCTGGTCGAACGCCACCGCGTGCTGTTCGTCGTGCTGCGCGACGAAGAACTCGAAAGCCTCGCCGCGCGCGCCCCCGACAGCGTCCAGGCGATCGGCGTCGCGGTGGCCGCCGACGCCTTGTCGCGCCAGCGCGCGCTGGTCCTCGCCCGTCTGCGGCGGCTCGGGGTCGACATCCTCGAAGCGCCGCACCGCGAGGTCGGCACCCGGCTGCTCGACACCTATCTGACGCTCAAGCGCGGCGGAGGGATCGGATGAACGCGCTCGCGCGGTGGTTCGGCAAGACCCCCGAGCCGGTGCTCGCGGTCGAGCAGGCGGCGCTGCGTTCCGACCGCTTCCGGCTCGAGCGCGAGGCCGACTGGAAGCGGCTCGAGGCGATCGTCACACGGATGGAAAAGGGCCGGCTGTCGCGGGTGTCGGACGAGGACATCCTGGCGCTGCCGGTGCTTTACCGCACCGTCGCCTCGAGCCTCAGCGTAGCGCGCGAGACCTCGCTCGACGCCGCGACGCTGGCCTATCTCGAGAGCCTCGCCCAGCGCGCCTGGTTCCTGGTCTACGGCCCGCGCGCCGGGCTGTGGGGCTGGTTCCGGCGCTTCCTCGGCGGCGAGTGGAGCCGCGCGGTACGCAGCATCGGGTTCGACATCGCCGTCGCGCTCGCGGTGATGATAGCCGGCGCGGTGGTCGGCTGGCTGCTCGTCGCCGGCGACCCCGAGTGGTACGGCGCGCTGATCCCCGAAGGCCTTGCCGACGTTCGCCGCCCCGGCGCCGACGCGGAAACGCTGCGCGGGACGCTCTACGGCAGCGACGGCGAGGACGGCATGTCGCTGTTCGCCGCGGCGCTGTTCAGCAACAACGCGCAAGTCGCGATCCTCGCCTTCGCGCTCGGGTTCGCCTTCGCCATCCCTTCGTTGCTGCTGCTGGTCCACAACATGGCCGGGCTCGGCGCGATGCTGTGGCTGTTCGACCAGGCCGGGCTGCTGCCCGACTTCGTCGCCTGGCTCTCGGTCCACGGCACCACCGAGCTGTTCGCGATCCTGCTCGCCGGCGCGGCAGGCATCCACGTCGGACGGGCGATCGCCTTTCCCGGCGAGGCCGCGGTGCTCGACGCCGCCGCGGCGGCGGGACGGCGCGCGGCGCAAGTCATGGTCGGCGTCGTGCTGATGCTGATCGTCGCCGCGATTCTCGAGGGCTTCTTCCGCCAGCTGATCCTGGACCCGGTCGCGCGGGTGGCGCTGGGTTCGTTCATGCTGGTTTTCTGGCTCGGCTACTTCATCGCCTGGCGGCGCGGCCGGAGCGGCCTGGCATGAACGCGGCGATCCGAACCCGCGCGCGGCCGGTCACCGACGCCGAGCGCCGTCGCCGCCGGGTGATCACGCCCGAAGGGGTGGCGCTCGATTTCACCGTAGCCTCGCGCGCCAGCCGCGCGGGCGCGGTGATCATCGACCTGATCCTGATCGGGCTGGCGATGCTGATTTCGACGCTGCTGCTGCTGCTTCTCCTGTTTGGCGCCTTGCAGGTGCCCGAAAACTTGCTCGAGCGCGGCGAAGGACCGGCGGCTCGCGCTTTCCAGTTCTTCGCGGTGCTGTGGATCGTCGCGATGTTCCTGTTCCGCAACGCCTACTTCCTGTTCTTCGAGCTGCGCCCGCGCGGCGCCACGCCGGGCAAGCGGCTCGCCGGCATCCGCATCGCCGCGCGCAATGGCGGGCAATTGACCGCCGAGGCCGTGATCGCGCGCAACCTCACCCGCGACATCGAGCTGTTCCTGCCCGCGCTGTTCTTCGCCCAGGCCTCGGCAACCGGCAGCGACATGGGCGAAGCGGGCTTCGCCGCGCTGGTGTGGCTGGTGGTGATCCTGGCGATCCCGATCGCCAACCGCGACCACCTGCGCGCGGGCGACATCGTCGCCGGAAGCTGGGTGGTCGAAACGCCGCGAACCCGGCTCGCCACGGTCCTCGCGACCGGCACGGCCGCTCACTCGGGGCGCAGCGAGGTGACGGGCGCGCAGTTCCGCTTCGGCGAAGCCGAGCTCGGCGTTTACGGCGAGTACGAGCTTCAGGTGCTCGAGCGGGTGCTGCGCGACGACCGGGCTGAGAACCTGGCCGCGGTGACCGAGACGATCTGCCGCAAAATCGGCTGGGAGCCCGGTCGCGGCGACGAGCGCGCGTTCCTCGAGGCGTTCTACACCCAGCTGCGCGCGCGGCTGGAAAAGGGCATGCGCTTCGGCAAGCGCAAGGCCGACAAGTTCGCCGAGATTGCCTCCGAGAGCCCCCGCGAAGGCGGGGGCCTCAGGCGGTAACAGCGCCGAGAGCCTCCGCGAAGGCGGGGGCCTCAGGCGGTAACAACCAAACGCCCGAGGTCCTCGCCTGCGCGGGGACTCGCAAGCGTCTTCGTTACTTCGCCCAGACGTTGTTCCGCAGCAGGATCGAGTCCGAAAGCTTGCGATAGGTGGCCCGCTTGCCCGATTCGGCCTGCTGCTTGGCGTAGTCCCGGCTCCGAGGCTGGGCTTCTCGCCGGCTCGGTCAATCCCGACCGGCGAAGATTGCGACTTCGTTCAGGCCGCTCGAATCGGCGCGGGCGCGGTACATGCCCGGGGTGTTGAAGGCGAAGGCGGTGGTGCCGTCGGGCGCGGCGACGATCACCCCGCCGTCGCCGCCGAGCGAACCGACTTCGGCGATCGTCGCGTCGGCGGCGGCTTGCGCGCTCTCGCCCCGCAGCCGCATCCGCGCGCAGATCTCGTGCGCTACCCCGGCGCGGATGAAATACTCCCCGGCGCCGGTGGCGCTGACCGCGCAGGCGCGGTCGTCGGCGTAAGTGCCCGCGCCGATCACCGGTGAATCGCCGATCCGGCCCCAGCGCTTGCCGGTCGTGCCGCCGGTCGAGGTGCCCGCGGCGAGGTGGCCGTGCGTGTCGAGCGCGACCGCGCCGACGGTGCCGAACTTGATGTCGACCGCGCGCCAGCCGACCTTGCCGGCCTTGGCCTTGTAGTCGTCGAGGGCCTTGCGCCGCTCGGGCGTCGCAAACCAGGCCGGGTCGGCTTGCTCGAGCCCCTGCTCGCGGCTGAACCGGTCCGCGCCCGCGCCGGCGAGCATCACGTGCGGGCTCTTTTCCATCACCGCGCGGGCGAGGCGGATCGGGTTGCGGGTGCGGGTGACCCCCGCCACCGCCCCGGCGGCGCGGGCCCGCCCGTCCATGATCGAGGCGTCGAGCTCGTTGGTCCCTTCCCAGGTGAACACCGCGCCGCGCCCGGCGTTGAACTTGGGATCGTCCTCGAGCAGCACGATCGCCGCCTCGACCGCGTCGAGCGCGCTGCCGCCGGCGGCAAGCACTTTCGC
>JAIVIY010000002.1 GCA_020200285.1 Novosphingobium sp. | reverse complement strand
AGAGTGCGTAGGCGCTCGCGGCGATCCCGCCGGCGGCGATTCCCGCGACGAACCCTGACAAACGCAGCCGGGTCGGAGCCAGCCGGCGCAGAGCGAGCGAAATGGCGATGAAGGCGGGCGGGGCCAGCAGGCCGATCGCGGTGAGGCAGCGCAGCCAGGTCGCGCCGGGGAACGCGGGCCTGACGACCGCCGCCTCGAGCATGGCAAGCACCGCCACGGCCGCGAGCGGCAGGGTCAGGAGCGCGAACGCCCCCGCGGTCGACCGGCCAGGGATTGCCGCGCGCCAAGCGGCCGTCGCCCCGGCGAGCATCACCGAAAGGGCGAAGGATATCTTCATCACGTACGGAGCCGCGCCGATTCGCGGCAGCGCGGTGAGCGGGGGGCCAAGCGCCAGCGCGAGCAGCGCGAGGGCGATGACTGCCGCGCCCGCCACCATCGCGGCGAAGCGCAGAGGCGCCGGGCGGCGGAAGGGGGCGCTTTCGATCGCGAGTCGATCGATCAATCCGTCGGTGGTGCTCATCTGTCCGCATCCACCAGCTTGCGCAGCGACGCTATCCCGCGATGCACCCGCAGCTTCATCGCCGAAAGCCGCACGCCGACACGCTCGCTCGCCTCGCGGCCGGTCAGGCCTTCGATCCGCGTCAGCCGGATAGCCTGGGCCTGCGCGGCGGGCAGGCGGTCGAGCAGCACGGCGACGTCGGACGCGGCGAGCTCGTCGGCCGCGACGGCGATCTCGGGCAGCTCGCCGCTGGCCTCGGGGAAGCGCCGCCGCCGCCGTCGGTGGTCGGCCAGCTTGTAGCGCGCGATCGCGTACATCCACGGCCCCACTGGCCGCGCGGGATCGAGCGTGGCGCGCTTCTCATGCAGCGCGATCAGGCATTCCTGCACGATGTCCTCCACCTCGCACGGCGCGCCGGCCCGGCGTGCGATGAAGCCGCGCAGCCGCTTCGCCGCCTCGGCGAGGAACGCCCGGTACGCCGCCCGGTCGCCCGCGCGCGCGTCCGCGATCAGCGCGTCGAGCCGGTCCGGCCGGTGCTTCATCCGCTCCTCACTTCGTTCCCCGAGGCCGCGGGGTTACGCCCTCGGAAATCGCGCGAATGTAACCGCCGCCCCTCGAATCGCGAAGTCCCCGGCAAGACGGATGATGACAAGGAGAAATCAGGATGCCGAATGTTCCGCTCAATCGCGCAATCGTCGCCGGGCTGATCGCCGGGCTCGTGTTCGTGATGATGGAGATGGTCCTCGTCGCCACGGTGGGCGGGGGCAGCCCGTGGGGCCCGCCGCGGATGATGGGCGCCATCGTCCTCGGGCCCGAGGTGTTGCCGCCCCCAGCGACTTTCGACACCGGGATCGTCGCGGTGGGGATGATCGTCCACTTCGCGCTCTCGGCGTTGCTGGGGGTGATCTTCGCGCTCATCGCCGGCCGCCTCGCGCTCTCGCGGGCCGCGCTGCTCGCGCTCGGCACGGTCTTCGGGCTGGTGGTCTACGCGGTCAACTTCTACGGCTTCACCGCGCTGTTCCCGTGGTTCGAGATGGCGCGCAATTGGATCACGATCGTCTCGCACGCTGTCTTTGGCGCGGTCCTCGGCTTGTGGCTGCCCGCGGGCCGGCGCGAACCCACGGGCTGAGGAGGTTGCGGAGCTAGCGCGGCAGCTCGCTCGCCCCCATCAGCATCTCGTCGACCGCGCGCGCGCATTGGCGGCCCTCGCGGATCGCCCAGACCACCAGGCTCTGGCCGCGGCGCATGTCGCCGCAGGCGAACACGCCGCGCCCTGAGGTGGTGTAGCCGAAAGTGTCGGCGCGGACGTTGCTCCGCGCGTCGAGCTCGACCCCGGCCTGCTCGAGCAGCCCCTGGCGGCGCGGGCCGAGGAAGCCCATCGCCAGCAGGATCAGGTCGGCGGGCAGGGTGAACGCGTTGCCCGGGATCTCGACCATTTCGCGATTCCGCCATTCGACCCGCACGCATTCGAGCCCCGTGACCTTGCCGTCCTCGCCGGTCACGCGCTTGGCCAGCACCGCCCAGTCGCGCTCGACGCCTTCCTCGTGGCTCGACGAGGTGCGCAGCTTGAGCGGCCAGTCGGGCCAGGTCAGCGCCTTGTCCTCCCGTTCCGGTGGCCTGGGCAAGATCTCGAGCTGGGTCACGCTTGCCGCGCCTTGGCGGTTGGAAGTGCCGACGCAGTCCGAGCCGGTGTCGCCGCCGCCGATCACGATCACATGCTTGCCGGTGGCGGTCAGCGAGCCGCGCGGCGCGGCGCGGACTTCGTCGTCGCCGGCGTTGCGCTTGTTCTGCTGGGTCAGGAACTCCATCGCCAGCCGCACGCCCGACAGTTCCGAGCCCGGAATTTCGAGCCGCCGCGGCTCCTCCGCCCCGCCCGCCAGCACCACCGCGGCGAAGTTCTCCTGCAGGCTGGTGAAGCTCACTGTCACCCCGACTTCTGACGAAGTGCGGAACTGGACGCCTTCGGCTTCCATCTGCATCGCCCGGCGGTTGATCAGGTGCTTCTCCATCTTGAAGTCGGGGATGCCGTAGCGGAGCAGCCCGCCGATTCGGTCGGCTTTCTCGAACACCGTCACCGAATGCCCGGCGCGCGCGAGTTGCTGCGCCGCTGCGAGCCCCGCCGGGCCCGAGCCGACCACCGCCACCGACTTGCCGGTGCGCTTCAATGGCGGGCGCGGGACGATCCAGCCTTCCTTCCAGCCGCGGTCGACGATCGCCTGCTCGATCGATTTGATCGTCACCGGCGCGTCGACGATGTTGAGCGTGCACGCCTCCTCGCACGGCGCCGGGCAGATGCGGCCGGTGAATTCGGGGAAGTTGTTGGTCGAATGGAGATTGGTCAGCGCCTCGCGCCAGTCGCCCTCGTAGACCAGGTGGTTCCAGTCGGGGATGATGTTGTTGACCGGGCAGCCGGTGTGGCAGAACGGGATGCCGCAGTTCATGCACCGCGCCGCCTGCGCCTTGAGCCCGCCTTCGCCGTGCGGGACCGCGAACTCGCGGTAGTGCGTGACGCGCTCGGCGACGGGCGCGTAGCCCGCGTCCTGGCGCTCGATCTCGAGAAAGCCGGTTTCCTTGCCCATCACTCGGCCGCCACGGTTTCGGCTTCGCGGCGCTCGGCTTGGCGAGATCGGCAGGAGGTCGACCATCGAGGGGTTGCACAAGTCCATGAACCCGGCCTCGGGATCGTAAACGTAGGCGACGCCCCCGCTCATGCCCGCGGCGAAATTGCGGCCGGTCTTGCCCAGCACCGCGACGATCCCGCCGGTCATGTACTCGCAGCCGTGGTCGCCGCAGCCCTCGACCACCGCGATCGCGCCCGAGTTGCGGACCGCGAAGCGCTCGCCGGCGACGCCGTTGAAATAGGCCTCGCCGGCGATCGCGCCGTAGAGCACGGTGTTGCCGACGATGATGTTTTCGGTCGGCTCGCGCTCGACGTGGCCCGGCTGGCGGACGATCACCCGGCCCCCCGACAGCCCCTTGCCGACGTAGTCGTTGGCGTCGCCGGTCAGGTCGAGCGTGACCCCGTGCGCGAGGAACGCGGCGAAACTCTGCCCGGCGACCCCGGTGAAGCGCACGTTGATGGTGTTGTCGGGCAGCCCGCGATGGCCGTGGCGGCGCGCGACTTCGCCCGAGAGCATCGCTCCGACGGTGCGGTTGACGTTGCGCACCTTGGTCTCGATCCGCACCGCCTCGCCGCTTTCCAGCGCGGCTTTCGCGCCTTCGATCAGTTGCCGGTCGAGCGTCGCTTCGAGCCCGTGGTCCTGCGTCTCGGTCCAGTTGAGCGGCGCGCCTTCGGGCAGCGCCACCCGATGCAGCAGCCGCGACAGGTCGATGCCCTGCGCCTTCCAGTGCGCCATCGCCCGGCGCATATCGAGCCGGTCGACCCGCCCGACCATCTCGGCGACGGTGCGGAAGCCGAGCTCGGCCATGATCGCGCGCAGCTCTTCGGCGACGAAGAAGAAGTAGTTGATGACATGCTCGGGCGTGCCGGTGAAGCGCGCGCGCAGCACCGGGTCCTGCGTCGCCACGCCGACCGGGCAGGTGTTGAGGTGGCACTTGCGCATCATGATGCAGCCCGCGGCGATTAGCGGCGCGGTGGCGAAGCCGAACTCGTCGGCGCCGAGCAAGGCCCCGATCGCGACGTCGCGCCCGGTGCGCAAGCCACCGTCGACCTGCACCGCGATGCGGCTCCTGAGGCCGTTGAGCAGCAGCGTCTGTTGGGTCTCGGCGAGGCCGATTTCCCATGGGGACCCGGCGTGAGTGAGCGAAGTCAGCGGCGAGGCGCCGGTCCCGCCCTCGTAGCCCGAGATCGTCACGTGATCGGCCTTGCACTTGGATACGCCCGCGGCGACCGTGCCGACCCCGACCTCGCTGACCAGCTTGACCGAAATCCGCGCCGCGGGGTTCACGTTCTTGAGGTCGTGGATCAGCTGGGCGAGGTCTTCGATCGAATAGATGTCGTGGTGCGGCGGGGGCGAGATCAGCCCGACGCCGGGGGTCGAGTGGCGCACCGCGGCGATGTTCTTGTCGACCTTGTGCCCGGGAAGCTGCCCGCCTTCGCCGGGCTTGGCGCCCTGGGCCATCTTGATCTGGATGTCGTCGGAGTTGACCAGGTATTCGGTGGTCACCCCGAAGCGCCCGCTGGCGACCTGCTTGATTGCCGAGCGCATCGAGTCGCCGTTGGCGAGCGGCTTGTAGCGGTCGGTTTCCTCCCCGCCTTCGCCGGTGTTCGATTTGCCCCCTATGCGGTTCATCGCCACGGCCAGCGTGGTGTGCGCCTCGCGGCTGATCGAGCCGAAGCTCATCGCCCCGGTGGCGAAGCGCTTGACGATCTCGGCAGCCGGCTCGACCCGGTCGAGCGGAATCGGCCGCTCGTCGCGCTTGAAGTCGAGCAGGCCGCGGATCGTCAGCAGCCGCTCGGACTGCTCGTTCACCGAGCGCGCGAACTCCTCGTAGTTCTTGGGATCGCCGCCGCGCACCGCGTGCTGGAGCCGGGCGACCGTCTCGGGCGTCCAGGCGTGCTCCTCGCCGCGGATGCGGTACTGGTAGATGCCGCCGACATCGAGCATCCGCCGGTAAACCGGGTTGTCGCCCCAGGCTAGCTGATGCCGGCGCACGGTCTCCTGGGCTACCTCGGCCAGGCCGACGCCCTCGATCGTCGTCGCGGTGCCGGTGAAGTACTTGTCGACGAACGCGCTCGACAGCCCGACCGCGTCGAAGATCTGCGCCCCGCAGTACGACTGGTAAGTGCTGATGCCCATCTTGGACATCACCTTGAGCACGCCCTTGCCGACCGCCTTGATGTAGTTCTTCTGGACGTCGCGCGCGTCGAGCGGCAGTGCCTTGTGGGCGCGGATTTCCTCGAGCGTCTCGAACGCGACGTAAGGGTTGATCGCTTCCGCGCCATAGCCCGCGAGCACGCAGAAATGGTGCACCTCGCGCGCCTCGCCGGTCTCGACGACGAGGCCGGTCTGCATCCGCAGGCCCTGGCGGACGAGGTGGTGATGGACAGCCGCGGTGGCGAGCAGCGCGGGCATCGGGATGCGGTCGGGCCCCTGCGCACGGTCGGAGAGGATCAGGATGTTCCTGTCGGCGAGCACCGCCTCGGTCGCCGCCCAGCACATCTCCTTGATCGCCATCTCGAGCCCGGCCGCGCCCGCCGCGGCGTCCCAGGTCATGTCGATCGTCTCGGTGCGGAAGGCGCCGTCGAGCGCGGCCTCGACCGAGCGGATCTTGGCGACGTCCTCGTTGGTCAGGATCGGCTGGTCGACCTCGAGCCGCTTGTGGCTGCCGGCGTCCATGCCGAGCAGGTTGGGGCGCGGGCCGATCATGCTGACCAGGCTCATCACCAGCTCCTCGCGGATCGGGTCGATCGGCGGATTGGTGACCTGGGCGAAGTTCTGCTTGAAATAGTCGTAGAGCAGCCGCGGCCGCGCCGAAAGCACCGCCAGCGGGGTGTCGGTGCCCATCGAGCCGACCGGATCGTCGCCGGCCAGCGCCATCGGCTCGAGGAACCGGGAGATGTCCTCCTGGGTGTAGCCGAACGCCTGCTGGCGATCCAAGAGGCTGGTGGTGTCGACCGGAATCGCCGCCAGGTCGGGCTCGACCACTTCGAGGTCCTTCAATTTGTACTGCGCGGCGTCGAGCCACTTCTGGTAGGGCTCGGCCGCGGCGAGCTCGGCCTTGATCTCCTCGTCCTCGATAATCCGCCCCTGCTCGAGGTCGATCAGCAGCATCTTGCCCGGCTGCAAGCGCCACTTGCGGACGATGTCGTCCTCCTTGATCGGCAGCACCCCGCTTTCCGAGGCCATCACCACCAGGTCGCCGTCGGTCACGCAGTACCGCGCGGGGCGCAGGCCGTTGCGGTCGAGCGTCGCGCCGATCTGGCGGCCGTCGGTGAACGCCACCGCGGCGGGGCCGTCCCACGGCTCCATCAGCGCGGCGTGGTACTCGTAAAAGGCGCGGCGCTTGGGGTCCATCAGCGGATTGCCCGCCCACGCCTCGGGAATCAGCATCATCACCGCGTGGCTGAGGCTGAACCCGCCGACCAGCAGCAGCTCGAGCGCGTTGTCGAGGCAGGCGGTGTCGGACTGGCCGTGCGGGATGATCGGCCACATCTTGTCGAGATCGGCGCCGAGCAGCTCGCTCTCCATCGTCCGCCGCCGCGCGTTCATCCAGTTGACGTTGCCGCGCACGGTGTTGATCTCGCCGTTGTGGGCGATGAAGCGATAGGGGTGCGCGAGCTTCCAGCTGGGGAAAGTGTTGGTGCTGAAACGCTGGTGGACGAGGCCGAGCGCGCTGACGCAATCGGAATTGCGCAAGTCGTCGTAGAAGCTGCCGACCTGGGTCGCCAGCAGCAGCCCCTTGTAGACGATCGTTCGCGACGAGAAGCTCGGCATGTAGAGCTGGGTCAGCCCGGGCAGGTCGTGCTTCATCGCCAGTGCGGCGAGCGGGTTCTGCGTCTGCTTGCGGATCGCCAGCAACTTGCGTTCGAAGCAGGCCTGATCGGGGCAGTTGGAGCCGCGCGCGATCACGCCCTGGCGGATCACCGGCATCTCGGCGATCACCGCCTTGCCGAGGCCGTCCAATGTGGTCGGCACCTCGCGCCAGCCGATCAGCCGCTGGCCCTCCTTGGCGATGAACTTCTCGAACGTCGAGACCGCGAAGGCGCGCGCCGCCTCGTCGCGCGGGAGGAAGCACATCGCCACCGCGTAGTCGCCGGGCTGGGGCAGGCTGAGGCCCTCGCCATCGGCCCACCTGCGGAACAGCGCGTCGGGGATCTGGATCAGGATGCCGGCGCCGTCGCCGAGCAGCGGATCGGCGCCGACCGCGCCGCGGTGGTCGAGGTTCTCGAGAATCTCCAGCGCCTGGCCGACAATCGCATGACTCTTGGCGCCCTTGATGTGGGCGACAAAGCCCACGCCGCAGGAATCGTGCTCATGCCGCGCATCGTACAGGCCCTGGGCCTTCGGAGATCCCATTCGTCTCACCGTCCGCAAGCGCGGCAGATGGTTGCCGCGGTAACCAAACGCGAATCAACGTGCCGCAAACGCGACGAAAGTTGCGCGAACGGTCCCCATGGATTGCGGATAGTTTTTTTGCAACTGCGAAAGAAGTTACGGCTGCGCCGCCGGTCAGCGTGCTCCGGAAATCCGTTCGAGCGAGGCGAGCGCAGCCCGCCGCACGCGCTCGGCGGCGGCCGGATCGGCCGCCGAAAACGGAGTTCGAAGCATCGGCAGCAGCGTCGGACGATCGTCTCCGGCATGCGGCTCGTCCGCGTCGCGGTTGGCGTCAGTCGTGGGTCGGGACGGCGCCCCGGCCATCGCCTCGGATACGCGGCCGGCTCGGCGCGCGCGCATGGCCAGCGCGAGACGCTCGCTGAGCTGGACAACCCCGAGCGATTCGAGCGAAGCCGAGGCCAGCTCGGCATGCAAGGGGGCCAGCGAAGCGTCGGTCGGCTCAGCGGGGGCGATGCGAGCGGGCGCATCGTCCGCGGCATCGCCAGGTGCCTCGAAGGGTCCGTCGCTCGTCCCAGAAGCGGACGCTTCGGCTTGCGCGCATTGGTGCTGCGCCCGTTCCTCGAGCAGTGCGTCGGCCATGTCGCCGTCGGCGGCGGATTGCTCGAACGAGCCGAGTCCGGCGAGATCGTCGGCGGCCGAAAGCGGCTTGCGCGGCGCATCCGGACAAAAGCCTTGCGGCTCGCGCTCGGCGGACGCTTCGCCAGCTGACGGCGGTTCGTGTCGCGCCTCGTGCGACGGCCGATCCTGGCCTTGCCGGCCGTGCCGCGCGGCGATCCCGCGACCGGCCAGCAACCCGACGATCTCCCCCACGATCGACAGCGCCAAGACGATCAGCAGCCGTGCCGTCTCGCCCAAGGGCGGCGCGGCGGCGGCGATCACCCGATCGACGCCGAGCGCGCCGACCAGCCGCTCGAGCATCGCCGGCGGAACCGCCAGGCTGCACAGTGCGAACAGCGCGGCGAACCACAGCGCGACCGCGGCCGGAAACCACCGGTGCGCGGTGAGCGGAGGGCGACCGCGTCGGGTCGGGCGGAGTTCGGCGGCCAGGGTCGTCATCGGCAGGGTCCCGTCTCGAGCGTCGGCCCGCCCGAGCAGGCTGCGTTAGGCCGGCACGGGTTCCGAGCCCGCGCAGTCTCGCACCCGCCGGTAAACGTCCCGATAACGCCGCACGTTGACCGCCCAGTCGTGCTCGCGCTCGACGAAGCGGCGGGCGGCGAGGCGCTGTTGGCGCCATTCGCTGCGCCGCCACAGCAGCATCGCCAGCGCGCGGGCGAGATCGACCGGGTCGTCGGGCGCGAACAGCGTGCCGGTCAGGCCGTCGGAAATCAGCTCGCGGTGCCCGCCGACGTCGCTGGCGGCGACGATCGTGCCTTGCGCCATCGCTTCCAGCGGCTTGAGCGGAGTGACCAGCTCGGTCAGGCGCATGGCCTTGCGGGGGTAGGCGGCGACGTCGATCAGCGAATAGTAGCGTTCGACCTGCTCGTGCGGGACGCGGCCGGCGAAGCGGATCGCAGCCTTGGCGGGCGAGGCGTCGGCCTGCGCGCGCAGCGCGGCCTCGCATGGCCCGCCGCCGACCAGCAGCAGCCTGGCCGCGGGATGCGCGACAAGGATCGCCGGCATCGCCGCGATCAGATCGTCGATTCCCTCGTAAGGATAGAAGCTGCCGACGAACCCGATCACCGGGCCGCCCTCGTGGCTGGCGTCTAGGCCGAGCTCGCGGGCGAGCGCGAGGTCGGGTTCGGGCGGCGCGCCGAACAGCTGGAGGTCGACGCCGTTGGGCACGGTCGCGAAGCGCTCCGGCGGGAACCCGCGCGCGACCAGGTCGTCGCGCAAGCCCTGGCAGATAGTGACCACCGCATCGGCCTGGGCGACGGCGCGGTTCTCCAGCCGGCGGGTCAGCCAGTACTTGATCGTCCCGTCGCCGCCGCTGCCGTTGCCGATCGCGGCGTCCTCCCAGAAGGCGCGAATTTCGTAGACCAGCGCGATCCCGCGCGCCTTGGCCACCCGCGCCGCGGCGAGCCCGCACAGCGCCGGCGAATGGGCGTGGAGCACGTCGGGGCGCCATTCGTCGCACACGGCGCCGATCGCTGCGGCGAGCGCGGCGATCTCGCGCCATTCGCGCACCCCGGCAAGGCCCCGGGCCGAGCCGGGGGTGCGATGGAACTGGAGCCCGGCATGCTCCTCAAGCAATCCGTCGAGCGCGGTCGGGCCCTGGCGCAAGCCGGTGATCGCGCGCACTTCGTGGCCGTCCGCCGCTTGCGCTTTCATGATCGCGCGCGTGCGGAAGGTGTAGCCGCTGTGCAGCGGCAGGCTGTGATCGAGGACGTGAAGGATCCGCGCCATGGCCCGGTACCTGTCGCACGCAAGGCTTAACGGCACATCAACCTGTTGCGGTTAATTCCGCCGGAATGGGTGCATTTCCGGGCGCCCCGTTGAGCTCCTGTAAACCACGGGCGAGCGCCAGATGATCGACAATTTCGCGCTCGGGCTGATCCACTTCCTGCTGGGCGTCGCGGTCTGGCGGCTGCTCAGGCGGGCCGATCTCGACGCCGATCCAGGCGCGCGATGATCGACCTGTTCCTCACCGCATTCGTCTTCGCGCTGTTCGCCGCGGGGTTCCGCAAGCCGTTCGTGTGGGTGCTGGCCTACGCCTACATCGACGTGCTCGCGCCGCAGAAGATTTCCTGGTTCCTGCTGCAGCAGATCTCGATCTCGGCTGTAGCCTTCGCGCTGGCGTTCCTCGGCTGGGCCTATGCCGACGCCAAGCAGGGCAGCCGGCTGACCTTCCGCCAGCTGTTGATGGTGGTGCTGCTGCTCTATTGCGGCGCGACCACGCTGTCCGCGGATTTCCCCGAAGCGGCCTGGGACAAGTGGTCGTGGGTGTGGAAGGCGCTGCTGTTCGCGGCGTTCCTGCCGCTGACGCTGCGGACCCGGCTCAGGATCGAGGCGCTGGCGCTGACGATGGTGCTGGCGGCGGCGGCGATCGTCATCGGCGGAAGCATCAAGACGCTGGCTTCGGGCGGCGGCTACGGCACGCTGCGGCTGTTCGTCGCCGAGAACGCCGGGCTCTACGAAGGCAGCACCCTGTCGATGGTCGCGGTGGCGATCATCCCGCTGATCCTGTGGCTGGCGCGGCACGGGACGATCTTTCCCAGAAGCAAGGCGGTGACGCTGTTCGCCGCGGCGCTGATCTTCGCCTGCCTGCTGATTCCGGTCGGGACCGAGACCCGCACCGGGCTGGTCTGCCTGGCGCTGCTCGGCGCGCTGCTGCTGCGCAGCGCCAGGCGGCGGTTGCTCTACCTGTCGCTGGCCGCGGCGGTCGCGCTGGCGGCGATCCCGTTCCTGCCCGCAAGCTACACCGCGCGGATGGGGACGATCGAGAGCCATGCCGCCGACCAGTCGGCCTCGACCCGGATCGCGGTGTGGAACTGGACGCTCGATTACGTCGCCGATCACCCGTTCGGCGGCGGCTTCGACGCCTATCGCGGCAATCGCGTGACGGTCGAGACGAGCAAGGTCGACACCGCGGGCAACACCACCGCGATCACCACCGAGGCGGCGGTCGACGAGGGCCGGGCCTACCACTCGGCCTACTTCGAGATGCTGGGCGAGCAAGGGTGGCCGGGGCTGGCGCTGTGGCTGCTGCTCCATGGCCTCGGGCTGGTGCAGATGGAGCGGGTGCGGCGGCGGCTCAAGGCCAGCGAGGCGCCCGAGGACCGCTCCGACGCGGCGCTCGCCAACGCGCTGCAGCAGGCGCACATCGTCTATCTCGCCGGCGCGGCGTTCCTGGGGATCGCGTTCCAGCCGTTCGTCTACATGCTGGTGGCGATGCAGATCGCGCTGGCCCGCGGGGTCGGGCGGCGGCTCGACGCGACGCGACCGGTGTCGCGGATGCGGCAGCGCAAGCCGATCGCCGCCCCCGTGGCGGCGGCATGAGCTTTCCCGAGCCTCGCACCGCGCGCCTCGACGCGCTGAGCGGCCTGCGCGGGATCGCCGCGTGGCTTGTGGTGCTCTACCATGTCCGGCTGTCGCTGACCGAGATCGTCCCGGCCGAAATCCTCGCGGTGCTGGGCAAAGGCTACCTCGCGGTCGACGTGTTCTTCGTCCTTTCCGGGTTCGTCATCTGGCTCAACTACGCGGATTCGGTCGCCACCGGAGGATGGTCCGCGATCGGGCGATACCTGTGGCGGCGGCTGGCGCGGGTCTGGCCGCTGCACGCGATCGTGCTCGCCGCATTCGTCGCGCTGGCCTTGCTGCTTCACGCGACCGGGCGCGACGCGTCGGCCTATCCGTTTTCCGAGCTGCCGCTGCACCTGCTGATGGTGCAAAACTGGGGTTTCACCTCCGCGCTGACCTGGAACGACCCGGCGTGGTCGATCAGCACCGAGTTCGCCGCCTATCTCGCGTTTCCGCTCCTGGCCCTGACGGCGGCGCGGCTGCCGCGGGTCTCGCCCACCGCCATGCTTGCGATTGCCGGGCTGCTCGGCGCGCTGATCTGGGCGTTGTTCGCGGCCAACGGGCACGCGACGCTCGGCGCGGACATCCCGCGCCTCGGCTTGGGGCGCTGCCTTGCAGAATTCGCGCTCGGCTGCACCGCCTGCGCGCTGTGGCGGCGCGGCGCGGGGACCGCCGCGGGCTGGTTCGGCTGCGCGTTCGGCTGGATCGCCGGCGGAGGGGTGCTCGGCTGGCCCGAGACCGCGATCGCTCCACTGGCGATTTTCGCCTCGATCCTTGCGCTGTCGTTCGGCCATGGGGCTCTCGCCCGCCGACTGGGAAGCGGCGTCGTGCGCTGGCTGGGCGAGGTCAGCTACTCGACCTATCTGTCGCACGTGCTGCTGTTCACGCTGTTCAAGCTGGCCTTCGTCGGCGCCGACCTGCAGCTCGGCTGGGGCGGTCTCGCCGGCTACCTCGCGCTCGTCCTCGCGGCTTCCGCGGCGCTCTATCGCTGGGTCGAACGTCCCGCGCAGCGCGCGCTCAACCGCCTCGTCCCGGCGCGCAGCGGAGCCGCGCCGCAACCCTCCGCCTGACCGATTCGCGCGGGGCGCGGACAGGGCGACGCTACGGCATCGCTCGGCTCGCGCTGAGCGGTTGCAAGCTCAAATCGATGCGTCCATGAGCGAGCCTTCGGCGGCTGGCGAAGGAGGACGCGCGATGACCCCACAGGAGCTTGCAGCGAAAGTCGGCGAGGAGATCGGCGTTTCCGACTGGCTCGAGGTCGGCCAGGACCGCATCAACAAGTTCGCCGAGGCCACCGGCGATTTCCAGTTCATCCACATCGACGAGGAGAAGGCCAGGCAGACCCCGTTCGGCGGGACGATCGCCCACGGCTTCCTCACCTTGTCGCTGATCCCCGCGCTCGGCGCGACGACCCAAGGCGCGCGGATTGACGGCGTGCGGATGGGCGTCAACTACGGCGGCAACAAGACGCGGTTCATCTCGCCGGTCCGCGCCGGCAAGCGCGTCCGCAGCCGCAGCAAGCTGCTCGAGCTCGTCGAGAAGCGTCCCGGCCAGTGGCAGCAGACCAACGAAATCACCATCGAGATCGAGGGCGAGGACAAGCCCGCGCTGATCTGCGAGTGGATCACGCAGTTTTTCGTCTAGGAGCGAATCCATGTCCCGTGACGCCGTCATCGTTTCCGCCGCCCGCACCGCCATCGGCAAGGCCTATCGGGGCGCGTTCAACGCCACTTCCGGACCGACGTTGGGCTCGTTCGCGCTCAAGGCCGCGGTCGAGCGCGCCGGGATCGACGGAGCCGAGGTCGACGACGTGCTGTGGGGCTCGGCGCTCCAGCAAGGCACCCAGGCGGGCAATCTCGCGCGCCAGGTCGCGCTGCGCGCCGGGCTCCCGGTGACCACCTCGGGCATGACGATGGACCGCCAGTGCTCGTCGGGGCTGATGAGCATCGCCACCGCCGCCAAGCAGGTCATCGTCGACCGCATGGACGTCGTCGCCGCGGGCGGGCAGGAATCGATCAGCCTGGTCCAGACCAAGGAGATGCGTGTCGCCCCCGACCGCGAGCTGATGGCGATGCATGCCAGCATCTACATGCCGATGCTCCAGACCGCGGAGGTCGTCGCCAAGCGCTACGGCATCGGCCGCGAGGCGATGGACGAGTACGCGCTGTCCTCGCAGCAGCGCACCGCCGCGGGCCAGGCCGCGGGCAAGTTCGACGACGAGATCGTGCCCGTCACCGTGACGATGAACGTCACCGACAAGGTGACCGGCGAAGTCAGCCAGAAGGAAGTCACACTCGCCAAAGACGAGGGCAACCGCGCCGACACCACGCTCGAAGGGCTGCAGAAGCTCCAGGCGGTGATCCCCGACGGGACGATCACCGCGGGCAACGCCAGCCAGCTCTCGGACGGCTCCGCCGCGGTGGTGGTGATGGAGGCCGGGGTCGCGGCGAAGAAGGGGCGGAGTCCGCTCGGCCGCTACGTCGGCATGGCGGTCGGCGGGACCGAGCCCGACGAGATGGGGATTGGCCCGGTGGTCGCCGTGCCCAAATTGCTCGACCGGTTCGGGCTCAAGGTTTCCGACATCGGGCTGTGGGAATTGAACGAGGCGTTCGCGGTGCAGGTGCTCTACTGCCGCGACACGCTCGGCATTCCCGACGAGCTCCTCAACGTCAACGGCGGCTCGATCTCGATCGGCCATCCCTACGGGATGACCGGCGCCCGCTGCACGATGCACGCGCTGATCGAGGGCAAGCGGCGCGGCGCCAAGCACGTCGTGGTGACGATGTGCGTCGGCGGCGGGATGGGCGCCGCGGGGCTGTTCGAGGTCCTGTAAGTGCGGCTGACCACGCCGCGGATCGCGCCGGTCGACCTCGACCGGATCGACGCCGAGCAGGAGGCGGCGCTCGCGCCGGTTCGCCAGGGCCGGCTCGGCGTGCTCAACATCTTCCGCACGCTCGCGCATTCGCCCAAGGCGCTGACCCGCTTCCTCGAATGGGGCGGGTACGTGCTGTCCAAGCGCAACTCGCTGCCCGAGCGCGAGCGCGAGATCGCGATCCTGCGCACCGGGTTCAATTGCGGCTCGGGCTACGAATGGACGCAGCACCGCGAGATCGGCCTGCGGGCCGGGCTGAGCGAGACCGAAATCCTCGCGATCAAGCAGGGTCCGGACGAGCCCGCGTGGAGCGCAGTCGACCGCGCCATCCTCACCGCCTGCGACGAGCTGACCCGCGACTTCTTCGTCGCCGACGCGACCTGGGCGGCGCTGGCCCCGCTCGGCGACAAGGGCCGGATGGACCTGGTGATGACCGTCGGCCAGTACACCCAGGTGTCGATGATGCTCAACAGCTTCGGGGTGCAGCTCGACGAGGGCCAGACGCTCGACCCGGACCTCGACCGGCGGTGACGGGTCGCCTGGCGGGCAAGGCCGCGGTCGTCGTCGGCGCGGGCCAACAGCCGGGCGAGACGATCGGCAACGGCCGCGCGATCACGCTGACTTTCGCGCGCGAGGGCGCCGAGGTGTTGTGCGTCGACCGCGATCCGGACCGCGCCGAGGCAGTCGCAGCCGAGATCGCCGCAGCGGGCGGCACGGCCTTTGCGTTGGCCGCCGATGTCGTCGACGATGCCGAGGCGATCGTCGTTGCGGCGCTCGCGCGCTGGGGGCGGATCGACATCCTGGTCAACAACGTCGGGATCGGCGCGGCCGGCGACGGTCCCTCGCAAGTCTGCACCGACGAGGCGTTCGAGCGGGTCTTCGCGGTCAACTTCACCGGCGCGCGGCGGATGATCCGCGCGGCGCTCGCGCCGATGCGCGCGGCGGGCGCTGGGGCGATCGTGAACATCAGCTCGCTCGCCTCGATCGCCGGGGCGAACATGATCGCCTACGAAGTGTCGAAAGCCGCGCTCAATCGCCTGACCACCGCCACCGCGCAGGGCTCGGCGAGCAAAGGGGTGCGTTGCAACGCGGTGCTTCCCGGGCTGATGGACACGCCGATGGGCGTCGCCACCACCGCCGCGCGGGATGGGCGCGAGATCGAAGAGCAGCGCGCCGCGCGCAACGCCATGGTGCCCTTGAAGGGCGGGATGGGCAGCGGCTGGGACACCGCCAACGCGGCGCTGTTCCTCGCTTCGGACGAGGCCCGCTTCATCACCGGGGTGCTGCTGGCGGTCGACGGCGGGATGAGCGTGCGGATCGGCGGCTAGCGGAGGAAGCGTTGGAGCAATTCGGAATCGCCGAAATCCTCGGCCTCGCCGCCAGCGTCAGCCTGCTCGCCGGGTGGCGCCTCTATCTTGCGGTGCTGGCCACGGGGCTGGCCATGCGCTTCGGCGCGCTGCCGCTGCCCGAGCATCTCCAGTCGCTTCAGGTGCTGGCCAATCCGTGGGTGATGGGCCTCGCCGGGTTCGGCGCGGTGATCGAGTTCTTCGCCGACAAGGTCGCCTGGCTCGACAGCGCGTGGGACGCGATCCACGGCTTCGTCCGGCCGCTCGGCGGCGCGCTGCTGACGCTGGCGGTGATCGACGCCAACGACCCGGCGACGCAGGCGATCGCGTTCCTGCTCGGCGGCGCCGGGGCGCTGGTCGCGCACGGCGGCAAGGCCGGAGCGCGGGCGATGGTCAACGCCAGCCCCGAGCCGTTCAGCAACGTTGTCGTCTCGACCGCCGAGGACGTCGCGACCGCCGGGTTGCTGGCGCTCGCCTACAGCTACCCGGTGATCGCCGGAGCCATTGCGCTGGCGCTGCTCGCGCTGGCGGCGTGGCTGCTGTTCGTGGCGCGCCGGTTTCTCAGGCGGGTGTTCGGGCGCAGGCCCGTCGCAACTCCGCCCCCTAGCCCACCACCTTGAGTCGCGCCCGCTTGACCTCATGCGCGGCGATCCAGTCCTCGACCACCGGGGCGATCGCCTGGCGCCATTTGGAGCCGTTGAAGATCCCGTAGTGCCCGACCTCGGGGGCGAGGTGGTAGCGCTTCATCGCCTCGGGCAGGTTCGGAGCCAGCTCGAGCGCGGCGCGGGTCTGGCCGATGCCCGAGATGTCGTCGCGCTCGCCCTCGATCGCCAGCAGCGCGGTGTCCGCGATCTCGCCGAGCTCGACCCGCTTGCCGCGATGCACGAACTCGCCCTGGGGCAAGGCGTGGCGCTGGAACACCACGTCGACGGTCTGGAGGTAGAACTCCGCGGTCATGTCGCAGACCGCGCGGTACTCGTCGTAGAACGCCTTGGTCGCATCGGCGCTCTCGCCGTCGCCTTCGACCAGGTGGTTGAACAGCGCGTAATGGCTCATCACGTGGCTATCGAGGTTCATGCTCATGAAGCTCGCGAGCTGGACGAAGCCCGGGTAGACCCGCCGTCCCGCTCCGGGGTAGCTCGCCGGCACGGTGGTGATGACGTTGTGCTGGAACCACACGTGTGGCCGGGTCACCGCGTGGTCGTTGATCGCGGTCGGGCTCTCGCGGGTGTCGACCGGGCCGCCCATCATGGTCAGGCTGGCGGGGCGATGGCGGTGCTTGGCGCCGGCCATGACCGCCGTGGCCGCCAACGCCGGGACCGAGGGCTGGCACACCGCCATCAGGTGCGGGCGGCGGCCGGATTCCTCGCCGATGTGCTCGAGGAACTCGATCAGGTAGTCGATGTAGTCGTCGAGATCGAAGCGCCCGGCTTCGAGCGGCACCAGCTTCGCGTCGGCCCAGTCGGTGACGTAGACCACGTGGCGCTCGAGCATCCGCTCGACCGTGCCGCGCAACAGCGTCGCATAATGCCCGCTCATCGGCGCGACGATCAGCAGCCGCGGGGCGTCGGCGGGAAGCCCCGCATGGCTGAACCGCTTGAGATCGCCGAACGGCTTGTGGATCACGTTCGCCTCGGTCGCCGGGTGGACCGCGCCGTCGGCCTCGACCGTGCGCAGCCCGAACGCCGGCTTGCCGCGCGGCTGGGTGGCGTGGGCGAAGACGTCGAGCGCGCTCGCCGGTAGCTGGCCCCAGCCGAAGAAGCCGGGCGGAAAGCGCCGGTCGGCGAACAGCTCCGCGCCGATCGAGGCCCAGGCGCTGGCGGCGTTGAGCAGAGAGCGCTGCAGCTCGTAAGCCTTGTAGAGCACGCAATTTTCTCCCGTCCGCCAGGCAGCTTGCCCGGCTTCGCGCCATGTTGCAATGCGGCAAGGGTCGGAAAGTTGCGGATGAGAACCTTTTCGCCGCTGGCCCTTCAAAGCGCCGCGCGCATCGGCTAGGCGCGTGCGCATGGACGAGAGCAAAGCGCCCGTAGCCCCGCCCGAGGCGCTTGCCCCGCGTCCGATGCGGACGCTGCGCCCGCTGTTCATGGTCTGGCGCCAGGCGCTCAGGTATCCCAAGCAGTTGCTGATCGCGGTGTTCGCGCTGTTCACGACCTCGGCGGCGACACTGGCGATCCCGGTGCGGTTCAAGGTGATCATCGACGACGCCTTCGGCCCCGGCGCCGACCTCGATGCGATCGCCGGTTCGTTCCGCTACCTGCTGATGATCGTCGCGGTGCTCGGGCTCGCGACCGCGCTGAGGTTCTTCTACGTCTCGTGGCTGGGCGAGCGGGTGGTCGCCGACATCCGCCTCAAGGTCCAGACCAACCTGCTGCGCCTGCCGCCGAGCTTCTTCGAGGAGAACAGCCCGAAGGAGATCAGCAGCCGGATGACCGCCGACACCGCGATCGTCGAAACCGTGGTCGGCACCACGGTCTCGGTCGCGCTGCGCAACCTGATCACCGGAATCGGCGGCACCGTCATCCTGTTCGCGCTCGCCCCGCGGCTGACCGCCGGGCTGGTGATCGCGATACCGCTGGTGATCACCCCGCTGATGTTCTTCGGGCGGCGGCTGCGGACGATCTCGCGCAAGAGCCAGGACCGCGTCGCCGACGTCGGGGCGATGGTCACCGAAGTGCTTTCGGCGATGCGGATCGTCCAGTCGTTCAACCAGGAGAAGCGCGAGCGCCAGCGCTTCCTCGAGGCGGTCGAGCGCACTTTCGAGACCGCGCGACGCCGGATCATGGTCCGCGCGGCGATGACCGCGATCGTCATCGTGCTGATCTTCGGCTCGATCACCGTGCTGATGTGGCAGGGCGCGATCGGGGTCGCGACCGGCACGGTCTCGGGCGGGACGATCGCGGCGTTCGTGCTGACCGGCGGACTGGTCGCGGGCGCCTTCGCCGCGTTGACCGAAGTCTACGGCGATCTCTTGCGCGGCGCGGGCGCGGCCAGCCGGCTGGCCGAATTGCTCGACGAGAAGCCGGGGATCGCCGCGCCGGCGCGGCCGGTCGCGCTGCCCCAGCCGGCCCGCGGGCAACTGGCGTTCGAGAAGGTCACCTTCCACTATCCGACCCGGCCCGACGACGCCGCGCTCAGAGAGTTCAGCCTGACCGTCGAGCCGGGCGAGACGGTGGCGCTGGTCGGCCCCTCGGGCGCGGGCAAGTCGACGCTGTTCATGCTCGCCCAGCGTTTTTATGATCCCCAGGCGGGCACGGTGAAGGTCGACGGGGTGCCGCTGCCGTCGGCCGATCCGGCTGAGATCCGCGCGCGGATGGCGCTGGTTCCGCAGGACGCGGTGCTGTTCGCGTCGAGCGCGCGCGACAACTTGCGATACGGCGCCTGGGATGCGTCGGACGAGGCGATCTGGGAGGCCGCGCGCGCGGCCAACGCCGAGGATTTCCTGCGCGCGCTGCCCCAAGGGCTCGACACCTTCCTCGGCGATTCGGGGGCGCGGCTGTCGGGCGGGCAGCGCCAGCGGGTGGCGATCGCCCGCGCGCTGCTGCGCGACGCGCCGATCCTGCTGCTCGACGAAGCGACCAGCGCGCTCGACGCCGAGAGCGAGCGGCTGGTCCAGGACGCGCTCGACCGGCTGATGGCCAGCCGCACCACGCTGGTCATCGCCCACCGCCTCGCCACGATCCGCCAGGCCGACCGGATCGTGGTGATGGACCACGGGCGGATCGTCGAGCAGGGCGACCACTCCGAGCTGACCAAGGCCGGAGGCCTCTACGCCCGCCTGGCCAGGCTCCAGTTCGACGGGCTGGCGGCGTAAGTTTCGACGAACCGCATAAGCCGCTCTGCCAACGAGCTTGCGTTCAGCCGACCTTCAGCGCCATGGCGGCAGAGCAATTGTTTCAATTGACACCGTTTTTTGGGGGACCGCCATGAATCGCCTGATCGCCGCGCTGGCCGCGGCCGCTTCGCTGTCGACAATCGCTTCGGCTTCCGCGCAGACGCCCGCCGCGGCTATCCCGACCGACGAATACCGCCTGCCCGACTTCCCCGGCTGGGGCGTCAATCCCGCCGACCTCGATCGGGCGCGCGATCCGGGCGACGACTTCTTCGCCTATGTCAACGGCAGGTGGATCGCTAACGAAGTAATCCCGGCGCAGTACGCCTACAGCGGCAACGCGCTCGGCCTGCGGCTCGGCGCCGAACGCAACATCCGCACGATCGTCGAGGAGATGGCCGCCGGCAATTTTCCCGTAGGGAGCCTCGAGCGCCGGATCGGCGACGCCTACCGGGCGTTCCTTGACACCAGCGCGATCAACGCCGCCGGGCTCGCTCCGGCCAAGCCCTATCTCGACCAGATCGCCGCGGTGAAGACCCGCGCCGATCTCGCCCGCGCGTTCGCCGCGCCCGGCATCCCAGCGCCGCTCGGCGCGTTCGTCTCGATCGACCGCACCAATCCCGAGCTCAACGCGCTCTACACCGGGGTCGGCGGGCTCGGCCTGCCCGACCGCGATTATTACCTGGTCGACAACGAGAAGAACCTCGCGATCCGCGCCAAGTACAAGGACTACCTGGCGTTCCTGCTCGGCCTCGCGCAAGTGCCGAGCCTGTTCGTCGCCCAGGTCCCGCCCACTCAGGACGAGATCACCAAGATCGGGCTGACGCCGGAGCAACTCAAGAAGCTCGGCGGCGGGATGCCGGCGATGCTGGCGCTGCTCAACACCGCCCCGATCGAGGACATCAAGGCTTGGACCGCGGCGCGCTTCCTCTCGAGCCACTCGGCGGTGCTGCCGAGCGACATCGACGACGCCAACTTCGATTTCTACGGAAAGACCCTTCAGGGCCGCACCCAGCAACGCGCGCGCTGGCAGCGGGCGATCTCGTTCGTCGAAGGGACGATGGGCGAGGCGCTCGGCAAAATCTACGTCGAGCGGCACTTCCCCGCGTCGAGCAAGACCGCGATGGAAGAGCTGGTCGGCAACTTGAGGCTGGCGCTCGCCGCCAACCTCAAGGACTTGCCGTGGATGACCCCGGCGACCCGCGTCGCCGCGCAGAAGAAGCTCGACGCGTTCCGGGTCAAGATCGGCTATCCGGAGAAGTTCGAGACTTACGAGGGGCTGGTCGTCACCCCGGGCCAGGCGCTCGCCAACAACGTTTCGGCCGGCGAATGGGCGTGGGACGATCAGCTGCGCGAGCTCGCCGAGCCGGTCGACAAGGCCAAGTGGCTGATGACCCCGCAGACGGTCAACGCCTACTATATGCCGCCGGCCAACGAGATCGTCTTCCCCGCCGCATTCCTCCAGCCGCCCAACTTCAACCCCAACGCCGACCCGGCGGTCAACTACGGCGCGGTCGGGGTGGTGATCGGGCACGAGATCGGCCACGGCTTCGACGACCAGGGCTCGAAGTACGGGCCGACCGGGGCGCTCGAGAACTGGTGGACCGACGAGGACCGCAAGACCTTCGACGCGCTTGGCGCCAAGCTCGCCGCGCAATACGACAAGGTCTGCCCTTACGACGAGGGCAAGACCTGCCACAGCGGCAAGCTCACACTGGGCGAGAACATCGGTGACCTCGGCGGGCTGTCGATGGCCTACCAGGCCTATAAGCTGTCGCTGAAAGGCAAGCCCGCGCCCGTGATCGACGGGCTGACGGGCGACCAGCGGTTCTTCATCGGCTACGCCCAGGCGTGGCGGTGGAAGTACCGCGAGGCGTTCGGCCGGCAGCTGCTCCAGACCGACACGCACTCGCTGGCCGAAGCGCGGGTCAACGCGGTCGTCCGCAACTTCGACCCTTGGTACAAGGCGTTCGACGTCACCCCCGACGACGCGATGTGGCTCGATCCCAAGGACCGCGTCCGCATCTGGTGAGGCGGGGTTCGCGCCACTTGTTCCCCTCTCCCCGGCGGGGAGAGGTAGCGGAGCTTGCCCCGTCAGGGGCCTAGCGTAGCTGGGAGAGGGGGTACGCCGCCGCGAAGGCGGAGCCCCCTCTCCAACTCCGGCTAGGCGACAAGTCGCCAAGCCTGCGTAACCTCTCCCCGCCGGGGAGAGGGCGCGATTCCCATTCGTCGGATAATGCTCTAGCGAGGCGCCATGCCCGCACCCGAGCTCGAGCTGTTCTTCGATCTGACCAGCCCGTGGACCTCGCTGGCGGTGCACAACCTCGTGCCGATGGCCGAGGGGCTGGGCGCCGGGATCGCCTGGCGGCCGATCCTGGTCGGCGGGGTGTTCAACGCGGTCAACCGGGCGGTCTATGAGACCCGCGCCAACCCGGTGCCGGCCAAGGCGCGTTATTACGACAAGGATCTTCAGGACTGGGCGCGGCTCGCGGGTCTGGAGATCCATTTTCCACCGGCCTGCGGCCATCCGGTCAACGCGGTGCTGGCGATGCGCTGCGCGCTTGTCATGCAGGCGCGGGGCAAGCTCGAGCCATTCGCCTTCGCCGCGTTCGACGCGCTGTGGCGGCACGAGCGAAACCTTGCCGACCGCGCGGTGCTTAGCGATCTGATCGTCCGCCATCCTCCTCGGCATCGTCGAGGGCGTGACCGAGTTCATCCCGGTTTCCTCGACCGGCCACCTGATCCTCGCCACCGAGCTGTTCGGCTACGACGCCAAACAGTGGGCGGCGTTCAACGTCGTCATCCAGCTCGGCGCGATCCTGGCGGTGGTGGTGCAGTATTGGCGCACCTTCTGGGCGGTCGGCTGGGGGCTGCTGCGGCTCGAGCCGATCAGCGTGCGCTTCGTCCGCAACATCTTCGTCGCGTTCCTGCCCTCGGCGGTGCTCGGGCTGCTGCTCAAGGACTACATCGACATCCTGCTCGGTTCGCCGATGGTGGTCGGCTGGGCGCTGATCCTCGGCGGGATCGCCATCCTCGGGATCGAGAAGATCGCCAAGCCCGGCCCCAAGACCGGGATCGGCGAGCTGCCGCTGCGCCAGGTCGTCGGGGTCGGCCTCGCCCAGTGCCTGTCGATGTTCCCCGGGGTCAGCCGCTCGGGGGCGACGATCATGGGCGCGCTGGCGATGGGGATCGAGCGCCGCACCGCGGCCGAGTTCAGCTTCTTTCTGGCGGTGCCGACGATGCTCGGCGCCTCGACGCTCGAGCTGCTCGACAGCGGTGTGGCGATGGCCGGCGGGGTCGGCTGGCGCGAGATCGCGATCGGCTTCGTGGTCTCGTTCGTCGTCGCGCTGGCGGTGATCCGCGCCTTCGTCGCTTTCGTCAGCCGCTCGGGCTTCGCCCCGTTCGCGTGGTACCGGATCGTTGCGGGAGCAGCGGCGATCGCGTGGCTGTCTTTGCGCTAAGTCTCTGAACCACCCAGAGTTTCTTTGGATCGTCGAAACGGCTCGTCGTGTTTGAGGAACCAAACGCCGAACCGCGGTTTGATTGCCCGACCCACAGCAAAAGGGAACGTCTCATGGGCATCATCATCCTGATCATCGTCGGCGGCATCCTCGGCTGGCTCGCCAGCATCGTGATGCGCACCGACGCGCAGCAGGGCATCCTCCTCAACGTGATCGTCGGCATCGTCGGCGCGCTGCTGGCGGGCTTCCTGATCGTCCCGCTGATCGGCGGCGGATCGATCACCGCGGGCGATTTCAGCGTCACCTCGCTGCTCGTCTCGTTCCTCGGGGCGATCGTGCTGCTCGCGATCGTCAACCTTGTTCGCCGCGGGTCGGTGCGTTAAGCACCGCTCGCTGCAAAGCCAGTGGGGACGGTTGGGCGCTGGCCCGCCGTCCCCAAATTATGAAGGGGAAGACCTGATGAAGACCATTCTCAAAAGCGCGATGCTCGCATCGGTCGCCGCGATGGGCCTGAGCCTGGCCGCGTGCGACAGCGCCACCGAAAACAAGATGGAAGACGACGCCAACGCGACCCGCGAGGGCGCCGACGAGACCGCCGACGTGATGGAAGACCAGGGCATGGACGCCAAGGCCGAAGCGGTCGACGACGCCGGCGAGGCCAAGGCCGACGCGATGGAGGACAAGGCCGACAAGATGGATGGCGGCGAGCCGGGCTGAACCCCGCTCGATCGAACGTCACGAGCGGCGCCGGGCAACCGGCGCCGTTTTCGTTTGCGCTAGACCGGCTTCGCGCCCGAGTTGCGGCCACCGCGCAGGAAGTATTCCTGGGTGCCGCGGTGGAGCACGTTGTCGACGTCGATCACCGCGGTGTTGGCGTAAGTGAACCCCGGCCCCAACGAGCGGTAGAGCCGGTCGAAGTCGCGCTCGACCGTCTGGTGGTAGAGGTCGTCGAGGCTCTCGATCACGAAGTAGGTCGGCTGGAGATCGTCGATCACGTAATTGGTGCGCATCACCCGGTCGACGTTGAGGAAGATCCGGTTGGGGGACTGCGCCTCGAGCGCGAACACCGCCTCGGTCGGGCCGGAGAGGATGCCCGCGCCGTAGGCGCGCAGGTTCTCGCCTTCCATGATCAGCCCGAACTCGACCGTGTACCAGTAGAGCGAGCCCAAGGCCTTCAGCCGGTTGCAGCGCATCGCCTTCCACCCGGCGCGGCCATACTCCTGCATGTAGTCGGCATAGACCGGGTCGGCGAGCATCGGGACGTGCCCGAATACGTCGTGGAAGACGTCGGGCTCCTCGATGTAGTCGAAGGTCTCGCGGGTGCGGATGAAATTGCCCGCGGGGAAGCGCCGGTTGGCGAGGTGCCAGAAGAACACGTGGTCGGGGATCAGCATCGGCACCGGCACCACGCTCCACCCGGTCAGCGCGCCGAGCTCGTGCGAGAGCCGCGCGAACTCGGGCACGCCGCCGCGGCCCAGCGCGAGCTTCTGCGTGCCGGCGAGGAACGCGCTCGCCGCGCGGCCCGGCAGCACGTCCATCTGCCGCGCGTAGAGCTCGTCCCAGATCGCGTGGTCCTCGGAGCCGTAGTCGCGCTGCGCGGGCTCGAGCCAGTCCTCGCCGACGTGCTCGGGGCGCTGCAACGGCGCGGTGAACACTTCGGCGCCCAGCTCGGGCAGCGCGGCAAAGTCCTGATCGGGGCGGAGCAGCGTGGCCATGGTCGCGCGGCAGCCTACCACGCCCGCCCGACCCCCGCAAATCGGGGGCTTTCCAAGCGCTTGGCGCGAACCTAGGCTTCCGCCGGCATTCGAGCGAGGGAGATCGAGGATGTTCAAGCGCGTCCTGTTGGCCGGGTTTTCGGCGACGCTGCTGGTTTCGCCGGCCGCGTTCGCGCAGGAGCGGCAGAAGCCGGTCGAGTGGAGCGTCAAGCCCCCCGCGGCGGCGGTGCGGGCGGTCAGCGAGGACTTCTTTGGAACCACGCTGGTCGATCCCTACCGCTACATGGAGACCGCGGGCGAGCCCGAGACCACGGCGTTCATCAAGGCGCAGCGCGATCACACCCGCTCGGTGCTCGACGCGATCCCCGCGCGCAGCGCTTACCTCGCGAAGATCGCCGCGCTTGGTGGGCAGTTCGGCTTCGTCAACGGCTACGAGGAGGCCGGCGGCCGGGCGTTCTATCTCGAGCGCGCGCCGGGGGCCAACGTCTACGACCTGATGGTCCGCGAGCCCGGCGGCGCAACGCGCAAACTGGTCGACATCGCCGGGCTGATCGCGCGCACCGGCGAGCCGCACGCCGTCAGCTATTTCGCCGCCTCGCCCGACGGCGAACGGGTCGCGGTCGGGGTCTCGGCGGGCGGCAACGAGAACGCCGACCTCGAGGTGCTCGACGTCGCCAGCGCCGCGCGGATCGCCGGACCGATCCCCAACGCCCGCTTCGCCGGGCCGCAGTTCCTCCCCGGCGGGGGCATGGCCTTCACGCTGTCGCAGGCGCTCAAGCCCGGCCAGCCCAAGACCGACACCTTCCTCAACCGCCGCAGCGTGGTCTGGGACCTGAAGCGCGAGCCGATGTTCACCGTCGGGCCCGGCGTCCCTGGCGGGCCGGCGATCCGCCCCGACGAATCGCCCTATGTCGCCATCGCGCCGGGATCGCGAACCGCGGCGCTGATCGTCAACGAGGGCGTCAAGAACGAGGTCGACATCCATCTCGCGCCGCAGGCCGATGCTGCGAAGGGCAAGGCGAAATGGCGCAAGGTCGTCGATCGCAGCCAGGGGGTGACCGGCCTGGCGCTCGCCGGCGAGCGATTGTTCCTGCTCTCCAACCAGGGCGCGCCGACCTTCCGCGTGCTGGAGATGGCGACCGGCGAGACGCTCGACGCCGCGCGCGAGGTCATCCCAGCGCGCCCCGATCGCGTCCTCGAATTCGTCTCGGCGGCGTCCGACGCGCTCTATGTCGGCGCGCGCGAAGGGGTCTACGGCACGCTCCTCCGGCTCCCGCTCGACGGCGGCCCGGTCCAGGAGATCGCGCTGCCCGCCAAAGGCACGATCGCCCAGATGTTCAGCGACCCGCGCGAGCCGGGCGCGGTGGTGCTGGTCTCGGGCTGGACCGCGCCGCCGACGCTTTATCGCTACGACGCCAAAGCCGGGGCGTTCGCCGCGCTGCCGTCGGGCGCGCGCCCGGCGATCGATCTCACCCGCTACGCGACGCACGACTTGCGCGCCACGGCGAAGGACGGGGTCGCGGTGCCGCTGTCGGTGATCTCCGCGGCGGGCCCGCGCGCCCCGCGGCCGCTGCTGCTCACCGCCTACGGCTCGTACGGCATCTCGCAGCTGCCCGGCTTCTCGACCTCGCGGCTCGCGCTGATCGACCGGGGCGCGACCGCGGCGGTGTGCCATGTCCGCGGTGGCGGCGAGCTGGGCGAGGCCTGGCGGCTGGGCGGCAAGGACGCCAACAAGCCCAACACCTGGCGCGACCTCATCGCCTGCGCCGAGCATCTCATCGCTGAGGGCTGGACCACTCCCGACCAGCTGGCGATCCAGGGCGGCTCGGCCGGCGGGATCGCGGTCGGCCGGGCGATGATCGAGCGCCCCGATCTGTTCGCCGCGGTGATCAGCCAGGTGCCGATGGCCAGCGCGGTGCGCGCCGAGTTCCAGCAGAACGGCCCGGTCAACACGGTCGAGTTCGGGACGATCAAGGACCCCGCGGGGTTCCGGAACCTGCTGGCGATGGACGCCTACTACACGATCGAGGACGGCAGGACTTATCCGCCGATCATGTTCACCACCGGGCTCAACGACACCCGCGTCGACAGCTGGCAGCCGGCCAAGGCGGCGGCGCGGATGCAGGCCGCGGGCTCGCCCAACCCGGTGCTGCTGCGGGTCGAGGGCCAGGGCGGCCACGGCGGCGGGCTGACCAAGACCCAGGCCGACGAGCTCCAGGCCGACATCGCCGCGTTCCTGTTCTGGCGCGCCGGCCTCGCCGGGTGGCAGCCGGCCCAGCCGCCGCGCTGATTCCCGGGCGCGGCTTGACTTTCGCGCGCGCTTGGACGAAGGGCGCAGCCGTGTCCGGGCGGCGGCGAGTCAATCGCGCCGCTCGACTTGTTTCAAGCCGCATTTTCAGGAATCCGCCATGGCGAAGCCCGCAACCGTCAAGATCCGGCTGGTCTCGACCGCCGACACCGGCTTCTTCTACGTGACCAAGAAGAACCCGCGCAACACCACCGAGAAGATGAGCTTCCGCAAGTACGATCCGGTCGTGCGCAAGCACGTCGAGTTCAAGGAAGCCAAGATCAAGTAAGCGCGGTCCCGGACCGCGGCCGGGATGAAGCCAAGGGAACTCTCCGGTTCACGGCGAGTTCAACGCCGATACCCAACAGGATCGGCCATGACTGACTTCAAGCTCAAGCTCTCCCAAACGTTGCGCGCCATGGCCGCGGCTTCGCTGCTCGCCGCCGCTGCCGGCGCCGTGACCACCGCGCCGCTCGCCGCGCAGGCCGGCAACCCTCAGCTCGCCGAAGCCGTCGCCGCGCTGCGCGGGATCGCGACGATGAAGGCGGACTTCGTCCAGACCGACCGCAACGGCCAGCGCCTGTCGGGCGAGCTGACGCTCAAGCGCCCGGGCAAGATCCGCTTCCAGTACCAGAAGGGCGTGCCGCTGCTGATCGTCTCCGACGGCAAGGCGCTGACCATGATCGACTACGAGGTCCGCCAGGTCCAGCGCTGGCCGATCAAGAACAGCCCGCTGGGCGCGCTGCTCGACCCCAATCGCGACGTGGCCCGCTACGGCAAGCTGATCCCGACCAGCAACCCCAACGTCACCAGCATCGAGGTGCGCGATCCCAAGCACCCCGAGTACGGCCGGATCACGATGATCTTCGTCCGCGACCCCTCGGCGCCCGGCGGGATGGAGTTGACCAGCTGGGTCGCGCTCGATTCGCAGAACAAGCGCACCACGATCCGACTCGACAACCAGCGCCCCCCCTGTTGCCCGGACCTCTCAAACAGGTCGCCCGGGTCAAGCGTGACGAACGCAAAGGAACCCTCGCTCCAATGCCCCCGGAGCGAGGGTTTTCTTTTGTCGGAGCTTCGCGCTAACCGCCGAGCATGGTCTCCGTCGCCACCTGGAACATCAACTCGGTCCGCCTGCGCATCGGCCAGGTCGAGCGGTTCCTGCGCTTGGCTGCGCCCGACGTGCTGTGCCTGCAGGAGATCAAGTGCCGCGAGGCGCAGTTTCCGCATGAGCCGTTCGAGGCGCTTGGGTACCGGCATCGCGTCGTCCACGGCCAGAAGGGCTACCACGGCGTCGCCACGGTCAGCCGGCTGCCGCTGAGGGAGCTCGGCCGGCACGACTGGCAGGACAATGGCGAGGCGCGCCACGTCGGGGTCGAGGTCGTCGGGCCGGGACTGATCCTCGAGAATGTCTACATCCCGGCGGGCGGCGACGTGCCCGATCGCACCACCAACCCCAAGTTCGGCCAGAAGCTCGACTTCATCGGGCGGATGACCCGCTGGGCCGACAAGCTCGACCGCCCGACGCTGATCGTCGGCGACTTCAACGTCGCCCCGCTCGAGTGCGACGTTTACGATCACAAGGCGCTGCTCAAGGTGGTCAGCCACACCCGGGTCGAGTGCGAGACGCTCGGGCGGTTTCGCGACGCGCACGGCTGGGTCGACCTCGGCCGCGCGCACATCCCGGCGCCCGACCGCAACTACAGCTGGTGGAGCTATCGGGCGTGGTGGCGGCAGAAGGACCATCGCCAACCAGCGCGAGGCGGCCGATCCGCACGCGCCGGTGCTGATCCGCGGCGCCGAGCCGTTCGCGCTCGACCTCGCCCGCGCGATCGCCGATCCCGCGCTCGACCTGACCTGGCCGTTGAAGGGCCCGTTCCTCGCCGAGCCCCTCGACGCCGCCGAAGCCGCGGCGGCGGCGATGGAGCTGGGCCGGCTCGCCGGAATCCTGCCTGCTTTCCTGCTGACGGGTCATCCGGCGGTGACGGTGTCGGCGGCCGACCTCGCCGCATGGCGCGACCCCGCCCATCTCACCATCCAGTCGCGTGCAAAGCTGCCGGTCGCGGCGCTCGACGAGGCCGAGATCGTCGCCTTCCGCGCGCCCGACGACATGCGCGAGCACGTCGCGCTGGTGCTTGGCCGGCAGAGCGGCGAGCGCGCTCCGCTGGTCCGGCTCCACTCCGAATGCCTGACCGGTGACGTGCTCGGCAGCCTCAAGTGCGATTGCGGCCCGCAGCTCGACGCGGCGCTCGCGGCGATGGCCGAGGAAGCGCGAGACGGAGGCTGGGGGGTGCTGCTGTATTTGCGGCAGGAAGGCCGCGGGATCGGGCTGATCAACAAGCTCCGCGCCTACCAACTGCAGGACCAGGGCTTCGACACGGTCGAGGCCAACGAGCGGCTGGGCATGCCGGCCGAAGCGCGCGACTTTCCGGTCGCGGCGCGGATGCTCGAGCTGCTCGGGATCGGCGCGATCCGGCTGATGACCAACAACCCGGCCAAGGTCGCGGCGCTCGAGGCGAAAGGCGTGACGGTCGCCGAACGCGTGCCGCATGTTCTGCCTGCCAATCCCCACAACCAGCGATACCTTTCGACCAAGCGTGACCGGCGCGGCCACTTGCTGTGACCGGGCACTAAGCGATGCCCGAAGCCCACGCCGCCACCTCGCTCTTGCGCGACGGGTTCCTGCTGCTCGGCTCGGCGCTGGCGTTCGTCTTGCTGTTCCGCCGGCTCGGGCTCGGCGCGACGCTGGGCTATCTCGTCGCCGGGGCGGTGATGGGCCCGCACGTGCTCGGGCTGGTCGGCGACGCGCAAGGCAAGATCGGGATCGCCGAGCTCGGGATCACGCTGCTGTTGTTCGTGGTCGGGCTCGAGCTGGCGCCGGCGCGGCTGTGGCGCTTGCGCCATTCGATCTTCCTGTTCGGGACGAGCCAGGTCCTGCTCTGCGGCCTCGTTCTGACCGCGGTGATCGCGCTGGCGACGCAGTTCACCTGGGCCGCGGCGCTCGCGCTCGGGCTGCCGCTGGCGCTGTCCTCGACCGCCCAGGTGCTGCCGCTGCTGCAGTCGGCCGGGCGATTGCGCACCCCATTCGGCGAGCGCGCGTTCGCGATCCTGCTGTTCCAGGATCTGTCGCTCATCCCCCTGATCACGGTGATCGCGGCGCTGAGCCGCAATCCCGCGGACGCCGGGGGGCCGCCGGGATGGCAGCTCGGCCTATACACCGTTCTGGCGATCGCGGGGCTGGTCGCGGCGGGGCGGCTGATCGTCCGGCCGCTGTTCGGGCTGATCGGCAACTTGGGCGAGCGCGAGATGTTCGTCGTCGCCGCGCTGTTCACGGTGATCGCCTCGGCCGCGCTGATGGAGGCGCTCGGCCTGTCGACCGCGCTGGGCGCGTTCGTCGCGGGGGTGATGCTGGCGGACTCGCCCTACCGCCACGAGCTCGAGGCCGATGTCGAGCCGTTCCGCTCGATCCTGCTCGGGCTGTTCTTCCTCGCGGTGGGGATGATGCTCGACTTGCCGGCGATCGCCGAACGGCCGCTGTTCGTCGCTTCGATGGCGCTGGCGCTGATCGCGGTCAAGGCGGGAATCATCGTCGCCATCGCGCTCGCCTTCCGGATGAGGAGTTCGGCTTCGTGCTGTTCGCGCAAGCGCAGGGCGCGTTGCTGATCTCGGCCGAGGCGGCGAGCCTGTTCGGCGCGGTGGTGACGCTGTCGATGGCCGCCACACCGTTCCTGATGATGGCCACGCGCAAGCTGCGCGAAGCCCCGCCGACCCGCGAGACCCGCGACGAGCCGCGCCGCGACGGGGCCAACGCGCTGGTCGTCGGCTACGGCCGCTTCGGCCAGACCGTCGCGCAGATGCTGATCGCCGCCGACGTGCCGGTCACGCTGATCGACACCGATGTGGAGATGATCGACGTCGCCGGGCGGTTCGGCGCCAAGGTCTGGTTCGGCGACGGCACTCGGCTCGACCTCTTGCGCCAGGCCGGCGCAGCCCAAGCCGAGCTGATCTGCTTCTGCATCGACGGCGACCAGCTCACCCCCGAGGGCATCGAGAACGTCCATCGCGCGTTCCCCGATGCCGCGATCTACGTCCGCGCCTATGACCGCCGCAGCGTGGTCCGGTTGAAGCCGACCCCGGCGCGCTTCGTCGTCCGCGAGGTGATGGAAAGCGCGGTCAAGATGGCGCGCGCCGCGCTCGAGGGGCTCGGCGAAAGCCTCGAGGCGATCGACCGCGCGGAAGCCATGTACCGCAATCGCGACAAGGAACGCCTCAAGGTGCAGATCGAGACCGGCGACATCACCGCGGCGCGCGACCGGATCATCGTCCAGCCCGAACGCGACGCGCACTGAGCCGAGCGCGCCGGCGGCGTTGCGCGGATGCCACGGTAGGCCGGGAATCGACAAGCGAATCCGCACGATTCTTGCCGAAAGCTTCGCGCGGGCGCAGCGTGATGTCCGACAGGGAGGCCAAGCTCATGAAACTGCGCTCCATTCTCGCCGCCGGTTGTGCGCTCGCCGCGTTCGCATCGGTCTCCGCGCCCGCGTTCGCGCAGGATACCGCCGCCGCGGACGAGACGCTGCCGCCCGAGCAGCAGATCATCGTCACCGGTTCGCGCTCGACCACGCGCACGGTGGAGAACTCGCCGGTTCCCGTCGACGTGCTGTCGGGCGAGATGATCACCGAGGGCGGGCAGACCGAGACCAACAAGATCCTCAACAAGCTGGTGCCGAGCTTCAACTTCCCGCAGCCGGCGATCGCCGACGGCTCGGACGCGCTGCGCCCGGCGACATTGCGCGGCCTTGCCCCCGACCAGACGCTGGTGCTGGTCAACGGCAAGCGCCGCCACACCTCGGCGCTGCTCAACATCAACGGCACCGTCGGCCGCGGCTCGGCGGCGGTCGACATGAACTCGATCCCGGCGCTGGCGATCGAGCGGATCGAGGTGCTGCGCGACGGCGCCTCGTCGCAATACGGCTCGGACGCCATCGCCGGGGTGATCAACATCCGCCTCAAGACCGCCAGCGACGGCGGCAAGGCGGTGGCCAGCTACGGCCGCTACGTGACCACGCTCGACGACGTCGATCGGGTCACCGGGCTGCAGACCAACGCGGCGGGTCAGCCGTTCATCGATCCGGCGTTCGTCAACGCCGGCGGCGCGCGGATCTTCGCCGCCAACACCGGCGGCGATATCAACATCCGCGACGGCGACACTTACAGCCTGGCCAGCAACTTCGGGCTGCCGTTCTTCGGCTCGGGCGGCTACCTCAACCTGACCGCCGAGTACCGCCACCGCGACCGCACCAACCGGACGGGCTTCGACCTGCGGCCCAACTACGTCCAGCCGACCTCGACCACCTTCGATCCGCGCGAGTTGACCTTCGACCGTCGCGAGTTCCGCTTCGGCGACCCCAAGGCCGACGACTACACGCTGTTCCTCAACGCGGCGTTTCCGCTCAGCGACGTGTTCGAGGTCTATACGTTCGCCACCTTCAACCAGCGCGATTCGGTGAGCGCGGCCAACTATCGCCAGGCCTCGAACCCCAACAACGTCGACTATTCGCAGCTCGCTCCCAACCAGGCGCCGCCGACGGTCAATCGCCCGCTGCTCACCCCCGACGGGTTTCTGCCGCTGATCAAGTCGGACCTGACCGATTACGCCTACACCGCGGGCCTGCGCGGCGAGGTGATGGGCTGGCGCGCCGACTTCTCCGCCGGGATCGGCTCGAACCGCTTCGACTACCAGGTCCAGGACAGCGTCAACGCCTCGTTCGGCGCGGCGACCCAGCGCAGCTTCGACGCGGGCGGGCTGCGCTACGTCCAAGGCTTGTTCAACCTCGATTTCAGCCGCGACTACGAGATGGGCTTCGCCAAGCCGCTGACCGTCTCGTTCGGCGGCGAATACCGCGAGGAGAACTACGAGATCCGCCCCGGCGACCCGCAATCGTTCCAGCTCGGGCCGTTCTTCCGCGCGGCGATTCCGAATACCACGCTGGCCAACTGCACCGCGCAGCAAGGCGTTTTCAACGCCACCACGAGCGCGTGCACTTTCCCCGGCCGCCAGGGCGGCGCGGGCGCGCAGGGCTTCCCCGGCTTGCCGACCAGCGCACGGACCGACGCCGACCGGCACAACGTCGCGGGCTACGTCGAGCTCGACACCGACATCTTTGACCGCCTCTCAGTCACCGCGGCCGCGCGTTACGAGCACTATTCCGATTTCGGCGACGCGCTTTCGGGCAAGCTCGCCGCGCGGTTCGAGGTGCTCGACGGGTTCGCGGTGCGCGGTTCGGTTTCCAACGGCTTCCGCGCGCCATCGCTCCACCAGCAGGTATTCACCACCACCTCGACCAACTTCATTTCGGGCGTGCCGGTCGACATCCTGACGCTGCCGGTGGCGAACCCGATCGCCCGCGCCTTGGGCGCGCGCGATCTCGACGCCGAAAAGAGCCTCAACTTCAGCGGCGGGTTCACCGCCAACCCGCTCTCGGGGCTGACGCTGACGGTCGATTACTACAACATCAAGATCAAGGACCGGATCGTCCTGACCGAGAACCTCGGCGCCTCGGGCAGCGGCAGCGCCGCGGTCAACGCCGCGGTCGGGGCGCTGCTTACCGCCGCCGGGTTCCCCTCGGTCGGCGCGGCGCGGTTCTTCGTCAACGGGCTCGACACCCGCACCCAGGGCGTCGACGCGGTGATGAGCTGGCGATTGCCGCTCGATTTCGGCCGCTTCAACCTGACCGCCGCCTACAACTACAACGACCAGAAGATCCTCAGGTACAAGAACGAGCTCGGCGCGCTGGCGACGATCCCCGGGGTGATCCTGTTCGGCCGGACCGAAAGCTTGCGCTTCACCCGCGGCCAGCCGCGCGACAAGGTGGTGCTGAGCGCCGACGGCGACCTCGACCCGTTCGGCTTCACCTTGCGCACCACGCGCTACGGCAAGGTCCTCGCCCCCGGCTCGGTCGCGCCGCTCGCCCCCAACCAGGCCAGCCTGACCGCGCTCGGGCCCGACGACGTCAAGCTCGGCGCCAAGTGGATCACCGACATCGAGCTGCGCTTCGACGCCACCGACCGCATCCACCTCGCGGTCGGCGCGGACAACGTGTTCGACGTCTATCCCGACCGGCTGCCGTTCGGCCCGCGCCCGACCGGCGGGTTCTTCCCGCAGAACCAGCAGTACAACGCCTACTCGATCTTCTCGCCGTTCGGCTTCAACGGCCGGTTCCTCTACGGCCGGGTCGGCTTCGACTTCTAGGTTCCCGAAGGGGAGTGGAAGGGGCCGTCCGGGAAACCGGGCGGCCTTTCCGCGTGGGGCGCGGCCGCTAGCCGAAGCGGGGGATCTGGTAATCGGGCCGCAGCCAGCGGATCTGGCCGGCGGCTTGCTCTTTCGCGCGCTCGGCGTTGGGCGCGACGAGGCGGCGGACGATCTCGGCCGGGGTGAGCGGCGCGCGCCGCGACCGAGCAGCTCGGCGAGATCGACCGCGCGGCGTGTCGAGCGCGGTCGAGCGACGGTTCAGCGTCGAGCGGATGGCGGACGAATATTTGGGGCTCTATCGACGGCTTCTCGGGACCTGAGCCAAGCTGGGACCGGAACCGAACCCGCGCGCCGGGGGTTGGTCAAGGGCTGGAGAAGCCGATGCCGAACACGACCCCCGCCGACGGGTGCTACTGGACCCGCACCGCACCTCACCACCCCTTCCCAACCCACACCAGCCCTATCGAAGTCGACGTCGCGATCGTCGGCGGGGGCATCGTCGGGGTGATCGCCGCCCGCCTGCTCAAGGACCGCGGGCAGCGGGTCGCGGTGGTCGAGGCGTGCGGCGTCGGCCGCGGAGTCACCGGGCGCTCGACCGCCAAAGTCACCGCGCAGCACGCGTTGGTCCTCAGCCGGATCGAAGACCGGCACGGCCAGGACGCCGCCCGCTGCTACGCCGAGGCCAACCGTGCCGGGGTCGCGCTCATCGCCGAGCTGGTCGGACGGCACGGGATTGCCTGCGCGTTCGAGCCCGCGCCGGCGGTAGTCTATGCGACCAGCGCCGACGGTGCCGAGCGCATCCGCGCCGAAGCCGCAGCGGCCCGCCGCGCGGGGCTGGCGATGGAGCTGAGCGAGGACGCCGGCCTGCCTTACTCCGTTACGTCGGCGCTGCGGCTCGACGGGCAATTCCAATTCCATCCGGTTCATTTCGTCACCGGCCTAGCGGCGACGATCCCCGGCGACGGCAGCCACGTGTTCGAGCAGACCCGCGTAGTGTCATGGGACGAGCAGGGCATAGAGACGGCACAAGGCCGGATCTCCGCGCCTCGGGTGATCATGGCGACGCACCTGCCGCTGGGACAGGTCGGGCAGTTCCACGCGCACAACGCCCCGCACATGCACGCGATCATCGCCGCCAGCGTCGCGCCCGAGCGCGCGCCGCATGTCATGGCGATCAGCGCCGACGAGCCCAAGCGCTCGGTGCGTGGCCACGTCGCCGCCGACGGCGCGGCGATGTTGATCGCCACCGGTCCCACCTTCAAGCACGGCGACGCGGAGGAAGAGGCCAAGGCCTTCGCCGATCTCGAGAAGTTCGCGGTCGAGCATTTCGGGGCGGGCGAGCCGATCTATCGCTGGACCAACGAGGATTACACTCCGCGCGACGGGCTGCCTTATGTCGGCTGGGCCGGCGGCGCGGGCGATTCGCCGCTGGTCGCGACCGGGTTCGACGCCTGGGGGATCAGCAACGGCGCCGCCGCCGCGACGATTCTCGCCGATCTCGCCACAGACCGCGACAACCCCTGGGCGGGGCTGTTCGACGCCTCGCGCCATTCGGCCAAGGGTCTGGGCACGATGGCCGCGGAGGGTCTCGAGGTCGCCAAGGATCTCGTCGCCGGCCATCTCGACTCGCATTCGGGCAAGGCCGGCGAGATCGACCCCGGCGGCGCTGCGATCGTCGAGATCGATGGCCGCGCCACCGGGATTTATCGCGACCCGGCCGGCCGAGCCCACGCGGTCTCGGCGGTCTGCACTCACATGGGCTGCCTGCTCGGCTGGAACCCGGTCGACCGCAGCTGGGACTGCTCGTGCCACGGCTCGCGCTTCGCGATCGACGGCGCGGTGCTCCACGGACCGGCGATCGAGCCGCTCGCGCCGGTGCGTATCGAACAGGAGGAACCGGCATGAACGATCTCAGGGCCACATTCGCGATCAACGGCCACCCGCTGCACCCGATGCTGGTGCCCATCCCGATCGCGCTGTTCGTCAGCGCGCTAGGGACCGACATCGCCTATGCCGCGGGCTGCGGCGAAGGCTTCGCCACCGCCTCGCTGTGGCTGCTCGGCGGCGGGCTGGCGGGCGCCGTGCTCGCCGCGATCGCCGGCTTCATCGACTTCGCCGCGAGCGCCGGCATCCGCGCGCTTCGCGACGCATGGCTGCACTTGTTCGCCAACCTGGCGGTGGTGGTGATCGAGCTGGTCAGCTTCTTCCTCCGCCTCGGCGACCGCTGGATCGCCGGTGGGCTCGGGCTCGGGCTGTCGGTCGTCGCGGTGCTGCTGCTGCTGTTCAGCGGCTGGAAGGGCGGCGAGCTGGTGTTCCGCCACGGTGTCGGCCAGATCCGGCGCGACAATCCGTAGTTATCAGCTCTCCCCCTCGACCTCGCCGTGGCAGCCGCAGTCGGTCTCCACGTCGTGCATCATCGCGGTGATCTCGGGATCGATCTCGTTGCCGTGGCGGTCTTCCAGCGCCTCGCGCACCAGCCGCCCGAGCACATAGGCGGTGTCGCCGCGGGCGCGGTTGTCGGGCCAGTGGTAGAAGCCGCTGACGTGAGCCCACTCGTGGAGCAGGTGCCCCGCCAGGTTCAGTGCGTCGCCGCGCTCGGCGCAGAGATCGACGAACCAGCGCGCCGTGCGAGAAGGGGTGGCGCCCAATGCGGTGCTGCCCAGCACCTGTTTGCCGCCGCTCGGCGGGGGCAAGTCGATCAGCTCGAGCCAGAGGTCGATCGTCCCGTCGGGCTCGGTTCCGCGCTCGCAGCCGGAGCGCACCCGCGCCGCGATCTCCGCCGGCGTCAGCGCCCGCCAAGGCCCCTTCCCGGGCGCCCAGCGGGTCTGGGTGTAACTTGCCGATTCGATCCGGACGACAAAATCGGGCCGCGCGACCGCCTCGCCGAGCCGCTCGACCGCGCGGCGGACGAAAGCTTCCTGGCGCGCGTCGGCGCCGGCGAGCGTCTGCAAGGCGACTGCGATGGTCATGCGTGCCGGTTGAACGCTGGCGACCGGGCGCGCGTTCCCGTCGAGCCTGACAGCTGCGGGACGCGCGAGGCGAAGCCAAAAAACCATTTTCCTACACGCCCACGAGTGTGGTTTGGTCCGCGCCATGCCGTGCCTCGCTCCAGCCGTCTCCTCCTCCGCGAAGCTCGGACGGGCGAATCCACGGTCTCTTTTTTGCACCTTGTACTGTGGTCCATGTGGTCCACGGGCGGGGCTGGTCCGGCCGCGAATCCGCCGGCTCGATTGCGCCTGACCGGTTTCAGTCGTAACGGCCTCGCCGAACCAGGAGACCTCCCATGCGCGTCGGCACCGTCCGCGAAATCAAGAACCACGAATACCGCGTCGGGCTGACGCCCGAGAGCGCGCGCGAGCTGGCCGCGCACGGCCACGAGGTGTGGATCGAGAGCGGCGCGGGCCTCGGCATCGGCGCGACCGATGGCGACTACAAGGCCTGCGGCGCGGTCATCCAGCCCGACGCGAAGACGGTGTTCGATGGGGCAGAGATGATCGTCAAGGTCAAGGAACCGCAAGCGGTCGAGCGCGCGATGCTGCGCGAAGGGCAGATCCTCTACACTTACCTCCATCTCGCCCCCGATCCCGAGCAGACCCGCGAGCTCGTGGAAAGCGGCGTCACCGCGATCGCCTACGAGACGGTGACCGGGCCGGGCAACTCGCTGCCCTTGCTCAAGCCGATGAGCCAGGTCGCCGGGCGAATGAGCATCCAGGCCGGGGCGACCGCGCTGGAGAAGGCGCACGGCGGGCGCGGGGTGCTGCTCGGCGGGGTGCCGGGGGTGCTGCCGGGCCGGGTGCTGGTGATCGGCGGCGGGGTGGTCGGCTTCAACGCCGCGCAGATGGCGGTCGGCCTGGGCGCCGACGTGACCATCCTCGACCGCGATCCCGAAGTGCTGGAACGGCTCGGCATCCACTTCGAAAGCCGCGCCAAGACCCGCTTTTCCAACAAGGCCAACATCGAGCAGATGATCTGCGAGACCGACCTGGTGATCGGCGCGGTGCTGATCCCCGGCGCCGCCGCGCCCAAGCTGGTCACGCGCGACATGCTCAAGCGCATGATGCCCGGCGCGGTGCTGGTCGACGTCGCGATCGACCAGGGCGGCTGCTTCGAGACCAGCCACGCGACCACCCACGCCGAGCCGACTTACGTGGTCGACGGGGTGGTTCATTATTGCGTCGCCAACATGCCCGGCGCGGTCGCGCGGACCAGCACGTACGCGCTCAACAACGTGACCCTGCCGCACGCATTGCGGATCGCCGAGCTCGGCTGGCGCGAGGCGCTGCGCCGCAACCCGCACCTCGCCGACGGGCTCAACGTCCACGCCGGCAAGGTCACCTACCGGGCCGTCGCCGACGAGCTCGGCTACGATTACGCGCCGATCTCCGATGTGATCGGTTGACGAAACAAGAATGAGAAAATCGCCAATCCTTAACTTCCCGGTGACGACGATACGCTAGACATTCCGGCATGGGGCCGAAGACCGTTTGGAAGCTGCTGCGGCGGCTGGCGCTGGCTTGCCTGCTGCTGTTGGCGGCGCCGGCGGCCTCTGCTGCAAGCGGGCCCTGCCACGCCGCGGCCAGTCTCGCCGAGAGCGACGCCGCCGTCGCCGCTTCGCCGCAGCGCTGGACTTGCGGCAACGCAAACTGGTCGCTGGCCGCAGAGCGCACTTACCTGCGCTTTTCCGTCGCGCCCGGACAGCCGCCGCCGACGACGTTCGCCACCCGCCTGACCCGTTTTGAGGCGATGCGGCTGACGGTCGCCGCCGCCGACGGACGTAGCGTTTCGCGCGAGGTTCGCGTCTCGGACATGCAGCCCGCTTCCGAGGGCTTGATCATGCGCATCCCCCTGCCCAGGCTCGATGCGTCGCTTTCCGAGGTCGTGGTGCGGATCGACGGCGCCCGCCATGTCAGTATGCTCAGCCAGGCCCATCTTCTCGAGCGGCACGCCGCGGACGCCGCGCCCGGCCGCCGCCAGCTGGTCATCGCCGCTCTGTGCGGCTTGTTGTGCGCGCCGTTCCTGTTCAACTTCGCCTTCTACTTCGTGTTGCGTCAGCGCTTCCTCGTCTGGCATTCGCTGGCGGTTTCCCTGATGCTGCTTCAGACGCTGATCACCTCCGGCCTGATCAACCGCTTCGTCGCGTTCTCGGTGAGTCAGCTGGCGCTCACCCAGACGGCCGCATTCGGGGCCGCGGTCGCCGCGGCGGCGCTGTTCACCGCCGATCTAATCGAACCCGAAAAGCTGGATCGGCTGCACCGACGGCTGCTCGCTGCAATGGTCCCCTGGATCGCGGCCTTCACCGCCTTCTACCTGTTGGCCGACGGTCCGCTGCGCGGGATCGCGCCGACGATATATTACGCCTCGTACATCCCGGTGCTGGCGCTGTTTGCCTGGGTCATGGCGGTTGCGCTTCGCCGCGGCAGCCGCGCAGTCCGGTTCCAGATCGCCGCATGGATTCCGTTAATGGCGGTCGGCTCGGTGCGGATCGCCTCGGTGCTGGGGGCGGCCGCGGCGCCGCTCGACCTCGATTTCGAGCAGCAGCTGGCGTTCGTGCTCGAGGTCTTGATTTCCGGCCTAGGCGTGGTCGACCGCTTCATGGTGCTGCGCCGCCAGCGCGATCAAGCGCTGTTCGAGGCCAGGGTGCTCGAGCAAGCGGTCGAGCGCGACCCGTTGACCGGGCTGATCAACCGCCGCGGGATCGAACAACGCTTTGCCGACTGCCGCAGCCGGGGCTTCCGCACGATGGCGGTGCTCGACCTCGATCACTTCAAGACGGTCAACGACACTCACGGTCACGGGGTGGGCGACGATGTGCTGCGCGCCGTCGCGCACGCGCTGGCTCCCGATGACGACACGATCGTCGTGCGGCTCGGCGGCGAGGAATTCCTGCTGCTGCTGCGCGGACGTGACGCAGCGGCGCGCGCCGAACGGCGGCGCGAGGCGATTTCCACACGGGTCGCCGCCGACGTGCCCGGGCTCGAGCGGATCGTCACTGCCAGCATGGGTCTGGTCGAGCAGACCGCAGGCCTCGCCGCCGGTGGCTTCGCCGCGCAGTTCGCGCATTGCGACCGCCTGCTCTACGAAGCCAAGCGCGCGGGCCGCAACCGGACCATGCGCGAGCGCGTCCAGACGTTCACCGAGCGCCGCCGCCGCCACCGCCGCGCCAGGGCGGCTCACGCCGCGTAGAACGGCGCCGCGACTTCCGGACGGACGCGGAGCAGGCGGCCGCTGCTACGGTCGAGCAGCGCCCAGGTGCTGCGCGCGCTGACCACCTCGCGGCCGCTGGCGTCGCGGAAGCTCACGCAGCGATCGAACCGCGCGCCCTTGGGCGGGTCGGGGATGAAGGTCTCGGCGGTCACGCTCTCGCCGAGGCCGACATTGCCGCGGTAATCGATCTCGTGGCGGGTGACGACCCAGAAGTAGGCCGCCTGGTGCTCGGGCGGCGCGACCGCGCGCCAGTGCGCGGTGGCGATCTCCTGCACCCACTGCAGCCACACCGCGTTGTTGACGTGGCCGAGCTCGTCGATGTGCTCGGGGAGCGCGGAGAAGCTCAGCGCGAAGCGGTTGCTCATCCCTCCACGCCCAGCTGCCAGAGGATGAAGGCGAACTCCTCGGCGGTCTCGCGCAAGCTTTCGAAGCGGCCCGACTTGCCGCCGTGGCCCGCGCCCATGTTGGTCTTGAGCAGCAGCTCGTTGGCGTCGGTCTTGAGCTCGCGCAGCCGCGCGACCCACTTGGCCGGCTCCCAATACGTGACGCGCGGGTCGTTGAGGCCGGCGGTGACCAGCAGCGGCGGGTAGGCCTGGCGCTCGACGTTGTCATAGGGGCTGTAGCTGCGGATCAGGTCGAAGGCCTTCGCGTCCTCGATCGGGTTGCCCCATTCCGGCCATTCGCCGGGGGTCAGCGGCAGCGAGGCGTCGAGCATCGTCGCCAGCACGTCGACGAACGGCACGTGCGCGACCGCCGCGCCCCACAATTCGGGAGCGGAATTCAGCACCGCGCCGATCAGCCCACCGCCGGCCGAGCCGCCCGAGATGCTGATCCTGCCGGCCCGCGTGTAGCCGCGCTCGATCAGGCCCTTGGCGGCGTCGACGAAGTCGGCGAAAGTGTTGGTGCGGCGTTCGAGCTTGCCCGCCTTGTACCAAGCCCGGCCGAGGTCGTCGCCGCCGCGGATGTGCGCGATGGCGTAGGCGAAGCCGCGGTCGACCAGTGAGAGCCGCGCGGTCGAGAAGCCGGGATCGATGGCGATGCCGTACGCGCCGTAGCCGTAGAGGTGAAGCGGCCCGCCGGGGTTGCGGTCCTTGCGATAAACCACGCTGACCGGGATCGCGGTACCGTCGCGCGCGGCGATTTCGAGCCGCTCGGTCGCGTAGCGCGAGGCGTCGTAGCCCGAGGGGATTTCCTGGACCTTGAGCACTTCGAGCCGCTTGTCGGCGAGGTGGTAGTCGTAAACCGTCGCCGGGCTGACCATGCTCTCGTAGCTCAGGCGCAACTTGTCGACCGCCCATTCGGGATTGTCGGCAAGGCCGGCGGAGTAGCTGGCTTCGGGAAACGCGATTAGCTCGGCCCGCGCGGGGTCGTCGTAATGGCGAACTTCGATCGTATCGAGGCCGCGGACCCGGCCTTCGGTGACGTAGAAGTCGCGATAGAGCTCGAACCCGGTCAGGTAGAAGTCGTCCGTCCCCTCGAGCAGCGTGGTCCACTCGCCGGACCGGTCGAGCGGCGCGGTGGCGAGGCGGAAGTTCTCGTGGGTGTCGTTGGTGTGGACGAACAGCACGCCGTCGCGCTCGTCGACATCGTATTCGACCCCCCTCTGCCGCGGCTTGACCAGGATCGGCTCGGCCAGCGGATCGGCGGCGGGGACCAGCCGAACCTCGCTGGTCTCGTGGTCGCTGGTCCCGACGATCAGCCACTTCTCGTTGGCCGACAGCGAGGAGCCCACCCGGAAGCCCTCGTCGTCCTCGTGGTAGAGCTCCACGTCCTCGCTGAGCGGCTTGCCGAGCCAGTGCAGCCGGGCGTTGTCGGTGCGCCACTGCTCGTTGGCGAGCGAGTAGACGATGGCGCTGTCGCCCGCGACCCAGACCAGCGACGACAGCGTGCCCGGTATCTCGTCGGGCAGGACCTCGCCGGTGGCGATCACCTTGACCCGCGCGGTGAACCGTTCCGAGCCGTTGTCGTCGACCGACCAGGCGAGCAATGTGCCGTCGTTCGAGACGCTGATCGCGCCGAGGCGGAAATATTCATGCCCTTCGGCCAGCGCGACTTCGTCGAGGATCAGCTCGTCGGCGGTTTCGTCGTCTTTGGCGGCGACCGGCTTCCTCCACCACTTCTTGTACTCGGCGCCTTCCTCGAACTCGATCCAGTAGAGCCACTCGCCGTCCTTTTGCGGGACCGACTTGTCGGCCTCCTTGATCCGTCCGCGCATCTCCTTGAACAGCTGCTCGACCAGCGGTTTGCGCGGCGCCATCCTCGCCTCGAACCAGGCGTTCTCGGCCTCGAGGTGGGAGAGGATCGCGGGGTCCTTGACCTCGGGGTAGCCGGGATCGCGCAGCCAGGCGTAATCGTCAGCGAGCTGGTGCCCGTGGTGCGACAGGGTGGCGGGCTTCTTCGGAGCGACCGGGGGTGTGCTCGGGGTGGTATCGGACATCGCGCGCATCTATGTTGGCGCGGCTGAACCCGCAACCCGGTCCCCCTCCCGCTTGCGGGAGGGGTTAGGGGTGGGCCCGACCGGGCGCCACACCTCGATCGGACTGGCCCACCCCCGGCCCCTCCCGCAAGCGGGAGGGGGGAGACTTGAACCATGCTGATGCACACCCACGAAGCCCGCCTCGACGCGCTGCGCAAGGAACTCGCGCGGCAGGGGCTCGACGGCTTCGTGATCCCGATCTCGGACGAACACATGAGCGAATACGTCGGCGGCTACGCCCAGCGGCTCGCCTGGCTGACCGGGTTCGGCGGCTCGGCCGGGACCGCGGTTGTGCTGAAGGACAAGGCCGCGATGTTCGTCGACGGGCGCTACACGCTGCAGGTGCGCGAGCAGGTCGACGGGCGGCTATACGATTACCAGAGCGTGCCGCAGACCAGCGTCGCCAAGTGGCTCGGCGAGCAGGCGCCCGAGGGCGCGACGATCGGCTACGACGCCTGGCTCCACGGCAAACCGTGGGTGACCGCGGTCGCGAAGGCGCTGGCCGAGAAGGGCGCCAAGCTCGTTCCCGTGGGAGCCAACCCGATCGACGCGGTGTGGGACGACCGCCCCACGCCTTCAGACGCCCCCGCCGCGGTCCACACCACCGAATATGCGGGCAAGTCCAGTCAGGAGAAGCGCGCGGACGTCGCCGAGTGGCTGACAGCAAAAAAGCTCGACGCGGTGGTGATCGCCGCGCTCGATTCGCTCGCTTGGCTGTTCAACATCCGCGGGGCCGACGTCGAGCGCACCCCGGTCGCGCTCGGCTTCGCGCTGGTCCACGCCGACGGCGCCGCCGACTTGTTCATGCCCGGCGCGAAGCTGCCGTCCGAGGTCCGCGCGCACCTCGGCAACGCGGTGCGGCTGCACGAGCGCGAGGCGTTCGTCCCCGCGCTCGGCGAGCTCGCCGGCAAGCGCGTCGGGGTCGATCCCGAGCGCTCGGTCCAGGCGGTCTTCGCCGCGCTCGAGGCTGCGGGCGCGACGATCGTCGAGCTGCGCGATCCCTGCGTGCTGGCCAAGGCGCTCAAGAATCCGGCCGAGCAGGCCGGACACCGCGCGGCGCAGGCGCGCGACGGGGCGGCGCTCAGCCGGTTCCTGCGCTGGGTCAGCGAGCACGCACCGAACGGCGGAGTGAACGAGCTCTCCGCCGCCGCCCGGCTGCGCGCCGAGCGCGAGAAGACCGGGGCGCTCAAGGATCTGTCGTTCGACACCATCTCCGGCGCCGGGCCGAACGGCGCGGTGGTCCACTACCGGGTCAGCGAGGAGACCAATCGCGCGCTCGAGCCCAACAGCGTCTACTTGGTCGACTCGGGCGGACAGTACCTCGACGGCACCACCGACGTGACCCGGACGGTGTGGATCGGCCCCGACGCGCCCCCGGACGAGGTCAGGGACCGCTTCACCCGCGTGCTCAAAGGCCACATCGCGCTGGCTCGCGCGGTGTTCCCCAAGGGCACCGCGGGAAGCCAGCTCGACAGCTTCGCGCGCCAGTTCCTGTGGGCCGCCGGGCTCGATTACGCCCACGGCACCGGCCACGGGGTGGGCAGCTTTCTTTCGGTCCACGAGGGCCCTCAGCGCATCGCCAAGGCGGGCGGCGGCCAGCCCGGAACCGAGCAGGAGCTGCTGCCGGGCATGATCCTCTCCAACGAGCCCGGCTATTACAAGAGCGGCG
>JAIVIY010000001.1:1041-68270 GCA_020200285.1 Novosphingobium sp. | reverse complement strand
AAATATGAGGCCTCGAAATCGTAGCCGCGCTGTTCGAAGCTGGCGAGATTTTGCAAGTTCTGGAACACCGTGGTGATCGTCTGCGTAACGGGGTCGCGGATGACCGCGTTGCAGGCGGCGACGCTTCCCTGGCTGCAGGCGAACGTCAGGTTCGATGCGCCGAGAGAAGCGATGGCGCCGCTGATCTCGATGTCGTAATAGTCGACCGACAGGTTGAGCCCCGGGATGAAGCTGGGCGAGAAAGAGCCGCCGAACGTCAGCGTCTTGGCGGTCTCCGGCACCAGGTCCGGATTGCCGCCGGTGAAGATAGTCGGCGACGGAGAGGCGTTGAAACCCGGGATGACGCCCTGACGGCCGGCCGTGTCTCGGTCGGTCACCTGCCCGACGTTGACGGTGCGCGTATTGAACAGCTCGCCTATGCTGGGCGAGCGGATGTCGCGCGATCGCGTGGCGCGGAGCAGCAGATCGTCGAACAGGCGGAGGGTGCCGCCGGCCTTCCACGTCCAGATGCCGCCGCTGGTGCTGTAGTCCGAATAACGAGCGGCGCCGTTAAGGTCGAGCTTGGCGGTATTTTCGAAATCCAGCACCGGCACCGCGAGTTCGCCGAAGGCCTCCTTGACCGTGAAGTCGCCTTCCAGGGGGAAGCGGTAGAGCGAAAGGTTGCCGAAGGCGCCAGCGTTAGCGGCGGCCGGCCCCTGTTCCCGTTCCTCCCGGCGCGCTTCCACGCCGACCACCGCGGTTATCGGCCCGGCCCACAAAGAGAATAGGTCGCCCTGCACCTCTGCTGCCCCGGAATCGAGTTTGTTGGTGAAGCGCTGTCCCTGGGTGGCCCTGGTGTAGGCGATCGCCGCCGGCGAGGCGTTGAACGCGCCGAAGGGGTTGAGCGGGGCACAGGCCGGATCGTCATTCGTGGTGCTTGCGTCAGCATTGATCGCGCAGACGATCTGGCCGGCGCTGTTCCGCACGGCGTTGATAGCATTGTTGAAGTTCCCGACGAGCCTGGAGTTTTCCAATCTCTCATCGGTCTTGATTTCGCCATGGCTGTAATGAGCGCTGTACTTCCAGCCGTTGCCGAAGGCGCCGTTTATGCCGACGGCTCCCTCATAGTTCGTCCGTTTGGTGTCGAACTGCAGGAAGTAAATGTCACTAAAAATTCGGCTGAAGGTGAAGCTGGTTTGCCCGGCGGCCGCCAACTGGTTGCGAATCTCCGGGCGCAAGAAAGCATTGTTCGCCGAGATCTGGAACGGGAAGATAAAAATATCGGGAAGGAACGGACCGTTTGTACGAGTGTAGACATAGGTTCCGTCGGCCCAAAGTGTCGCGCCCCCCAAATCATAGCTTACGCGCGCATAGGTGTTGAGCCGTTCGACGGGCCCCGTCACGGCAAGATCGTCCAAAATTCCGAATGAGTCCGTCCCGCCGACGCCTCGCGCGTCGGGGAGGCTGGCCCGACGCAAGGTGCCGTCCGGGTTGAAGACCTGCCCGGCCAACACGCCGCCGAGGATCAGGCCGTCGGGGCTCTGAGGGACGCCAATGATCGAAAGATTGACGTCCCGCACCCGCTCGGTCCGAAAGTCGGTGGTGCTGCCGGGCGTGACCCTGACGATGCCCGAGCTACCCAAATTGCGTCGGGAGTTGCGGTCCGGAATTCCCTTGTCGTCGACATATTCCGCGCCGACCATGACGCGCCCGTTGCCGCCGGCGAAGCTTGTGCCGAAGGCGCCGTCGAACCCGTAACGGAACCCGTCGCCGCGCGAGGAAATGCCGCTCTGGCCGCCGAGCGTGAGTCCCTCCAGGTCCCGCTTCAGGATGATGTTCACCACGCCCGCGACGGCGCCGGCCCCGTAAGCGGCGGATGCGCCGCCGGTCACGATCTCGACCCGGTCCACCAGGTTGAAGGGAACGAAGTTGAGGTTGTTCTCACCGACAAAGCGTCGGCCGTTGAGCAATGTGAGCGTGCGCAAGGTGCCCAGGCCGCGAAGATCGATCGGCGCGAGGCCGGTGCCGGTGTTGCCGTTCGTAGTCGCAGGGGTCACGGACGGACGAACCTGCGGCAGGTCGTTCAGGACCGCCTGAATGTTCGAGCGCGCGCCCTGACGGAGTTCGACGTCTCCGATTACCGTCGTCGGCGTAGGCTGATCGAAGCCGGCACGGTTGATGCGGGTTCCCGTGACCGTGATCTCCTGGCGAACATCTCGGCACTCTCGATCCACCTGCTGTCCCAACCTGATCCGGCAGGAAGCGTGAAGTCATTGAACCGCCACATCTTGTAGATAGCAATCCTAATCAGGACAAGTTTTTTCTCCCGGTAACCGGATGCGGTAAAGCGGGCGTGATCACGAACTTCCGCAACCCTTTCCGACGCGGGAAGAAGCACGGGAGTCACCCGCCGAGAGGACGCGCCGGACAGCAAAGGTCGCCGCCAGTTCGCTATCGGGACGGCCGTCCTGGTCGAGCGTTTGCAGCGGGATTGGCGCTTGACGGCCGTTCGAGCCGGCCGCGCCGCCCCGCTCTGGAACGCGTTTTCCGCTAAACGAAGTTACAAGGCGCTGCCTTTAAATGGGATGTGTGCGCGCTTGTCGTCATGCCGCGTCTACTAGCGGATTGCGGATTCCATCGGCTACCGAATGTTCGCCGCTATTGCCGCCCTAACCTGCCTTCGCGCGAATCAAGCAACCCGACGGCGGTTGCCCGGACGCGACGTCTTCCGCGGTGACGGGTTCTGCTGGGACTTGGGCTTCTTTGCCGCGCTTTGAGGTAGCGCAGCCTCGGAAAGGTTGGAATTTGCAGGCCCGTGAAGGCTCATCAGCGAATCCATCAGTCCTTCGGCGGCGCTGGAGCAAATGCCGAGGACGACGGCCTCCTCGCATCCTTCTCCAGCAAGATAGGCATGGCCCATGTTCGAGTCGATGTAGATCGATTCCCCCTCCCCTAGGACAACAGGATCGTAGAACTCAGTATGGATTTCGATCTTGCCTTGTAGAACGTAAATGAATTCCTCACCAGAGTGGTGGACAAGCTCCCCGAATTCCTCAACCGATTTGGCTCTAATACGAGTCAATATCGGAACCATGCGTTTCCGGCGCAATTCCGGGCAGAGATAATAATAGTCATAGTTGGGCGTGGTGACGCGAATGGCGTCGTCCACGCGGCCGATGCTTCGGCGAGCCGTGATCGCGACAGGGCCTTCCGACGAGGGCGAGGCGAAAAGGTCCGATATCTGTATGCCCAGGCGCTGGCTGAGCTGAAGCAGCTTGTCATAGGTAAGCGTCAACCGGTCATGCTCGACCTTCGACAGCGTCGAGACCGGGATACCACTACGATCGCTCATCTCCCTGAGCGTCCAGCCGTTGCCGGCGCGCAGGTTCCGCAGCAATTTTCCAAGCGTAAGATGATTAGGCTTCATTTGCGATTCCTGTTGCTCTTAACGCTGCATTTGACAAACTTTTCCGACTGGCATCATTATGCTCTATACAGAGATATCGCCACTCGCCGGCAATGTAGCCCGAGAGCCGAGACGACGCAATTGCATCGATGGGGAGCATATAAGCATGCGATCGGCAAAGATCATCCCGGCTGGCATTCTGATGCTGCTGTCCCTCCCGTTGGCAGCGCAGCAGAATTTGCCGCTGACGCCGCCGGTCAGCACCGACCGGGATTCCAGCGCCCCGGCACGCCCGACGCCGCCAATCGTGGCCCGGACGGGTGCCGTCCCGTTGGAGGCGAACGACGTCAATGCGTTCCTCGACGGCCTTATTCCCTATGCGCTCGCCAGCGGCGACATCGCCGGCGGCGTCATCGTGGTCGTGAAAGACGGACGATCCTCACCCAGCGCGGCTATGGTTTTGCCGACGTGAAGGCGAGAAAGCCGGTCGATCCCCGCCGCACCCTGTTCCGTCCCGGCTCCGTCTCGAAGCTCTTTACCTGGACCGCGGCGATGCAGCAGGTCGAGCAGGGGAGGCTCGATCTCGACGCGGACGTCAACCGCTACCTCGACTTCAGGATCCCGGACTACGACGGCAAGCCGATCACGCTTCGGCAGATCATGAAGCATACCGCCGGCTTCGAGGAGCAGGCCAAGGGCATCATGACCTCCAATCCCGAGGACGCCGCGACCTTCGAAGGGCTCCTGAAGCAATGGACGCCGGAGCGCGTCTACGCGCCCGGAAGCACGCCTGCTTATTTCAACTACGCCACCTCGCTCGCGGGCTACATCGTCCAGCGGGTTTCGCGTGAGCCGTTCAACGACTATCTCGATCGGCACATCTTCCGCCCGCTCGGCATGGTCAATTCGACCTTCCGTCAGCCGCTGCCGCCGGCCGCTCAACGGCATGGAGCTGGGATTTTACGAAACCGACATCAACGGCCGCGAAGTGATCGCCCATGCCGGCGACACGGTCGCCTTCCACAGCGACCTGCATCTGTTCCTCAACGACGGCGTCGGCATCTTCGCCTCGTTCAATAGCGCCGGCAAGGACGGCGCCGTGGGGCAGCTCCGCACCACCTTGTTCGAGCGCTTCGCCGACCGTTATTTCCCCGGCCAAAGGGATACGCACCGCGTCGACCCCAAGACCGCCCGGCAGCATTCGCAGATCCTGGCCGGCGTCTATTCCAACTCCCGCGGCTCGCGGAGCAGCTTTCTCCACATCTCCGATCTCCTTGGCCAGGCCAAGGTCGGCGTCGGGAAGGACGGCGAGGTCGTGCTGCCGATCGCCAACGGGCTCAACGGCCAGCCGCGGCGATGGGTGAAACGGCGCCGTTCCTCTGGATCGATCTCGACAACCACAAGCGGCTCGCCGCGGTGGTCGAGGACGGCAAGGTGGTGCGCTTCAGCATGGGCGGCATTGCCCCGTTCATGGTGTTCGACCGCACTCCCTGGCACAAGTCGTCGGCGCTGCTGATGCCGCTCCTTTCCCTCAGCCTCGCGGCGCTTCTTTTCACGGCCCTGGTCTGGCCGGCTGCGGCGTTGATCCGCCGTCGCTACGGCGCCACGCTCGCCCTCGAGCGTCACGAGCTCCGCAGCTTCCGCCTCTCCAAGATCGCTTCGATCCTGATCCTGCTGACGCTTGTTGCGTGGGGGGTCGTGGTCGGCGTGATGCTCGGCGACATCGACAATCTCAACGCGTCGATGGACCCTTTGCTTTGGATCATGCAACTGCTGAGCCTGGTTGTCTTTGTCGGCGGGCTGGCGGCGATGCTCTGGAACCTGTGGATGGTGTGGCGCGGCAAACGACGCTGGCCGGCGAAGGTGTGGAGCGTGGTGCTCGTGCTCGCCGCTCTGGTGGTGCTGTGGATCGCCCTCGCCTTCAACCTCATCGGCTTCAGCGTGCATCACTGATGGGAAAGCTGACGCTCGACATCGCCGTCGAGAAGCACCGGCTGGCGGCTCCCTTCCGCATATCCGGCTATGTCTTCGAAAACGCCGATGTGGTGGTCGTCACCTTGCGAAGCGGACCGCACCGGGGCCGCGGCGAGGCGAGCGGCGTGTATTACACCGGTGACGATGTCGCCCATATGGTGGCGACGCTCGAGGAGTATCGTAGCCGGATCGAGGATGGCCCGAGCCGCGAGGAGCTGCGCTCGTTGATGCCCGCTGGAGGCGCGCGCAATGCGGTGGATTGCGCGCTGTGGGAGCTCGAGGCGGATCAAGCCGGCGTCCCGGTCTGGACGCTGGCCGGAATTCAATCCCCGCAGCGGGTCGTCACGACGTTCACGCTCGGCGCCGACGATCCGGAAGTCATGGTCGAAGGAGCGCGCAAATACGCCCAGGCACGTTCCCTCAAGCTCAAGCTGACCGGCGAGCTCGAAATGGACTGCGAACGCGTCCGGCAGGTGCGGGCGGCGCGTCCCGACACCTGGATCGGCGTCGATGGCAACCAGGGCTTCACAATCGATCAGCTCGACCGGCTGGTTTCGGTTCTCGTCGATGCAAGGGTGTCGCTGCTTGAACAGCCGCTCCGGCGCGGGCACGAGGCCGACCTCGAAGGCTATCGATCGGCCATTCCGATCGCAGCCGACGAGAGCGTTCTTACACTGGAGGATGTGGCGGGGCTGGCCGGACGCTTCGACATCGTCAATATCAAGCTCGACAAATGCGGTGGCCTTACCGAAGGTCTTCTGATGGCGCGCGAGGCCAAGGGGCTCGGTCTCGGCGTCATGGTCGGGAACATGACCGGGACAAGCCTGGCGATGGCGCCCGGCTTTATCCTGGCGCAGCTATGCGACCTTGTCGATCTCGATGGTCCCATCTTTCTCGCCCAGGATCGGGTGCCGGGCGTCGTGTACGACGAGGGCTTGGTCTGGTGCGGGGATGACGTCTGGGGTCCGCAAGACGGGGTCACCACATGATCGAACGGGCGGAGCCGACCTGGTTCGGTCAACCGCGCGGTCTCACCATCCTGTTCCTCACGAACATGTGGGAGCAGTTTTCCTATTATGGAATGCGGGCGCTGCTGGTCTATTACATGACCAAGGAGCTGCTGCTCGGCCAGCAGACTTCGTCCTTCATCTACGGCACCTACACCGCCTTCGCCTACTTCACGCCGATCCTGGGCGGCGCCATCGCCGACCGCTGGCTCGGCAAGCGGAAGGCGGTGATCATCGGCGCCAGCATCATGGCGGCCGGCCATTTCATGATGGCGTTCGAGCCTCTTTTCTATTTCGCGCTGACGACGATCGCGCTGGGCAACGGCTTCTTCCTGCCAAGCCTGCCGAGCCAGATAAACGATCTCTACCGCGCCGACGACCCGCGCCGGGGCTGGGCGTACAACGTCTATTATGTCGGCATCAATATCGGCGGCTTCCTCGCGCCGCTGATCTGCGGCACCCTGGGCGAGCTGTACGGCTGGCATTACGGCTTCGGCGCGGCCGGGATCGGCATGGTCGTCGGTCTCATGATATATCTTGCGGGCGGCCGCTATCTCCCCGCGGAAGCGCCGCGCGCAGTGCGCCAGGCTCCCGCTTCGACTGCCGGCGGAAGCTATCGTCAAACCTATTTGCTTCTGCTCGGCATCGGCCTCGCCGTGACGGTATTCCGGGGCGCCTATGAGCAGGTCGGCAATACGGTGGCGCTGTGGGCGGACGTGGGGATCGACCGCGCCGTTGCCGGCTTCACCATCCCCATGACCTGGTTCCAATCGCTCAATCCGCTGCTCGTCATCATCATGACGCCGGTGCTGTTGATCCATTGGCGCCGACGCGCCGAAGTCGGACGGGAACGCTCGCCGGCACAAAAAATGGCGATCGGGGCGCTGATCGTGGCTTCGGCCTATCTGCTGCTGGCACTGATCTCCGCGAGCATCGAGCCCGGTCGCGCCAGCTGGCTCTGGCTGGCGCTGTTCTTCGTCATCTTCACCGCCGGCGAACTCTACATTCTCCCGACCGGGCTCGGACTTTTCGCCCGGTTGGCGCCACCCAAATTCGGCGCGACAACCGTAGCGGCATGGTTCCTCGCAATCTTCTCGGGCAGCCTCTTCGCCGGGCTGGTCGGAACGCTGTGGAGCGTGATCAGCCGCCCCATCTTCTTCACGCTGCTCACCGCCGTGGCGATCACCGCGGCGGGCCTGCTGCTCCTGCTTGATCGGGCGGCACGAAAGGTTGATGCCGCGCGTGCCGCGGAACTCCGGGCGGCCACTTGACCAAAGCCAGCCAGGACTCAGCGGCGCCATCCGTCTATGAGCGGAGCAGATGAGGTTTCTTCCCCTTATCTACTCGATTGACTTTTCTCTGTTTAGGACCATTGTGTCCCGATCGTCCTCCCTGCGAGACCGGACATGTTTCACCCTCAGGCTCGGCCCGCCGCGCCGGCCCCTCACGCTGACGCCGCAACGGATTTCCAGATGACTTGGTCCGCTATCTGTTCGACCGCAGCGCGCAAACCGCAGTTCGTGTCAGCAACAGGCAGTCGAGCGCTGCCCTATCAATCGGAAGGCGTTATGGATCTCGATCGATGGCTGACTTGCGTCACTCACGAGAGTGAAGTTCGATGACCGCGCTGCAGAAGATAGAGGCTGACCGGGAACAGCGTTTGCCGCAGCCCTATTTGCTGTTCCTGGGCGATACGACCGAGCCCGGCTACGCCAAGACCGCTTTCGGGCTGCGCGACTGGGCGAACGACAAATGCGTAGGAGAATTCGCCTGTCCCGAGGCGACGGTGGCCACCGGCTTGCCCCGGCTCGATCCCGGCGAAGCCAAGGCGAAGGGGGCCCGGTCGCTGGTGATCGGCGTCGCCAATTCAGGCGGGTTGATCAGCGAGAGCTGGGTGCCCTACCTTGTCGAGGCGCTCGAAGCAGGGCTCGACATCGTCAGCGGCATGCACGCCCGGCTGGCCGACGTGCCAGCCCTGAAGGCCACGGCGGAGCGCCTTCACCGACGGCTTATTGATGTCCGCCGTCCGCCCTCCGATATACCGGTGGCGTCGGGCCGAAAGCGCTCCGGGAAAAGATTGCTCACGGTCGGCACCGACTGCGCGCTCGGCAAGAAATATTCCGCGTTGTCGATCGCCCAGGCGTTCTTGCGTCGTGGTCTGAACGCGGACTTCCGCGCGACCGGGCAGACGGGGATCATGATCGCCGGCAGCGGCATTCCGATGGACGCGGTCGTCGCTGACTTCGCGGCGGGCGCGGCCGAGATGCTGAGCCCGGACGCGGCGCCCGATCATTGGGACGTGATCGAAGGCCAGGGCTCGTTGTTCCACCCCGCCTATGCGGGCGTGTCGCTTGCGCTGCTCCATGGCAGCCAGCCGGATGTCATCGTCGTCTGTGACGAAGCGCACCGGACGAAGACGCTCGGCAATCCCGGCTACGCCCTGCCGACGATCGAGGAGACGATCGAGCTCAACCTTCGTCTCGGCGGCAGGACCAATCCCGCGATCCGCTGCGGCGGGGTCAGCCTCAACACCGCGAGCCTCACGCCCGAAGAAGCGGACGACCTGATCGCCGCTGAAGCCGATCGACTCGGCCTCCCTGTCGCGGATCCGCTGCGTGGCGGCGCGGTGTTCGAGCGGCTGCTCGACAACTGCCTCGCCTGATGGCCGGCGTCGGCAACGGGTCTTCCTGGTTCCAGCGCTTTCTGCTGCCCGGCTTCGCCTTCAAGGGCGTGATAATCGGCGGCGGCTACGCCACCGGCCGCGAGCTTGCCGAATTCTTCATCGGCAGCGGCCCGCGCGGCGGGCTGCTGGGCCTGTTGCTGGCGATGCTGATCTGGAGCGTGGTGTGCGCCCTGGCGTTTGTGCTCGCCCGCGCGATATCCGCCTATGACTATCGGACCTTCTTCCAGGGCCTGCTCGGCCGTTACTGGATCATCTTCGAGATTGCCTATATCCTGTTCCTGGTCCTCATCCTCGCGGTGGTCGCGGCTGCGGCGGGAACGATCGGCGCGTCGGTGCTCGGCATGCCGATGTGGGTCGGGACAGTCGCCCTGATGGCGGCGATCGTCGGCGTCACCAGCTTCGGCACCGAAGCCGCGGAGCGCATGTTCAGATATTCGTCGACGGCGCTGTACGTCATTTATGCGCTCTTCTTCGTACTCGCGCTCAGCCATTTCGGCGACCGGATCGGCCCGCGGCTCGCGCTCGACGTGCCGACCGAGGGCTGGTTCATCGGTGGCGTCACCTATGCCAGCTACAATGTCGTCGCGGCGGTGGCGATCCTGCCGTTCCTCCAGCATTTGACGAGCCGGCGCGACGCGATGATCGCCGGGCTTCTTAGCGGCCCGCTGGCAATGCTTCCGGCGCTGCTCTTCTTCCTCTGCATGATCGCTTATTATCCCGAAATCGGCAACGAGGCGCTACCGTCCGACCGACTGCTGCGCGAGATCGGCCTCGGCTGGTTCCAAATCCTGTTCCAGCTGATGATCTTCCTGGCGCTCCTCGAAACGGGGGTCGGCGTCGTCAACGGCGTGAACGAGCGTGTCGCCGCCAGCCGGAGCGGCGCGGTGTTGCCAAAGAGAGCGAGATTCGCGGTCAGTGCCGTGCTGGTGATCGGGTCAGGCGTGATCGCCTCGCGCTTCGGTCTCGTCGACTTGATCGCGAGCGGATACGGCGCCTTCGGATATATCATGCTGGCGATCTTCGTGCTTCCGCTGCTCACGATCGGCGTCTGGCAGATTCATCGCAGGCCCGCTTCCTCCCACGATGGGGCCTCGGCCGCAAGATAGGAGCTATCATGTCACTCTCTCCGATCCGCCGTTCGGTGGCGCCGATCGCGTTCGCGATCGGGTTGCTGGCCCTGCCCCAGTCCCTCCTCGCAGCTCCGCCCGCCGGCTTCGACGAGCGTGTGGAAGAGCTGAGGCGGTCGGTCGGCGTACCGGGCATGGCGATCGTGATCGTCGAAGACGGCGCGACGACGCTCGCCAAGGGCTATGGCGTGCGGAAGCTCGGCGCCCGGGGGGACGTCACCGCCGACACCATCTTCCCGACCGGATCGACCGGCAAGGCGTTCACCGCCGCCGCGCTGGCGCTCCTCGTCGACCGCGGCAAGATCGACTGGGATGATAAGGTGATCGATCACCTGCCCGGCTTCCAGATGTACGATCCCTGGGTGACGCGCGAGATAACCATCCGCGACCTGCTCGTCCACCGCAGCGGCCTTGGCCTTGGCGCCGGCGACCTGCTGTTCGTGCCGCGAACCAATCTCAGCCGCGCCGAAAGCGTGAAGCGGCTGCGCTACATCAAGCCGGCGACCAGTTTTCGCAGCGGTTACGCCTATGACAATATCCTCTACATGGTGGCCGGGCAGCTGATCGAGGAGGTGACGGGTCAGACATGGGAGGCGTTCGTCGCCGAACAGATATTGAAGCCGGCCGGAATGCTGCGCTCGACCAGCGACGACGAGCGGCGCTTCGCGACGCCCGACCGCGCCCATCCCCATGCCAGGCTGAACGGTGCCTTCCGCGGCGTCGGCGATCAGGCGGTGCTCGACGAGAAGGACGGGCTGGGGCGCAACGCGGCCCCCGCCGGCGGGCTCGCGATCAGCGCCGCCGACATGGCGCGCTGGCTACGCATCCAGCTGGCGAAGGGCGCGCTTCCCGGCGGCGGCCGACTGTTCAGCGAAGCGGCGGCGAAGGAGATGTGGAAGCCGCACGTGCTGCAGCCGATCACGCCGATGCCGGCCGCGCTCAAGGCCGCCGAACCGATGTTCGACACCTATGCGCTGGGCTGGGACGTGCAGGATTACAAGGGCGCCAAGATCGTCTCGCATGGCGGCGCCGTGTTCGGCTTCCAGGCGCTGGTGGTGCTGATTCCGGAACAGGATGTCGGCTTCTCGATCCTGATCAATTCCGAGGATGGCGAGCTGATCCGCGGCCTGATGTACGAGCTGATCGACCATTATCTCGAGGTGCCGGCGCAGGACTGGCCGACGGCATGGCGCTCCTACAAGGCCGGGCGCGTCGCGGGGGCGCTGGCCTCGTTCAACAGCGAGACCGCGCAGCCTGCACAAATCGGGCCGTCGCTGCCGCTGGCACGCTATGCCGGCGACTATGCCGACCCGTGGTACGGCCCGATCGCGATCCGGGCCGATGGCGGCAAGCTCGTCATCGACTTCAAGCAAACGCCCCGAATGACCGGACAGTTGGAGCATTGGCAATATGACAGCTTCCGCACCCGTTGGGACGATCCGACCATCGAGCCGGCCTATGTCACTTTCAGCCTCGACGCGGACGGCAAGGTCGAGCGGATCACGATGAAGCCGGTCTCGCCGCTGGCGGATTTCAGCTACGACTATCAGGATCTTCTGTTCACGCCGGCGCCCGCGAGCAAATGAAGAGACCGCGGATGCCGGTGCTCCAAAAGGGGGCGTCTAGATGTCCGGGTGGCGCTGGGGAAAGAGGAACAGCGAGATGAGCGACAACGCCCCTTTTACCATGGATCGCCGAGGCGTGCTCGCGGGCGCCGCCGCCGGGGCCGTGCTGCTGGCGCCGGGGACGGCGCTCGCGCGGGCGGGCGAACTCGAAGCGATCCGCAAGGCGATCGAGGCCGGCCACGACGCATCGGTGAAGCGCATCCAGGACTGGATCGCCAACCCCACCATCGCGGCCGAGAAGCTCAATGTCGACGGCGGCGCCGACTATATGATGCAGCTGGCGAGGGACGCCGGCTTTCAGCGTGTCAGGAAAGTGCCGACCGATGGCGTGCCGGGTGTGTTCGCGACGCTCGATGCCGGCGCAAAGCGCTGGATGGGCATCTATTTCATGTACGACGTCAAGCAGTTCGACCCGGCCGAATGGACGTCGCCCCCGCTCGAGGGGCGAATCGTCGACCGCCCTGACGCCGGCAAGGTCATTATGGGCCGCGGCGCCGTCAACCAGAAGGGGCCGCAGGCCGCCTTCCTGGCCGCGCTCCACGCAATCCGCGCCGCCGGGCGCACGCCGCCGGTTAATATCGCTTTGGTGGCGGAAGGCGAGGAGGAGATCGCCTCGCCACACTTCCATCAGGTCATCGCCGATCCCGAAGTGCTGGCGGCGATGAAGAAATGCATGGGGGTGATCATCCCGAGCGCGAGCCAGGGGCCGAACGGCAATGCGTCGCTCGTGCTGGGCGCCAAGGGCGCGGTCGAGCTGCAGTTGATCGCGAGCGGCGAGAAATGGGGCCGCGGCCCGGCCAAGGACATTCATTCGAGCCAGATGGCGCGGGTTGACAGCCCGGCATGGCACCTCGTCCAGGCGCTCAGCACGCTCGTCGAGGAGGACGGCCATACGCCCGCGGTCGCGGGATGGTTCGAGCATGTGCGGCCGCTGACCGATCGCCAGAAGGCGCTGATCGCGGAAGCAGCCCGACAGGGCAGCGAGGCCGACGCCAAGAAGGCGCTCGGCGTCCAGCGCTGGATCAACGACGAGGATTGGGGAGCGTCGCTGGAACGGCTCGCGGCGCAGCCGACGATCAACATCCAGGGGCTGGTCGGCGGCTATACCGGGCCGGGCGGCAAGACGGTGCTCCCCGGCCGCGCCGAAGCCAAGATAGACCTTCGGCTCGTCCCCGACATGACCAGGGAGGATGCGGTCGCCAAGCTGAGGAAGCACCTCGCCGAACACGGCTTCGGCGACATCGAGGTCAACGTCAGCGGCGGCTACGGGCCGACGCAGACGCCCGAGGATTCGGCGCTGATCCGCGCTGAGCAAGCGGTGCTGACCCGCGCCGGGGTGACCTATTCGCTGGTGCCGCGCAGCGCCGGCTCCTGGCCGGGGGTGGTGTTCACCGGTGCGCCGCTGCGGCTGCCGGCGGGGCAGTTCGGGCTGGGCCGCGGCGACGGCGCCCATGCGCCCGACGAATATTTCGTGATCGAGAGCAGCAACCCGAAGGTCGCCGGCCTCAACGAGGCGACGATGGCCTATGTCGACTTCCTCCACGAGATCGCCAGGGCCTGAGGGCCGAACACCGGCACGGGCGCTGATTCGATCGCTCGCTAGCGCTGCGCGGGAGGCGTTTCGCCCTGTGGCGCGGCACCGGCCGTCGGCCGAGCCCATGTCGCACCGAGCAGGCGGCGGAAATTGCCGCCCAGGACCGCTTCGATCTGTGCGTCGGAATAGCCGCGCCGGATCAGCTCCTCGGCGAGATCATAGGTCTTCGCCGGGTGGTCGAAGCCGTCGGTGTCGATCTTGTCGCGGAAGGAATAGCTCGATTTATAGCCGGCCTTGAGAGCCTTGTACTGATCGGGCGGCATATCGTCATAGCCGTTGAGATCGGAGTCCGAGCCGATACCGACATGCTCGATGCCGACGAGTTTGGCGACATGATCGATATGGTCAGCCAGATGAACGATGGTGGTGGGCTCGCGGTCGCGAACGAAATTGCGGACCCCGGTGATCCCCATCACGCCGCCCTTTTTGGCAAGCTTCGCGATCGCCTCGTCGCTCTTGTTGCGGGGGTGGTCGTTCAAGGCGCGGCAATTGGAATGGGTGATCGCGATTGGCCGCGGCGACAATTCGATCGCGTCGAGCGTGGTCCGCTCGCCGCTATGCGAGGTGTCGACGAGCATGCCCGCGGCGTTCATCGCCTCGATGATCGCGGCGCCGAAGTCGGTCACGCCGCCGTCGACCCGCTCGGTGCTGCCGGAACCGAGCAGATTCTGGCTGTTGTAGGTGAGCTGCGCGCAGCGCAGGCCAAGCCCGTAGAAGAAGGCTACATCCTTGGCGTCGCGGAAGTGCGATGCGTTCTGCAAGCCCATGATCACGGCGATCTTGCGCTGCTGTTTCGCGCGATCGAGATCCGAGGCAAGGCCGACGAGCGAAAAGATATCCGCGTTGCGGCCGGCAAAGCCTTGCCATGCGGCCATGAAGGCAAGCGCGTCCTCGCGCGCGTTCGGGCCGCCAACACCCACGGCGTTATGAAAACCGGTGATGCCGGAGGCGCGGAACTCGGCGGCATCCTCGTCGCTGAGCGGTTCGGAATAGGCTTGGGGCGTGAAATCGATCTTGAGCGGCGCCAGCATGTCGATCACCAGCGCCCGCTCGACGACCGCGATCGCGCGGGCCGAGTAGCGGGCGGGAGTGGCGGCGAACAAGCGATAATGGCCGAGATTGATCATCGGAGCGGCGACCGCGGTGGCCGCGAGCGCTCCTTTCAGAAGGTGGCGGCGAGCGGGATCGGAAGGTTCGCGCAACAGTTGTTGTGACATATGCAAAGGTCCCTTCACGGCCGCGTACCCGATCAGGTCGCTCGGATCATTGCTCGATGACGGGCGGGGACGTCGTCTCGGGAAGCCTCTTGACCTCGAAGATGCCGCCCGGCTGGCGAAGCGCGAAACCGCTCACCCGGTTGCCACTCTCGTTGAACACGACGCTGACGCTGCTCGCATTTTCGAGTGTGAAGCTGCCGTCGATGTCGGCATCGAGATTCTGGCGCCCTTGTCCCGGGATATCGAGCACCAAGTGGTCGCCGACGAGTTCGACCGTAACGGTGCGGTCGAGGTACTGGTACTGACCGACGAAGCGCCGGAGATAGGCCGGATCGCTCAATCGCGCCTCGGCCTCGCGCCGGAAGACGATCGGCTCGACCGCCGATTCTAGCTCGACCTTCACCGCGGCGACGCGGCCCTTGAGGTCGGTGTCGAACTGAAATTTCAGATTCTCGAAGCCCTTGTCCTGTTCAAGCCGGGGATCGGCATTGAACACTTCATAGTGCCAGTGGCCCAGGTCCACCGCCATCCCATTATAGGTCGCGGCGAGCGTTCCGTTGGAGCCGGTAACGGTGACCGGGCCATAGCTCGGATGGACGTACCGCCCCGCGTAGCTAGCGATCGCGTGCGCCGGCCTCGTGCCAGCGACCTTCAATTCGTCCTTTCGCGCTTTGGCTGTGTCGGTCGCCGCCTCGGTCACGTTCCGACGGGCAAGCATCTTGCGCGCCCAGTTGACCGGCTCGAGCCCAAGCTGACGATCGGCGATGTCGAGGCTGAGGTGGGCGGGTAGCGGCGTCCCTTGCATGTTCATGAAGATGACCGTGCCGATCCCGGCATCGGGAAAGAAGGTCACGCGTGCGGTGAAGCCGTCGATATTGCCGCCGTGCTGGATCCGGCGGTGACCGCGATAGTTGTCGATCATCCACGCCATGCCATAAAATGCGTTCGAGAACTCCTTGAACTCCGGCCGTCCGCCGACTGGTATCAAAGGTGAATGCAGGTCCGACAGCGTCGCCGGATTGATGATCTGGCGACCCCGATATTTTCCCCCGTTCATATGCACGAGCAGCCACTGCGCCATGTCGCGCGCGCTTGTGTTTATCGAGCCCGCGGGACCGACCGCGTCAATGTTGCGACGAGGTATGTTGACGATATTCCGCGCCTCGTCGAGTTTGTAGGCGAGCGCGGCATTGCGATCGTTGTCCATTCGCTCGACCGAGAAGTTGGTCCGCGTCATTCCGAGCGGCGTCAAGATTCGATCGCGCGTAAACGTCTCCCACGAGGCCGCCCCCGACTTCACCTGCGCGACGTAGCCCGCCGTCATGTACATCAGGTTGTTGTACTGCCACTCGGCCCGGATGGGGGCGCTCGATTCGAGATTGGCAAAGAGCGGCGGCAGGTCCGAAAGCGCAAAGTCGTTCTTGTTGTACCAGAGCGCGTCGTGCCGCGGCAGGCCGGTCCGGTGGCTGAGCATGTCGCGCAACGTGACCAGCTCCGTCGCCTTGTGGTCCGCCATCTGGAACCTGGGCAGGTATTCCACGACGGGCGTGTCGAAGGTGAGTTTCCCTTGATCTGCGAGGAGGCCGACCCCGAACGAGGTGAACGCCTTGGTGGTCGAACCGGCGGCGAACAAAGTGTCCGGATCGACCGGGCGCCGGCTGGCCGTGTCGGCATGGCCTATGCCCTTCAGAAAGACGATGTCGTCGCCCTTGACGATGGCGATCGCGGCGCCCGGAACCCGCCATGCCTGCATGGTCTCGGCGATATAGGATTCAAGCTCGGCGACGTTGAGCGGAGCCGTAGCTGCAGGTGCGGCAGCCGCCGCCGTCTGTGCGTGGACTGGCTGTAAGGCAAGCAGCGCGGTCGAAAATAGCAGCGCAGCTGAAACGGATCGCCAAGCCATATCATTTCCCTTATTTTGGTCGCTGTCGCTCTGACAGCATCATTGCAGAGACTCGCTGTCCTGCTTGGGACATTATCAACCTCAAGCGACCCTTCTCGTCAACATTCGATATGTTTGACCGCCGGGGGCTTAAGGCCGTAGTGAAGCAAAAGATTGTTTGCAGCGAGGCAATCGGGGGGCAACGATCCCGCCGCGCCGAAACTGCCAGCGCGAAGCAGTATGATGCCGGTGGAGGATAGTCCCATGAAGAAAGCACTGTTTTGTGTAGCCGCCTCCAGCCTTCTGCTCGGCTGCGCGACAGGCGGCGGGTCGATTGCTCAAGGCCCGCGTTACGACGTCCTGATCCGTGGCGGCACTGTCTACGACGGTTCGGGAAACCAGCCTTTCGTCGCCGACGTCGCCATCGAAAAGGATCGGATCGTCGCAATCGCGCCGTCGATCGCCGGAAGCGCCCGCAGCGAGGTCGACGCGCGTGGCCACGCTGTGACGCCCGGCTTCATCAACATGCTCAGCTGGGCGACCGAGAGTCTCATCGTTCACGGGGAGGCTATGAGTGACCTGCGGCAGGGGGTCACGCTTGAGGTGTTCGGCGAGGGTTGGTCGATGGGGCCGCTCAACCCCGAGATGAAGCAGCTTTCGCAGGCACGCCAGGGCGACATCAAATTCCCGATCACCTGGACCACGTTGAGCGAATATCTGAGCTTTCTCGAGCAGCGTGGGATCAGCCCGAATGTCGCATCCTTCATCGGCGCGACGACGGTGCGAATCCATGAGCTGGGCGAGCGCGACGTCGATCCTACCCCGGCGCAGCTTGCAAGGATGCGGGCGCTTGTCCGGCAGGCGATGGAGGAAGGCGCGCTTGGAGTCGGATCGTCGCTGATCTACGCGCCCGCCTCTTATGCCGAAACCCCCGAGCTGGTGGCGCTGACCGAAGAGGCCGGGCGCTGCGGCGGCATGTATATCAGCCATATGCGCTCCGAAGGCGATCGGCTGCTTGAGGCGATCGACGAACTGATCGAAATCAGCCGCCAGTCCGGCGCGCCAGCTGAAATTTATCATTTGAAAATGGCGGGGAAGAAGAATTGGGGGAAGCTCGACGAGGTCATCGCACGCGTCGAGGCTGCCCGTGCGCGCGGGCAGCGCATCACCGTCGATATGTACAATTATACGGCGGGGGCGACCGGTCTTAACGGTTCGATGCCGCCATGGGTGCAGGACGGCGGCTTCGAGGCATGGGCCGAGCGTCTGAAAGATCCCGTGATTCGCGCGCGCGTCGTCCAGGAAATGCGCACGCCGCAGCAGAAGTGGGAGAATCTGCTTCTGCTCGCTGGCGGAGCGGAGAACACGTTGCTGATCGGTTTCAAGAACGAAGCGCTCAAGCCGCTGACCGGCAAAACTCTGGCCGAGGTGGCGAAGCTCAGGGGCAAGAGTCCCGAAGAAACCGCGATCGACCTCGTTATCGAGGATGGCAGCCGTGTGGACGTCGCCTATTTCCTGATGTCGGAGGACAATGTCCGCCGCCAGGTCGGGCTGCCATGGATGAGCTTCGGCTCGGACGCGGAAGCGTCGGCGCCTGAAGGCGTGTTCCTGAAGTCTAGCACCCACCCGCGCGCCTATGGCAATGTCGCACGGCTGCTCGGCCATTATGTCCGCGACCAGAAGGCCGCAACGTTGCCCGACGCGATCCGCCGGCTGACCTCGTTCCCCGCCGCCAATCTCGGCTTGCGTGACCGCGGCGCATTGAAGCCGGGCCACTTCGCCGACGTCGTCATATTCGACCCGGCCACGATCAAGGACCATGCCACCTTCGAGCGGCCGCAACAATTCGCGACCGGGGTGCGCGACGTTTTCGTCAATGGTGTGCAGGTATTGAAGGACAGCGAGCACACAGGCGCGAAGCCGGGCCGCTTCGTGCGAGGGCCGGGATGGACCGGCTGGCCCGATGGCGGCGCGTGCCGGCTAAAGGGGTGATGCACTCGCGCTATTGCGGCGGCGTAACCCGTTTCGCTTCATAGCGTGTTGTGGCCGACACTTCGACCGTCAACGCCTGGGCGGCCGTGCCGGGATCGCCGGTCCGCTCGATAGCGATGCCGTCGTCGGGCGAAACGAGGCGCGTGGGCGACTCGGCCCAAAGCTCCTTGCGGGGACCACCCGACAGGCTCAGGTCGATCCCCCCGGACCCATCCTCGGCTATATCGATTTTGACGTCGGGATTCTGCGTCAGCTGATAGGCTCCGACAAAGTGCGAGAGCTGCGCCCTGTCGAGCCGCGCCCTGGTCACTTCCCGGGACTTCATCGCGTCCGGCCAGCCATAAGTGTCGGCGAGAGCGCGCATCACTTCGGTGATCAAAGGGCCGCCATTGTCCGAATTGGTCATCACCACCGCACCCTGGCACGTCTCAGGAAACGCCAGGAGCTGAGCCCGATAGCCCGCATTGGCGCCGCCATGGCTGAAGGAGCGGGCCTCGCCCTCGCCGCCGAGCGCGACGCCGAGACCAAAGTCGCCGGTTTGCTTGCGCAACATGTCGTCTGCCATTCGCGGACTGAGGATCGCATCGCTCTGGCCGCGATCAGCTTGAATGACGTCGATCGCGAACCGTGCAAGGTCGGACGGCGTCGTCCACAGGCCCGCCGCCGCCAGCTCGGGATAGGTGTGCCATCTGCCTTTGACCATTGTCCCGTCGGGGACGTGTCCACGCGCCGCCCGCGGCTCCCACGCGGCCGGGAGCGGCTGCTGATATGTACTCTGCGCCATGCCGAGCGGCCCCAAGACCAGGCGCTTCATCAGGCCGGCGAAATCCCGATTGGCCGCTTCGGTCATGAGGAGCTGCGCGACGGTGTAACCACCGCCTGAATAGCGCCAGCCCGAGCCCGGCGCCTTGTCGACGCGCACGGGCGCCGAATTGGCTGGCGGCAGGCCGTCGAGAATCTGAGCGACTGTCGGAACCGAATCGCCCGCCGGATAGCCGCCGAAGCCATGCACCGTTAGTCCCCCGCCGTGGCTGAGCAGACCGCGAAGAGTGACAGGATGACCGCGCATCAGGTCGTTCTCGGGAAGCGTCCAACCCCGCATCCTGGTCCGGATGTCGGTGTCGAGAGTCAGCTTGCCCTGCTCGACGAGGCGAAGGGCGCCGAGGGCCGCCACGGGCTTACTGATCGAAGCGGCCTGAAACAGGGTATCCGCGGCTACCGCGCCACCCCCCTCGCCCTTCACGCCGAAGCCCCGCGCGAGTGCGACCTTGCAGCCCTCGATGATGGCGACGCTCACGCCCGGAACCTTGTAATGGATCATGCGATCCGACAGCCGAAGCCGTTCGGGCGGCGCGCCTACGCTCATGACGCTGCGGCGCAGCCCGTTTTCGAACGACGCGACGGGCCGGGCCGACGCGACCACTTCGCGACCGGCCACGCAACCACCCGACAACAGCAGTGTCAAAAGGAGGAGCGGTCGGAATTTGCGATTTCCCGCCAGCAAACGGCTCGTCCGGAGGGCTGCGTCCGTTATGACTTTCTGTCCTCTGCTGCCGGTCGAATCAATGATAGCAGCTTGTGCTATGGGGTGCGCGATCCCTCGACCGGCAAGGCGATGACCAAGGACACGGTCTTCCCGATCGCTTCCATGTCCAAGGCCTTCACCAGCTTCGGCGTCGCGCTTCTCGGGGACGAAGGCAGGATGAGCTTCGACGCGCCGGTCGTCACCTATCTGCCTGGCCTCGCCTTCAGGGACCCAGCCGCCTCCTCCGGCCTCACGCTTCGCGACATGCTGTCCCACCGCTCGGGCCTGCCGCGGCACGACGGGCTTTGGTATCATAATGCGGCGCTGACCCCCGACGCGCTGGTGACGCGGATGCCGCACCTGGAGCCCTCGGCACCGCTCCGCGCCAAGTGGCAGTATAATAACAACATGTTCGTTCTGTCCGGACTTGCGATCGAGAAAGTGTCGCGCGACAGCTTCGAAGGCTTCCTTGAGAAACGGGTCTTCGCGCCGCTCGGAATGGAGCGCTCGACCTTTTCGCCCGAGCGGGCGCGCGCCGACGCCAACCATATCGGCGGCCGCGAGGTGCTGAATGGCAAGGCCGTGAACGTGCCGATGTTCCAGAACACCAAGATCCTGAACCCGGCGGGCGGCGTCTATTCGACCGCCGACGATCTTGCCGCCTGGATGCTCGTCCATCTCTCCAACGGCCGGTTCGGGGACAAGCAGATCATCCAGCCCGCCACGCTCGCCGACATGCACCGCACCCAGATGGTGACGGGCGCCACGGTCCGCGATGCGGAGATTGTGCCGACCGGCTACGGCCTCGGCTGGTTCACCGACATCTACCGCGGCCAGGGGATGATTTCGCACGGCGGCAACCTTCCCGGCATCAGCACGCTCGTCGCCCTCATCCCCGAGCAGCGACTCGGCGTTACCGTGCTGGTCAATCACGGCGGCTCTGAGCTTCCTTATGCGATGACCCGCGCCATTATCGATCGCTTCCTCGGCGCCTCCGGCAAGGATTGGACGGGCGAGGCGCTCACGCGGAAGCTGGGCGGCGAGGCCTCCGAGGTTGCGGCCCGCCAGAAAAAGGGCGGCAGCCGCGTCGCCGGCACCCAGCCGAGCCACGCGCTTGCCGATTATGCCGGCGACTATTTCGATCCCGGCTATGGAAAGCTGACCGTGCAAGCGAAGGGCAATCAACTCGTCGGCCGCTACAATGACGACAGCTCGCCGCTCTCCCACTGGCATTATGACGTGTTCGACGCGGCCACCGCCGATGTCCAGAATCTGTGGCTCGACAGCCGCGTCCAGTTCGTCAGCGACCTCGCCGGCCGCATCTCGGCGGTGTCGGTGGTCATGGACTCAACGGTCGCGCCCGTCATGTTCAAGAAGCAGCCGGACGCCAGGCTCACCGATCCCGCCTATCTCCGCAACCTTGCCGGCACCTATGAGCTGGCCGGGAACCCGTTCAGCATCTCGCTCGCCGGCAAGAAGCTGACCTATCTCGCCAAAGGCGGCGCGCCGGCCGATCTGATTCCGAGCCTGGGCGGCGAATTCGTCCACTCGCGTCGCCTCGATGCCCGCCTCGCCTTCAAGACCGATGCATCCGGCCGCGCGACCGCCATGACCTTGACCGACGCCTCCGGCGTCTACGAGGCAAAGCGCATCGACTGACCCGCTGCAAAAGGGCGGTCAGAACATCCGGCCGCCCTTCCAATCGAGCAAAAAGGCTTCTCTCTGGAAGGGCCAAGCGCAAATGAAGCCGCATCGGCGGCGCCATATTGACGTTTTCTCTTTTCAAGACGATTATTTCCCCTCGGGCCAAACGTGCGGATTCGATTCCGATTTTTCTTCCCCTACGCACCTGCGTAGGCGCCCGCCGTACCAAGACCAACAGGTCGATGGTTCAATGATGAGGTTGCCATGAAATCGATGCTTGCCCTCGCCCTGCTCAGCCTTCCGGCTGCGCTGCTCGCCCAGGCCCCGGTCGCGACGGACACGCCCGGCAAGACTCCCTCCGGCGTAGCCTATACGCAGCCTAAGGACTGGACGACGACGACCAGAGGAGCGGCGACGATCTTCGTCGCGCCGGAAGCCAATCTGAGCATCGCGGTCATCGATGCCAGGAACGCGTCGGGAGCGCAGGCGGCCGCGGCAAAGGCGTGGTCGCTCTATAAGCCGGACGTGGCGCGGAAGGTGCGGCTGGTAACCTCGGGCACGCCTGGCGAGGGCTGGGACGAGCGCGTGAATATCGACTATGAAACATCACCCAATGAAAGGGCCGTGGTGGGGGCGCTGGCGCTGAGGAAGGGGGACTCATGGACCGTGATGATCGCCGATGGTGCGGAAGCGACCTTCGGCAAACGCTCCGCAGCCGCCTCGATCATCCAGCAGAGCCTGCGGCCCGCGGGATATGAGCGCGAAAGTTTTGCGGGCAAGTCGCCGCACCGGCTGACTCCCGATCGCATCCAGGCCTTGCGCGATTTCGTCACGGAATCGGCGCGCGCTCTCGAAGTGCCGGGCGTCGGCATCGCATTCATCGATCAAGGCAAGGTCGTCTGGCAAGGCGGAGTCGGTGTCCGCGAGCTCGGCTCTACGCAGCCGGTCACTGAGGATACCAAGTTCATGATCGCCTCCAATACCAAGGGGATGTCGACGCTTCTGCTGTCGGTGCTCGCCGACGAAGGCAAGCTTCGCTGGGACCAGCCAATTACCCAGCTCTACCCTTCATTCCGGTTGGGCAGCGACGCCACCACCCAATCGACCCTCGTCCGCCACCTTGTCTGCGCCTGCACCGGCCTGCCCCGCAAGGATTATGCGTTCATCCTTGCCGACAGCGGAGCACCGGCCACCGACACCTTCCGGCAACTCGGGACGACGCAACCCACCAGCGGATTTGGCGAACTGTTCCAGTACAACAACCTGATGGCGTCGGCGGCCGGTTATCTTGGAGGCGCGCTCGCCTATCCGAAGCTCGAAATCGGCGCCGCCTTTGACAAGGCGATGGAGACCCGGATCTTCGAGCCCTTGGGGATGCGCAACACGACCTTCGATTTTGAGGAGGGAGCACGCGGAAACTGGGCGCGGCCGCACGGGCTTGATGTGGATGGCAGGATGATGGTGATCCCGAACGGCTTCAACTATACGGTGTATCCCCACAGGCCAGCTGGCGGAGCCTGGTCGACCGCCGCCGACATGGCACGCTACGCGCAGCTCGAAATATCGAAGGGGCTGACTCCCGACGGCAAGCGGCTGGTGAGCGAAGCGAATTTGGTCGAACGCCGCAAGAGGGGCGTTCCCGTGGGTGAGGACAGCTGGTATGGAATGGGCCTGTTCGAGCGGGTTGCCTGGGGCGTTCCTGTTGTCACGCACGGCGGGACCTTGCTCGGCTATCACAGTCGTTCTCGCAAGCTTGGCGGCGAACTATCGCAACCCTGAAGTCGGTACGGTGACCATAAGCGATCAAGACGGCACCAAATGGCTCAAGGCCGGTTTCGTCGAAGGTCCGCTGGCCACGCGGACGAATCCCGACGGCAGCATCTCGATCGTTTCGATCGGCCCCGGCGCAATCGGCGTCGACGCGCTGGTCGGCAATCAGAACGGGGCGCGGACGCTTACCATTCGAGACAGCCAGCACGAATATATCTATACAGAAGTTCGGTAGCTGCCCTTGGCTGGTCCCGAGCGCCTTTTGGCCCGGATCTCCGGTGCAGGGCTGCAGCCGCTTCACATGCCTGGATCCGAACGGGTTGTGCTGGGTGCGCTCGGCGACGAGCGCGTGCTAGCCGAACTGTCGCTGGACAGCGATCCCGATGTGGAATCGGTGAAGCCGATCCTGGCGCCCTACAAGCTGGTCAGCCGCGAGCTCCACCCCCACGACACGATTGTCCGGATCGGAAAAGTTGCGATCGGCGGAGCCTCGCTCGCGGTCATTGCCGGCCCATGCGCGGTCGAAACGCCGGACCAGCTGCCGTTTAGCCACTCAAAGACTTTTAGGACGCATTTTCGGACGCGGAGAATCTGTGCCAGTTGCGGGAAGGTGACCGATGCCAAAGTGTCTCTGTCCACAGTCGGCGGTGCGCCGCCTGCGAGGATGTGGCGGAAATGCGCGACTTTCTGGACTTAGTCTCGGCCGTCCTACGAATGCCGGATTTCGCGACAACTGCGTGGTGAGCCCTGCTGGATTCGAACCAGCGACCTACTGATTAAAAGTCAGTTGCTCTACCAACTGAGCTAAGGGCCCGCTCGGGTGCGGCGTTACGGGCGGGGCTGGGGCGGGTCAAGCGCGCAGCGAGCTGGCGCAAGGTCAGGCCGGTCAGCGGATCGCGCCAGGTCGCGGCGATCGCCAGCGCCGGACCGACGACGAAGCCGCGGTGGCGGAACGCCCGGTGCGGGACGGTCAGCCCGGGCGAGGCCCACGCCCCGCCGCTCCACAGCACGATGTCGAGATCGAGCGTGCGCGCCACCCAGCGGCGGCCGCGGCGGCGGCGCCCGAACTCCGCTTCGAGCGCCTGGAGCCGGGCCAGCAGCCCGGGCGGATCGAGCCGGCTGGCGACGATCGCGACCGCGTTGGCGTAGCGGCGGCGCGACGGGCCGAGCGGCGCGCTGGCGAGGATCGGGGAGGCGGCTTCGAGCGCCAGCTCGGGCCCGGTTGCCAGCGCGGCGAGCGCCGCTCGCAGGACACCGGGCGGCGCGCCGTGGCGGGGGTGGCGGAGGTTGCCGCCGAGCGCGATCAGGTAGCGGTGCGTCAGACGTCCTCGACCAGGCGGCGGTAGAGCTCGGGCCGGCGGTCGCGGAAGAAGCCCATCCCCGCGCGATGCCGCCGCGCGGCGGCGAGGTCGAGCGTGGCGACCAGCGCGCCGGTTTCCTCGCGGCCGCAATCGGCAATGAAATCGCCCCACTGGTCGCAGATGAAGCTGTGGCCATAGAACCGCTGGCCATGCTCCTCACCGATGCGGTTGGCGCTGATCACCGGCAGGCAGTTCGACGCCGCGTGCCCGAGCATCGCCCGGCGCCAGATGCGGCTGGTGTCGAAATCGGGGTCGTAGGGCTCGGAGCCGATCGCGGTAGGGTAAAACAGCATTTCGGCGCCGAGCAGCGCCATCGCCCGCGCGCATTCGGGGTACCACTGGTCCCAGCACACCCCCACGCCGATCGTCGCGCCGCACACGTCCCACACCTTGAAGCCGGTGTTGCCGGGGCGGAAGTAGTACTTCTCCTCGTAGCCCGGCCCGTCGGGGATGTGGCTCTTGCGGTAGACGCCGAGCACCTCGCCGCCCGCGTCGATCATCGCCAGGCTATTGTAGTAGTGATGCCCGTCGCGCTCGAAGAAGCTGGTCGGAATCGCGACGTTCAGCGCCTTGGCCAGCCGCTGCATCTCGCGCACCGAAGCGCTTTCGCCGAGCGGGCGGGCGAGTGCGAACCGCGCCTCGTCCTCGACCGCGCAGAAATACGGGCCGGCGAACAGCTCGGGGGGCAGCACGATCTTCGCGCCGCGCGCCGCGGCATCCTCGACCAGCGCTGCGACAGCAGCGATGTTGTCGGCCTCGTCCGGGGCGTTGAGCGGCAGCTGGAGCGCGGCGACGGAAAGCGTGTCCATGGCTGGCGCGGTTATTTCGGCTCGAGCGCGAAGTCCACCTGGACCGAGACCCGGGTCAGCGTCGTCCCCGGACGGATCGAGGGCGGTGGCGGAGGCGCGACCGGCACCGGCGCTGCGGTCCGTGCTGCCGCATCCATCGCCTGCTCGGGCATTGGATAGGGCGGAGGATAGCCGCCGCCGAACTGGCCGCCATCTCGGATCGCCAGCACCCGCGAAATCTCCATGCCCGCCGCCTCGGCATAAGCCTCGGCGCGGGTCCGCGCGGCGCGGTAGGCGGCGATGTAGGCGCCGCGGTTGGCTTTCTCGGGATCGGCGATGCGCAGCGTCGGCCCGCCAAGCACGTTGGCCCCGGCCTCGGTCGCGCGGGTCACCGCCTCGCCCGCGCGCGGCGCGTCGCGCAGCCGCACGCGCAGGATGTTGCTCGCCTGGTAGCGACCCTTGTTGGCGCCGTACTCGATCTTCTGCAGCGACAGGTTGCGCGTCTGGGTGTCCTTGGCAGCGACCCCCAGATCGGCGAGCGCCTCGACGATCGCTTCGATCTTGTCGGTGTTGGCGGCTTGCGCGGCGCGCGCGCTGGCGGCGTAGGAGTTGACCCCGAGTTCGATGAAAGCCTCGTCGGGCACGGCCTCGGCCTCGCCGGTGGCCGAGAGCGAGAGCAGCGTCTCATCGTGATCGACCCCGCGCGGATTGGGCTCGCGCTCGCCGCACGCGGCCAGCATCAGCGCGAGAAGGGCGGCAACGCGCTTCACGCGCGCTTGCGGAACAGCAGTGTCATCCGGTCGGATTCTCCGATGCCTTTGAGCTCCTCGCGCTTGGTCCGCCAGCTAGGGGGCAGCTCCCATACGCCTTCGGGATGGTTCGCGGTGTCCCTGGGGTTGGCGTTGGCCTCGCTCTTGCCGACGTAGTCGAAGCCGTTGACCTCCATGAACTTGATCACGTCGGCCTCGCGCAAGTAGCCCTTGCTGCCGTCGGCGTAGGAAAACGGCGCGTCGGCCTTGGCGCGGTGCTGCTCGATGCCGATCAGGCCGCTGTCCTTGAGCAAGCTGCGCATCGCCTTGATCTCGCGGTCGGCGATGTTCCAGCGCATCAGGTTGTGCATCATCCGCGCGACGATGATCCGGTCGAAGGTGCCCTTCTCGGCGTCGGGTATCGACTCGAGCGTCATCGCCGAGAAGCGTTCGGCGGGCAGGCCCGACCAGCCCGCGACATCGGCCGGGTACTTGGCCGCGCCGTCGCGGATGCCTTTCTGCGACTGCTCGCTGAACGCTCCGGAGGTGGGGTCGAAATAGAGCCCGACGAGCTTGCCTTTGGGCCCGAGATAGAGCCCGAGCAGCCGCGAGTACCAGCCGCCGCCGGGCGCATACTCGCCGACCTTCATCTCCGGTCCGACCTGGAAGAAGCTCAGCGTCTCGGCCGGCTTGCGCCAGACGTCGCGGGCGCGATCCTCGTCGCGGCGCGGATCGGCGACCGCGGCGGCGAGCGCGGGGCTGATTCTCGCCGGGGTCATCGCCGCCTTGCCGGCTTCGGCGTGATGGTCGGCGGCGGCGGGCGCGGCGAGGAGAACGGCGGACAGGGCAAGCAGGCTCAGGCGGCGCATCATAGGGTCTCCGGGTAGAAAGGATGCGGCAACTTAGCCCGCGGCCCGGCGATGACAAGCCGCGCGGCGCGCCCTATCTCGCTCGGCGAAGGAGAACGGCATGGAAACGGCGATTTTCGCGGGCGGGTGCTTCTGGTGCACCGAGGCGGTGTTCCGCGACGTGATCGGGGTGAGCGAGGTCGAGAGCGGCTACATCGGCGGCACCGTCGCCGACCCCAGCTACAAGCAGGTGTGCTCGGGGACCACCGGCCACGCCGAGGCGATCCGGGTGACCTATGACCCCGCGATCATCGACTACGCCCAGCTGCTCGACGTGTTCATGGGCACGCACGACCCTACCCAGTTGAACCGCCAGGGCAACGACATCGGCACGCAATACCGCTCGGCGATCTTTCCGCTCGATGAGGATCAACATGAAGAAGCCGAAGCGGCAATCGCGCGCGCCAACGAGGAGCGCGGCGGCAAGGTGGTGACGACGATCGAGGGACCGGCGACGTGGTATCCGGCCGAAGGTTATCACCAGGAGTACTGGGAGGGCGAGGGGCAGCGCAATCCCTATTGCCTGGCGACGATCCCGCCCAAGCTGATGAAGCTGCGCAAGAGCTTCGCGGCGAAGGTCAAGCCGGCTTGAGGTAAGCGGTCCTTAACCGCCTATTTTTACGCCTCGTTAATGAACCGCGCGATGAAGAATCCGTCGAGGCCGCCGTGCTCGGCGAGCATGCCGGGATCGGTGCGCAGCCAGCCTTCCGCGGTCGGAAGGATGCCGGCGGGAAGCTCGTCGGCCCGGATCGGAACGCCGGACAGCGAAATGCGCGCGGCCAGCACCTCGCCCTCCTCGGGCTCGAGCGAGCAGGTCGCATAGACCAGCCTCCCGCCGGGCGCGAGCAGGCTTGCCGCGCGCTTGAGCATCGCGGCCTGAAGCTCGGCCATCTCGACGATTTGCCGCGCAGCAATCCGGTGCAGCACATCGGGGTGGCGGCGGCAGGTTCCGGTCGCGGTGCACGGCGCGTCGAGCAGGATCGCATCGAACTCGTCGGGGCTCTCCCACGTCAACCCGTCGGCCTCGATCACCTCGGCGTCGAGCCCGGTGCGCCGCAAATTGCTGCGCAGCATTTCAAGCCGCCGTGCCGACTTGTCGAGCGAGGTGACGCGCCAGCCCGCAACGGCGAGCTGGAGCGTCTTGCCTCCCGGTGCCGCGCAGAGGTCGAGCGCTCGTCGCCCCTTGCCCGGCCCGAGCAGCCGCGCCGGCAGGCTCGCGGCAAGATCCTGCACCCACCACGCGCCGTCGGCGAAGCCGGGCAGCGTCTCGACCGCGCGCCCGCGCGGAATTCGGACGTGGCCGGGCAACAGCCACATCCCGCCCAGCCGCTCGGCCCACTCCGCCGTTTGCGCGGAATCGCGCAGCGTCAGGTCGAGCGGCGGCGGCTCGGCCAGCGCCGCGGCGATCGGCCCGGATCGGCCCGGCCAGGCGCATTCCCACCGCTCGGCGACGGCGGGCGGCAGGCTCGGCGCTGCGGGCAACACGGCGCCGCGCTTGAGCAGCGCCGAGAACACCCCGTGCGCCAGCCGCCGCGGCCCGCCGGCGAGCAGCGGCAGCGCGGTCGCGATTACCGCGTGCGGCGGGGTGCCGAGGCGCAGCGCCTGGGCGAGCATCAGCCGCAGCACGGCGCGCGGCTTGGCGTCGGCGGGCAGCGGCTGGCGTGTCGCCGAATCGATCAGCGTGTCGAGGTCGGTCAGCCAACGCAACGCCTCGCTGGCGACCGCCAGCGCCAGCGCACGGTCTTCGCCCGCCAACCCGCGCATCGCCCCGCTCGCCTGCTCGAGCGTCTCGCCGCGGCGCAGCACGGCGTCGAGCAAGCGCAGCGCGGCGCGGCGCGCGGGCAGGCCGGCGGGTTCGGGAGGCGGGCTCACTTGCGCGGCGCTATCGGCCGCCTGCGGGCTTTGCAATTGCGCGCCGCTTCGAGCGCGCGCACAAGGCGCCGATGCAACGCGCCACCCGCCGCCCGGCCGAGTTCAGGAAGCCCGCGCACTGGACCAACGCCCCGGTCCCCGAGCCCCGCGCGCCCGAGCCGTCGTCCGATCCGCTCGACCCGACGCGCTACGGCGACTGGGTGCACAAGGGCATCGCGGTCGACTTCTGATTCCCCTCCCGCTTGCGGGAGGGGTTAGGGGTGGGCGCGCGAAGCGCTGGGCCGTCAGGCCCACCCCGCTGCGACTAAGTGGCTCCGCCGCCAAGTCTCGCTGCCCCTCCCGCAGCCGGGAGGGGAAACTCAACCCTCGATCACGCGCGTCGCCGGGTGGTGCTTGTCGAGGTGGCGCTTGACGATGCGCAAGTTGCGGCTGTTCGAGCGGAACGCGAAGTCGAACACGTCGCCGACCACCGGGACCGCGCCGAGCGCGGTATCGACCCCGATATTGGCCGCCATCCGCCACAATTGCCACTTGGGCAACCCGAGGTTCCTCGCCTCCCACACCAGCCACGCGCCCATCGCCGCGGTGATCAGGTCGCCGACCACCGGGATCAGCCCGGCGATGGCGTCGAGCCCGACCGGGATGCGGGTTCCGGGCACGGTCAGGCTGCGCTCGAGCAGCTTCTCGACCGCTTCGAGGCGCTGGCGGACCGCGGCGGCGTCGCGGCCGAGGCCGGGCATCTCGAAGCCCATCGGCCGGGGCTTGGCGGCGGGCGGGGATTCGGGTTCCATCGAGCCCTATCTGGGGGCCAGCGCGAGCGGGAGCAAGGGATGCAGGCCCCACGGGTTTGTGGCGAAGCCGGTGATGTCGCCGCGGACCAGCGACCAGCGCAATGGCCGGGCGAACGGGATGAAGCCGTTGGCGGCGGTGATCTCGGCCTCGGCCTCGGCCAGCAGGCCCTCGCGGGTCGCCTGGTCGGGCGCGGTCAGCGCGGCCTCGGCCGCGGCGTCGCCTTCGGGGCTGCACACCGCGCGACCGGCGGCGCAACTCAACTGGTTGAGGAACCAGGCGGCGCGGCCGTAGCGCGCGACCGCGTCGAGCAGCCGCAAATCGGCGGGCTTCCCCTCCTCCGCGCGCACCGCGGTCACGCCGATCGCGGCGAAATCCTGGCGCAAGCGATCGAAGATGATCGTCGCCCCGGGGGTCTGGGGCAGGGCGATGCGCAGGCGCAGGGGCTGGTCACGGCCGAACGCCCAGCGCGCGACGCGCGAGGCGGCGGCGCGCTGGCGCTCGGCGATCTCGATCCCCTCCCAGCGCTCGCCGACGGTGCCGAGGTCGTCGCTTACCTCGGGCGAGACGATCCGCGTGGTCGGCTGCCAGCCGCCGAGGTTGAACTCGGCCACCAGCGCCTCGCGGTCGATCGCCATCGCCACTGCCTCGCGGTTGGCGGGATCGCCGAGAAACCCGCCGCGAGTCGTCACCACCAGCCCGAACAGGCCGATCACCGGATCGAGGCGGAGATTGCCGCGCGACAGCCCGAAAGTGCGTACCAGCGGCAGCGTGTCGGCAGTGCCGCCCAGCACGATGTCGGCGTAGCCCTCGTCGAACCGCGCGACCGCGGCGGCGGCGGGCTCGAAGCGCACCCGCAGCGGCCGCAGTCGCTCGCTCCAGCCTTCCTCGGCCGGCAACCCGCGCGCTTCGGGCGGAATCGGCTCGAGCACCGCGACCTCGTCGAGCCGGTCGAACGTCATCGGCCCGGCGCCCTCGCCTTTCCAGGTCAGCCCCAGCTCGGGCTGGGCGAGCAAGTCGAGGAAATCGGGCACGGGAACCTCGAGGCGGATTTCGACGACGCGGCCGGCCATCGCCCGAACCTCGTCGATCGCGGCGAGATCGCGGGCCAGCGCGGTGCCCCGCAACGAGGCGATGGTCCGCCGCAGCGCCTTGACGGTGTCTTCGCCGGTGATTGCGCTGCCGTCGGGCCATTCGCCGTTGCGCAGGCGGAAGATGTAGCTCTGCCCGCCTTCGGTGACGATCCAGCGGTCGGCCAGCGCGGGAACCACCCGGCCTTCGGCGTCGAACCCGACCAGGCCCTCGGTCGTCGCCGCGCGGAGCAACTGCGCGGCCGCGCCGAGACGGACCCCGCGCGCCTCCGCGAAAGCCTCGCCGGCGCCGATCACCGAGACCCTGACCGGGCCGTCGTCGCGCCGGCCGCAAGCCGCGAGCAGCGCTGCAAGCAGAGCTAGCGAGAGGACAGCGCCGCGCATCGGCGAGCTTGTAGCAGGGATGCGCTCGCAGGACAGCGCGTTGGCGCGTCACCGAGCGTGGAAAAGCCGGCCCGATCAACGCCCGCGGATGCGGCGTTTATCGATGATCAATGGGGGCCTGACGCCGCGCAGTGTTTCTTCGCCGACGTTCAGCGGCGCGCGAGCGATCATCGGGTCGATATCTTCTTGGAAAGCGATCCCGCAGCGATCGCCCTGGACCCAGGCGACCGCCCCGTCGACCCAGCCGATGTTGCGGATGTTGACCGCGATCCGGCTGCCGCGAACTGCCTTGAGCGCGCCTTCGGCCATCATGCCGCCGGCCGAGAGGTTGCGGACCTTGACCTTGTGCGCGGCATCCTCGCCGTCGACGCGCACTTCGGCCAACAGGAACAGGCTGTCGCGGGAAAGCTGGCGATGGTCGTGATCGGCCATGGGCAAATCCTGCGAACCCCTTGCAGCGGCCGCCGCATGGGGCGGCTCAATCGTTGCGGGTGGAGTTAGCGGACGAAGCCGAAGAATTGCTTAACACGGCGCACAGCCTTCGCCGCGGCGCTCAGTTGTCGCGCGAGATCTTTTCGCGGCGTTCGTGCGCCTGCTGCGCCTCGACCGTCATCGTCGCGACCGGCCGGGCGATCAGCCGGCCCAGCCCGATCGGCTCGCCGGTCACTTCGCACCAGCCATAATCGCCCTCGTCGATCCGGCGCAGCGCCGCGTCGATCTTGGCGATCAATTTGCGCTGACGGTCGCGGGTCCTGAGCTCGATCCCCCAGTCGGTCTCGCTCGAGGCGCGGTCGTTGAGGTCGGGCTCGCGGATCGGCCCGTCCTGCAGCAGCTGGAGCGTTCCGGCGGAGGCCGAGAGGATCGATTTCTTCCATTCGAGCAGCAGCCGGCGGAAGTAATCGAGCTGCGCGTCGCCCATGTAGGGCTCGCCGTCACTGGGCACATACTCCATCGGCAAAGCGCGTCGCGCTTTCGCCAGCACGTCGATCTCGTCCGCCAATACCGTCGCCATCCCGTCTCTCCAAACCCCTTCCCCTGGGCCAGGAACCCGCGCTGTTACGCCAAGTCCCTGTTTGTGCGCGCCTATAGTTGCGGCTGGAGTCGCGCACAAGCGCCCATCAAGGCAGGCCGCGCGATACCCCCGAAAAGCTTAAGCCCAGCCGAATGAGCGCGATTCTTTCTCGAGGTTACGGCGCTGACTGTCGCCGAAACGCAACACCGCGGGGGCATCGCCGGACCCGACGGCGGCGCGCCGTTAACCCTTTGTTGACCCTGTTTGGTGAGGGTGCGGGAACACCGGACGGGGGATGTCCGGCAATCGGGGGATTGGGAGATATGGAACAGGGGACCGTGCGGATCGCTGCGATCAACCAGCAGCCGATCGAGATTTCCGGGGAATCAAACGCCGGCCTGCTGGTCGCAGCCTGCCTCGCGGCGGCCGCGCAAGGCGACATCGCCGCTTATTACGACCTCGGCGTCGCCTATTCGACCGGCAGCCACGGGGTGCAGTGCGACCTGATCGAGGCGCACAAGTGGTTCAACCTCGCCGCGGTCGCGGGCCACGAGGAAAGCGCCTGGTGCCGCGCCGACATCGCCGACGAGATGACCGCGCGCGAGATCGCCGAAGCCCAGCGCCGCGCCCGCGAATGGCTCGCGGCGGGATCGCGCAAGGCGGCTTGACTTAGTTCTTCCGAAACGGCGCGCGCTCTCCCAGAAACGCCTGCTCGGCATCGACCCCGGCGCGCTCGCGCTCGAGGAAATCGGCCACCGCCGCGCGGAACCCGGGATCGGCAACCCAGTGGGCGGAGAAGGTCCGCACCGGTTCGTAGCCGCGCGACAACTTGTGCGGGCCCTGCGCCCCGGCCTCGACCCCGGCCAACCCCCGCGCGATCGCGATCTCGATCGCCTGGTAATAGCACAGCTCGAAGTGCAGGAACGGCTTGTCGACGCAAGCGCCCCAGTAGCGTCCGTAGAGCGTCTCGCGTCCGAGGAAGTTTAGCGCGCCGGCGATCGGTGTGGCCTCGACGAACGCCAGGACGAGCACGATGTCGTCGCCCATCGTCGCGCCGAACCGGTCGAACGCCGCGCGGGTCAGGTAGGGCCGCCCCCATTTGCGGCTGCCGGTGTCCTGGTAGAATTCCCAGAACGCGTCCCAGTGCTCGGGGCGGATCGCCTCGCCGCTGAGCGCCTCGATCCGCACTCCGGCCTGCGCCGCGGCGCGTTCCTTGCGGATCGCCTTGCGCTTGCGCGAGGATAGCTGGGCGAGGAAGTCCTCGAAGTCGGCGTAGCCGCGATTGCGCCAGTGGAACTGGATGTCGCTGCGGATCAGCCAGCCGGCGGCTTCGAACAGCGGGACCTCCATGGGCTCGACGAACGTCGCGTGGGCCGAGGACAATTGGTGCAGCTCGCACAGCTTCTCGGCGGCGCGGAGCAGCGCGAGGCCGAGCGCGGGGTCGCGGGTCAGCAGTCGCGGACCGGTCGCCGGGGTGAACGGCGCGGCGATCTGCAGCTTGGGGTAATAGCGCCCGCCCGCTCGGCTCCAGGCGTCCGCCCAGGCGTGGTCGAACACGTACTCGCCCTGGCTGTGCTGCTTGAGATAGGCCGGCAGCGCCGCAACGAGGCGCCCGTCGGCGTCCGCGATGGTCAACGGCGCCGGAGTCCAGCCGCTGCGCCCGCCGACGCTGCCCGACTGCTCGAGCGCGGCGAGGAACGCGTGACGCATGAACGGATTGCCGCCGCCGCTCAGCGCGTCCCATTGTGCGGCAGGAAGATCCGATACGGCGCCGGCGACCCGCGCAGTGACAGGCTCAGGCATTACCCGCCAACCCCTCCACCGTTCGTCCTGAGCCTGTCGAAGGACCGCACTTCTTCGGGCCATTGCACAAGTGAAAGACGGTGCTTCGACAAGCTCAGCACGAACGGGTTTGGTTTCAACTGGATAGCCCCGCGCCTTCCGCGATCGCCGCTTCGGCATGAAGCCGGGCGCGCTCGGCCAGCTCCTCGCTGCGCACGGTCCAGGTCAGCAGCGGCAGCCCGCGCTTGCGTTGCGCTGTGGCGAACCCGGAGGGCAGGTCGCGGACGTCGTAGGCGAGGAACTCGGGCTTGCCGCGCCACAGCGAGAGATGACGGCGATAGCGGCCCGACAGCGTGCGATGGCCCTCTTCGGTCACCACCAGCCCGCGGACCAGGTGCGGAGCGTGCTCGCGGAACCAGCGGACCACGCGCGGATCGAAGCTCATCACCGCGCACTTGCCGCGATAGCCTTCGACCGCGCGCCGCACCGCCAGGCACAGCGGCCCGAAGCGGACCTCGCGCTTCGACTTGATCTCGATCAGCAGCGGGACCCGGCCCGCGACCTGGGCCAGCAGTTCGGGCAGGGTCGAAATCGTGTCGCCGCTGCCGCTCAGCGCGATCCCGCCAAGCTCGGCCGCATCGCGCTCCCTGACCGCGCCGCTCGCGCCGGTCAGGCGGTCGAGCTCCCAGTCGTGGAAGACCATCGCCTGGCCGTCGCGGCTGCGCTGGACGTCGCACTCGATCCCCAGCCCGCGCGCATTCGCCGCGGCGAAGGCGCTCGGCGAGTTCTCGATGAGCCCGCCGCCGTGGAGGCCGCGATGCGCGTAAGTCGTGCTCGCCAGCCAGCCGACCCGCGCCGGATCGGGCGGCGGGCAAAGCCAGGCGTCAATCGGCGCGAACGGCGACAACCGCATCGATCTCCACCGCGACGCCCAACGGCAATGTCGGGACGCCGACCGCGCTCCTCGCGTGGCGCCCGGCCTCGCCGAACAGCGCGACCATCAGCTCGCTGGCGCCGTTGGCGACCTTGGGCTGGTCGGTGAAGTCGGCGGTCGAGTTGACGAACGCGCCCAGCTTGACGATCCGCTCGACCCGGCCGAGGTCGCCGAGCGCGGCCTTCAATTGCGCGACGATCATCAGCCCGCAGGCCTGCGCCGCGGCGATGCCCTCGTCGAGGCTGACCTCCTCGCCGAGCCGGCCCTTGATCAGTGCGCCGTCCTTCATCGAGACCTGGCCCGAAACGTGCGCCAGCCCGTTGGCGATGACGACGGGCACATAGGCCGCGACCGGCGCGGCGGGCTGGGGCAGCGTCAGGCCGAGCTCGGCCAGCCTGGCTTCGACAGTCATGCGTTCACTCCTTCGATGCGCTCGAGCAGCCACGGCAGCGCGCTGTCCCAGGCAGCGCGCATCGCCTGGCATATGTCTGGGATGTTGGTCAGCACAACCACGTCGGCGTGGTCGGACAGCGCCGCAATGCCTTCAAGCGCGCCGGGGATCGGCGTCTGGCGGTGCATTTCGGTATCGAAGAAGCGGCCGAGATGATCCCAGATTTCCGCCCGCGTGAGCAGCTCGCCGCTTGCCAGCCATCGCAGCGCCTGCGAAAAATCTTTGCCCGCCATGCGGAACTCGACGCCCTGCGTTTCGGCCAGCCAGTCGCGGAACGGGGCGACCATGTGCAGCAGCACCTCGTCGCAGTCGCTGACGATCAGCGGGCGGCTCATGCCAGCCGATCCCGCGCGCGGACCAGCGCCAGCGGCTCGACCCCCAGCTCGTGCGCGGCGAGCACGAGGTCGGGCTCGTGCCCGGCGATGAAGTCGAGCACCGCGCCGAGCACCGCGGGATCGCCCAGCCCGGCGCGCAAGTCGGCGGGGGTCAGCCCGGTCAGCGCGAGCAGGCGCGCGGCGCGGTCGTCGTCGGCCAGCACCCAGCCGAGCGCCGATAGAGCGAGCGCCTGCGGATCGGCGGCGGGGGATGAGCGGTCGCGGAGAATTGTCAGCCTCGTAAGCCCGGCATAGAGGCTGCGCATGGCAAAGCGCATCCTCGTTGTCGAGGACAACGACCTCAACCGCAAGCTGTTCTGCGACTTGCTCCGCGCCAACGGCTTCGCGGTCGAGCCGGTCGCCGACGGCGAGACGGTGCTCGAACGGACCCGCGAGTTCGTCCCCAACCTGGTGATCATGGACATCCAGCTGCCGACCGTCTCGGGGCTCGAGCTGATCGAGGCGATCAAGGGCGACAGCACCTTGCGCGCGATTCCGGTGCTCGCGGTCACCGCTTATGCCGGCAAGGGCGACGAGGAGCGCATCCGCCAGGCCGGGGCCGACGGCTACCTCGCCAAGCCGGTATCGATCGGCCCGTTCATGACGGCGGTCAGGAAGCTGGTCTGAGCGATCAGAGCAGGTTGAAGCTCTCGGCGACGAAGGTGGCCAAAGTCAGCGTGAGCCCGACGATGAAGATCCGATAAGCCCGGCCCAGATACTTGTATTTCTTGCCCTGAAGCACCTGACCGTTCTGATAGACGTCATGGAGCATCGCGCGGAAAACGGTTTCATCGGCGCGCAGGTCGTCGACCACCGCATCGGCCCAGTCCTGTTCGGTCATCTGGGTGAAATGGCCGAAGAACAGCTTGTTGAGCTGGCTCACGTTCTGCTTGGGCGGGCGGATCGAAGGCAGCACCGCGAACACCGCGAACAGCGCCGAGAGAAAGGCGAACAGCGCCAGCACCGCGAGGCTGTAGGGGATATCGCCGCCGCCGCGCGCCTGGCCGACCGCGATGGTGAACACGACGAAGGTCGCTCCCATCAGGATCGAAGCCTTCTGGTCGGCCATCTGCGACAGCGCGAGGTTCATCTGCATCGAGGTGCGGACGAGGTGGATCGCGTGGTTGGAGAAGCCGGTCGGCGAGGGCATCGACGGGGTCGCCGCGGGCGCAGTCGGAGCGCTCGTGACCGTCGGGTCGATCGGCACCACGTCGGCCCCGCGATCCTGCTGAACCCCCTGCTTTTCCATGGGCTTAGGAATGACACAAAAGCGTAACGATTGACAAGCCGCTGGACGGGCCGCTTTTCGGCCGTATTCGGATGGCACAGGCCCGCCCCGGAGGCCGCATGGGGAGTACCGCAATGGACCGCGACGCCGTCGCCGATCGGATCGCCGCGATCATCGCGCCGTTCAACAAGAAGGGCGTCGCGATCGACGAGGCGACCACTTTCGCCGGCGACCTCGAGTGGGACAGCCTGACGGTGATGGATTTCGTCGCGGCGATCGAGGACGAGTTCGACATCATCATCACCATGAACCAGCAAGCCGAAATCGAGACTTACGGCCAGTTGATCGACGCGGTGACGAAGCTGCAATCATGACCGAGGGAATAGACGAAGCCGACCGCCCGAGCGTGCTGGAAGGCTCAGGCCCCGACCTGTTCAGCAAGTGCGCGCGCTCGACGAATTCGGTTCGGGCACCACCGGCAGCCGCGTGCTCAACGGCACCTATGCGGGGCACAAGGCGGTCGAGGACGCGCTTTGCGAGTTCTACGCGATGGACCACGCGATGGTGTTCTCGACCGGCTACCAGGCCAACCTCGGGATCATTTCGACGATCGCCGGCAAGGGCGACTACATCGTCCTCGATATCGACAGCCACGCCAGCATCTGGGACGGGTGCAAGCTGGGCGACGCCGAAGTCGTTCCGTTCAAGCACAACGACATCGAGGCGATGGAAAAGCGCCTCAACCGCATCCCCGAAGGCGCGGGCAAATTGGTCGTGCTCGAAGGCGTCTATTCGATGCTCGGCGACATCTCCCCGCTCCGCGAAATGGTCCGTGTCGCCAAGGCCGCGGGGGCGATGGTGCTGGTCGACGAGGCGCACTCGATGGGCTTCATCGGCCCCAACGGCCGCGGCGTGGCCGAGGATCAGGGCTGCCTCGACCAAGTCGACTTCGTCATCGGCACGTTCTCCAAGTCGGTCGGCACCGTCGGCGGGTTCTGCGTCTCCAACCACCCCAAGTTCGAGATCCTGCGGCTGGTCTGCCGCCCCTACGTGTTCACCGCGAGCCTGCCCCCGAGCGTGGTCGCCACCGCCGCGACCAGCATCCGCAAGCTGATGCGCGGCTCGAACAAGCGCGCGCACTTGTGGGAGAATTCCAGGACGCTCCACGCCGGCCTCAAAGCGCGCGGCTTCCAGCTCGGTACCGAAGAGCCGCAGTCGGCGATCATCGCGGTGATCATGCCCGATCTCGAGCGCGGCGCGGCGATGTGGGAAGCGCTGCTCAAGGAAGGCCTTTACGTCAACCTCGCCCGCCCGCCGGCGACCCCGGCCAACATGACCCTGCTGCGCTGCTCGCTGTGCGCCGAGCACACCGCGGAGCAGGTCGAGACGATCCTCGGAATGTTCGAGCGCGCGGGGCGAGCGGTGGGGATCATCGACTAGCGCGCCGCGCTGGAGTATCGCCGCAAGCTCCGACACCGCCAACCGCATCCTCAGCTCGCGCAAGATTTGCTGACGCCGCCCGCGCGGTCGGGATCCTGGATTGGCGCTTTCCTACAGCTTCCAGTTGAGCCGGGCGCCCCACATGTCGATGCCCGGGTTCTGCTTGCTATCGAACACCCGCGCCTGGCTGATGTGAATCCAGCTCGCCTCGATCGAGAGCCGCGGCGAGACCCGCGCGCCGAAGCCGATCCCCGGCTCGAACAATACCCTGCTGCCAAGCTCGGTGTGGGTGCCGTCGGGCCTGATCCTCAATCGCGGGCCGTCATGGACGACCACGCCGATCTCCGGCCTCGCGTAGAACCGCCCGCCGCCGAGGCGCCAGCTCAGCCCCACCCCGGCGAACGAGGTGTCGCCGCGAGTGCTGAGCGAACCGACGATGTACGGCGCGGGCTTGCCGAGGAAGCTCAGTTCCTCGATCCGGTCGAATCGATAGCCAAGCTGGAGATCGACGCCCCCTTCGCCGGTGTCGAAGCTCAACGGCGTACCCACCGCGTGGGCATAGCCGCCCGCGAACAGCTCGTCGGCACGCGCGGGAGAGGAAAGCCCGGCGGCGAGGGCGGCGATGGCGAAAATCGGCGTGCGGATCATCGCCGCGGACTGCGGTCGCGCGCTTGACCGCAAGCTGAACGGTCAGGACCCGCTCATCCGGTCAGCTCTCGCGAAACCGACTCACTTGCTTCAATCGGCGTCGCTGTCGCTCCCGGTGCGACTCGCGTCGCGGCCGCGACCGTCGTCGCGGGTGTTGCGGTTGGGCTGCGCGTCTTGCTGGGCTTCCTGCTGGCGGGCGCGATCGTCCTGGCGTTGCCTGGGGAGCTCGCCGCGCTCGGGGCCGTCCTTGCGATTATCGTTGTCGGTCATGGGCTTGAGTCCTTTTCCCGAGGGTCAGGCCTCTAAACGCACGAACCGCGATCGGTATTCCGGTGTTGCCGATAGGCCGCAATTCCGCGGAAATCCGCGCCCGCGGCGAGGTCGAGCGTTTCTCCCGGCGGCGCGCGAGCCTATCCGGGCCGGCTTTATGCCGCACGCAGCCGCCCCTATTGCCGCGATGCACGCCGGGGAACCGGTCTCGACCCGCGCCGAGTTCGCGGCGACGCTGCGGCTGGCGGTGCCGCTCGCGCTCGCCAACCTGCTGCAGATGCTGGTCCACGCGATCGACGTGATGTTCGTCGCCCGGCTCGGCGAGAACGAGCTCGCTGCGGCGAGCCTGTCGATCTCGATCTTCGGGCTGGTGATGTGGTGCCTGTCGGGGCTGACCGGCGCGGTCGCGGCGCTGGTCGCGGCCGAGCTCGGGCGGCGCCGCCACGCGGTGCGCGAGGTTCGCCGCTCGGCGCGGATGGGGCTGTGGCTGGCGGCGGTCAGCGGGCTTGCGGGGATGGCGTTGTGCCTCGCCGGCGAGCAGTTCATGCGCGCGACGGGCCAAGACCCGCAAGTCGCGCGCCTCGCCGACGGGTTCCTCAAGATCATCATGTGGGCGATGATCCCGATGATCGCCGCCAACGTGCTGCGCAACGTGATCTCGGCGCTCGGCCGGCCGGTGTTCGCGACCGCGATCACCGGGCTCGCGCTGGGGGTCAGCGCGCTGACCAACTACGCCTTCGTGTTCGGCCATTTCGGGTTCCCGGCGTGGGGGCTCGAAGGCTCGGCGCTGGCCAGCGTGGTCACCTCGCTGTTCATCTTCGGCGCGTATGTCGCGGTGCTGTTCGGCGACCGCGGCTTGCGCCGCTATCGCCTGCTCGGGCGGCTCTGGCGCCCCGAATGGCAGCGGCTGCGCGATCTCGTCCGGATCGGCGGGCCGATCGCGCTGACCATTCTCGCCGAGGCCGGGCTGTTCAGCGGCGCGGCGTTCCTGGTCGGGCGGATCGGCCCGGCCGAGCTCGCCGGGCACACCGTCGCGCTGCAGGTCGCCGCGATCGCCTTCCAGATCCCGTTCGGGATCGCCCAGGCGGCGACCATCCGGGTCGGTTACTTCTACGGCGCGCGCGATGCCGCCGGGGCGGGGCGGGCGGGCTGGGTGGCGATCGCCCTCGGCAGCTCGTTCATGGTGGTGACCGCGGGCACGATCCTGATCGCGCCGGGGCTGGCGCTCAGCCTCTACGTCGATCCGGGCGACCCGGCCAAGGCGGCGATGGTCGGGTTCGCGCTGCAGTACCTGATCGTCGCCGCCGCGTTCCAGCTGTTCGACGGCACCCAGGCGGTCGCGGCGGGCGCGCTGCGCGGGCTGCAGGACACCCGCGTGCCGATGTGGATCGCGCTGTTCGGCTATTGGGCGGCGGGGTTCGCGATCGCGATCTGGCTGGGCTTCTACACCCCGCTCGAGGGGCTCGGCGTCTGGATCGGGCTCGCCGCGGGCCTGGTGGTCGTCGCCGCGCTGCTGCTGTGGCGCTGGAATGCGCGCGAGCGCCTCGGGCTGATGCCGGCCGCCTGAACCGCGGATAAATTTTTGCGCGCGCCAGCGCTTGACGCTCAGCCGCCACCCTCCCATATGCGCGCCGTTGGCACTCGCCTCGGGCGAGTGCCAACGCGCATTTCTAGATCATAGGCAAGGGAGCAATCCATGAACTTCCGTCCGCTGCACGACCGCGTGCTCGTGCGCCGTATCGAAGCCGAAGAGAAGACCGCCGGCGGGATCATCATTCCCGACAGCGCCAAGGAAAAGCCGAGCGAGGGCGAAGTCGTCGCGGTCGGCTCGGGCGCGCGCTCGGACGACGGCAAAATCACCCCGTGCGACGTCAAGGCCGGCGACAGGATCCTGTTCGGCAAGTGGTCGGGAACCGAGGTCAAGGTCGACGGCGAAGACCTGCTGATCATGAAGGAAAGCGACATCCTGGGCATCGTTGGGTGACCAACGATGGCCTGCCCCGGCGAACGCCGGGGTCGGCTGACTTCGGCCTTATGGCCACTGCGAACATTCGGAACATTCGAGACTTGAAGGAACAGTAAGATGGCTGCCAAGGACGTACGGTTCTCGCGCGACGCGCGTGAGCGGATTCTCAAGGGTGTGGACATCCTCGCCGACGCGGTGAAGGTCACGCTCGGCCCCAAGGGCCGCAACGTGGTCATCGACAAGAGCTTCGGCGCGCCGCGGATCACCAAGGACGGCGTGACCGTCGCCAAGGAGATAGAGCTCAAGGACAAGTTCGAGAACATGGGCGCGCAGATGCTGCGCGAAGTGGCGTCGAAGACCAACGACCTCGCCGGCGACGGCACCACCACCGCCACCGTGCTCGCCCAGGCGATCGTCCGCGACGGGATGACCGCGGTCGCCGCGGGCATGAACCCGATGGACCTCAAGCGCGGCATCGACCTCGCGGTGACCAAGGTCGTCGACGACCTCAAGCAGCGCTCGAAGGACGTCTCGGACAACAACGAGATCGCCCAGGTCGGCAGCATCGCCGCCAACGGCGACCGCGAGGTCGGCGAGAAGATCGCCGAGGCGATGGACAAGGTCGGCAAGGAAGGCGTGATCACCGTCGAGGAGGCCAAGGGCCTCGAGTTCGAGCTCGACGTGGTCGAGGGCATGCAGTTCGACCGCGGCTACCTCAGCCCGTACTTCATCACCAACCCCGACAAGATGACCGTCGAGCTCGAGAACCCCTACATCCTGATCCACGAGAAGAAGCTGTCGTCGCTCCAGGCGATGCTGCCGATCCTCGAGGCGGTGGTGCAGTCGGGCCGTCCGCTGCTGATCATCGCCGAGGACATCGAGGGCGAGGCGCTGGCCACGCTGGTGGTCAACAAGCTGCGCGGCGGCCTCAAGGTCGCGGCGGTCAAGGCCCCCGGCTTCGGCGATCGCCGCAAGGCGATGCTCGGCGACATCGCGACGCTGACCGCGGGCGAGATGATCTCCGAGGATCTCGGGATCAAGCTCGAGAACGTCACCGTCGGCATGCTCGGCCAGGCCAAGCGGGTGTCGATCGACAAGGACAACACCACGATCGTCGACGGCGCCGGCGGCACGGACGAGATCAAGGCCCGGGTCGAGCAGATCCGCGCCCAGATCGAGACCACCACCAGCGACTACGACAAGGAGAAGCTGCAGGAGCGGCTGGCCAAGCTCGCGGGCGGGGTCGCGGTGATCAAGGTCGGCGGCGCGTCCGAGATCGAGGTCAAGGAGCGCAAGGACCGCGTCGACGATGCGCTCCACGCGACCCGCGCCGCGGTCGAGGAAGGCATCGTCCCGGGCGGCGGCATCGCGCTGCTCTACGCGACCAAGGCGCTCGACGGGCTCAAGGGCGTCAACGACGACCAGACCCGCGGGATCGAGATCGTCCGCAAGGCGATCCTCTCGCCGGTGCGTCAGATCGCCGAGAACGCCGGCCACGACGGCGCGGTGATCTCGGGCAACCTGCTGCGCGAGGGCAACGAGGCCCAGGGCTTCAACGCCCAGACCGAGCAGTACGAGGATCTCGCCGCGGCGGGCGTGGTCGACCCGACCAAGGTCGTCCGCACCGCGCTGCAGGACGCGGCCTCGGTCGCGGGCCTGTTGATCACCACCGAGGCGGCGATCAGCGAGAAGCCCGACGACAAGCCGGCGATGCCGATGGGTGGCGGCGGCATGGGCGGAATGGGCGGGATGGACTTCTGAGCCCGACTGCCCAACACACGACGAGCGGGGCCGGGGGAGCGATCCTCCGGCCCTTTGCCTTGGCACCAACTCCGCGCTCGCCCGTTCTCCCTCGCAAAAGAGGAGAACCCGCATGCAACTCCCCGCCAACGCGCACGTCGCGGTCGTCGACGGCGAGCGCTTCCTGCTGATGCGCAACCGCGGCGCCGGCCTCGCGCCCGAGCTCGAGCTCGAAGCCGAGCCCGAGGTCGAGGGCTTCGGCGAGAGCGGCGCGTCCGGGCACCACGACACCGACGCCAAGAGCGACGCCTGGCGCACCCAGGACAAGCTCGATCACGCCGCCGGGGTCGCCGGCTGGCTCAACCGCGCGGTCGACCAGAACCGGATCGAGCAACTGCTGGTCGTCGCCGATCCCGACACGCTGGGCGAGATGCGCCGGCACTATGGCAAAGGAACCCAAGCCGCGATCGTCGGCGAGCTCGACAAGCTGCTGACCGGGATGCCGGGCCCGGACATCGCCAGGGTCATCGAAGCTGCCTGACGGCGCCATTCGCCGCTGGCTGGAAAGGCTGTTCGGCATGGAGCAGGATGTCCTGAGCCGCCGCGAGGCGATGGTCGAACGCCACCTTGCCGCGCGCGGAATTCGCGATCCCGGCATCCTCGCCGCCTTCCGCGAGGTGCCGCGCGAGGACTTCGTGCCCGAGAACCTGCGCGAGTTCGCCTACGACGACGGCCCATTGCCGATCGGCGAAGGGCAGACGATCTCGCAGCCCTATATCGTCGCGGCGATGATCGAGGCGGCGGAGATCGCACGCGGCGACGTCGTGCTCGAGGTCGGCGGCGGCTCGGGCTACGCCGCGGCGCTGATCAGCCGGATCGCCGACCGGGTGTTCGCGATCGAACGGCACAAGCCGTTGGCCGACGCGGCCGAGCTGCGCTTGGCCCGACTGGGTTACGACAACGTCACGATCATCGCGGCCGACGGCAGCGGCGGCCTGCCCGACGAGGCGCCGTTCGACGCGATCCTCGTCGCCGCGCGCGGCCCCGAAGTGCCCGAGGCGCTCAAGCGCCAGCTCAAGGTCGGCGGGCACCTGGTGATCCCCGTCGGCGGCGAGGACGTTCAGAAGCTGTGTCGGATCACCCGAACCGGCGAAGACCGCTGGGACAGCAGCGATCTCGGCGCGGTGAGGTTCGTGCCGCTGATCGGAACGCACGGTCTGTCCGAGGATGGCACCCGCGCGGCCAGCGTGCACCGCCCGGCGGTCGAGAAGACGCTGGCGGAGCTCGTCGCCGAAGCGGCCGAACCGTTGCCCGAGATCGACGATCCCGCCTTCGCCGCGGCGTTCGACCGCTACGCCGACAAGCGCGTCGTCATGCTCGGCGAGGCGAGCCACGGCACGCACGAGTTCTACGCCGCGCGCGCCGCGATCACCCGCCGCTTCGTCGAGCATCACGGCTTCACCATCGTCGCGGTCGAGGCCGACTGGCCCGATGCGGCGGCGATCGACCGCTACATCGGTCACGGCCCACCGCGTCCGGGCGCACCCAAGCCGTTCCGGCGCTTCCCGACCTGGATGTGGCGCAACCCGGTGATCGTCGAGCTGATCCATGATCTGCGCGCGCTCAACGACGGCCGTACCGACGAGGCCAAGGCCGGGTTCTACGGCCTCGACATCTACAACATGGCCGGGTCGATCGAGGCGGTGCTGGCCTATCTCGACAAGTCCGACCCCGAGGCCGCGCGGGTGGCGCGCGAGCGCTACGCCTGCCTCACGCCGTGGCAGACCGATCCTTCGGTTTACGGCCGCGTCGCGCTCAGCACCGGCTACGCCGAGTGCGAGGCGGCGGTGGTCAAGCAATGCCGCGAGCTGCTCGACCAGGCTTTGGCCGACGGCGAGGGCGCCGGGCTGCTCGATGCGGCGATGAACGCGCGGCTGGTCGCCTCGGCCGAGAAATACTACCGCGTGATGTACTACGGCGGCGCCGAGAGCTGGAACTTGCGCGACGCGCACATGGCCGAGACGCTCGAGCGCTTGCTCGAGGCGCGCGGGCCCCAGGCCAAAGCGCTGGTCTGGGCGCACAACAGCCACATCGGCGACGCTCGCGCGACCGACATGGGCGCGGTCCGCGGCGAGCACAACATCGGCCAGCTGATCCGCGAGAAGCTGGGCGACGAGGTGGCGCTGGTCGGCTTCGGCACGCACACCGGCACGGTCTCGGCGGCGAGCGACTGGGACGGCGAGCGCGAGGTCAAGCGCGTAGTCCCCTCGCGGCGCGACAGCTACGAGCGGGTTTGCCACGAAGCCTCGGATCTCGGGCCCGGGCGGAGCTTCCTGCTCGACTTGGCGGGCGGCGACGCCGCGCTGCGACGGCGCCTCGCCGAGCCGCGGCTCGAGCGCTTCATCGGGGTGATCTACCGCCCCGAGACCGAGCGCTGGAGCCACTACAGCGAGGCCGTGCTGCCCGAGCAGTTCGACGCTTACGTGTGGTTCGACGAGACCCGCGCGCTCGAAGCGCTCGACGCCCGCCAGCCGCATGCCGGCGTCCCCGAGACCTATCCCTTCGGCTTGTGAGCGCGGAGCGCTAGACTGCGCTGCGAATCAGCCACCGGGAGAGGTTTCGATGACTCACCGCCGCCTAGCCGGAGCGCTCGCGCTCGCCGCCGCGCTCGCGTTCGCACCGTCCGCGGCCGCCAAGCCGAAGCCGGCCGCTTACGCGGCCGCGCTCGCCGATCCGGCGCGGCCTGCGGCCGAGCGCGCCCGCGACGCCGCGCGCAAGCCCGCCGAGTTGCTCGCCTTCGCGCAGATCGAGCGCGGCGAGAGGGTCGGCGACTTCATCATGGGCGGAGGCTACCTGACCCGCATCCTCGCCGCGGCGGTCGGCCCCACGGGCCGGGTCTACGCCTTCCAGCCCAACGAGTTCATCGCCTTCCGCAAGCAGTACGGCGACGACCAGAAGACGGTCGACGAAGCCTACGCCAACGTCGAGGCGGTCGCCGGATCGGCTCCGGCCCCGGCATTCCCGGTCGCGCTCGACACGATCGTCACCGTGCAGAACTTCCACGACCTCTACCTGAAGCAGGCCTCGCCCGGCACCGGCGCGCGCGCCGCGGCCAACTTGTTCGCGGCTCTCAAGCGCGGCGGTACGCTCGTCGTGATCGATCACGCGGCCGTCGACGGCAGCGGCGCGACGCATTCCGACACGCTCCACCGGATCGAGCGGCAGACGGTGTTCGACACGATGACCGCGGCCGGGTTCAAGCTCGAGGCCGAGAGCAAGCTCTGGCGCAACCCGGCCGACCCGCGCACCGCCAACGTGTTCGACGCGGCGATCCGCGGCAAGACCGACCAGTTCGCGCTGCGCTTCAGGAAGCCGCGCTGACGATTCGCGCCGAATCGTCCGGGAGAGAACTCGGAACCAACGACGCGGCAGACTTTCGCGCGGCGCTCGGCTCGTTCGTCACCGGGGTGACCATCGTCACCGCATCCGATGGTGCGGGCCGCGACGTCGGGGTCACCGCCAACAGCTTCAACTCGGTCTCGCTCGACCCCCCAATGGTGCTGTGGAGCCTCGCGCGCAAGTCGGCGAGCCTGCCGGTGTTCGCGCAATCCAGCCATTTCGCGGTACACATTCTCGCCGCCGACCAGGAGGACCTGTCCGACCGCTTCGCCCGCTCGGGGCCGGACAAGTTCGCGGGGATCGCGCTCGAGCGCGGAGCGGGCGGCGCGCCGCTGCTGCCGGGCGCGGCGGCGCGGTTCCAGTGCCGCACCGCGTTTCAGCACGACGGCGGCGACCACGTGATCTTCGTCGGCGAGGTCGAGACCTTCGAGCGCAGCGCGCGCGCCCCGCTGGCGTTCCACGGCGGACGCTATGCGGTGGCGGCGCGCAAGGCGGCGAGCCTTTCCGAGGCGTCTCCCGCCCCGGTCGAGCCCAAGACCTTCGGCGAGGATTTCCTCGGCTACCTGCTCGGCCGCGCGGATCTTCAGGTCACCGGCCGGCTGCGCCCGGTTCTCGAGCGCCTGGGGCTGGCCCCGCGCGAGCATTTCGTGCTGAGCGCGATCGGGACGTTCGGCGAAGTCACGCCCGCTCGGTTGGCCGCGACGCCCGGCTTCACTGGCCAGCGCTTGTGCCTGGACGAGACGCAGGCGCTGATCGAACGCGGCATGATCGCGCGCGATGCGGCAGGAAGCCTGTCGCTGAGCGAGGCGGGCAGGGCGGCTTTCGTCGAGCTTACCGCGGCGGCGATGGCGATCGAGGACGACATCGCCGACGGGCTCGACGAGACCGAGCTGGCGATGCTCCGCCACCTGCTCAAGCGCGTGATCGCCGCGACCGATCCGGCGACGTCGGGTGGTAGGATGGTAGCGGAGGAGGGACTCGAACCCCCGACACGCGGATTATGATTCCGCTGCTCTAACCGGCTGAGCTACTCCGCCCCGGGACGCGCGAACCGCGGCAAGGCGCGGCTCTTAGTCGCAGGCCATGTGGGGGTCAATGGCCGCTTGGTCAACGCCTCGGCCCGCGAAACGGCCAGGTCCCGGCGTCCTCCCAGCGCCCTCCGAGATAGCGGTGGAGCGAAAGCCCGGCGAAGGCGAATTCGTCGGGACGCCACGCTTCCGCGAGCGCCGCCTGGAGCGCCTTCGCCTCGGCCGGCGGGACCTTGTTCTGGACCGTGACGTGAAGCTTTGGCCGGCCCCGGTCCTGGACGCTCAGCACCCCGTGGAGCCGCTCGACCATCTCGGCGTGGAGCGCCTGGAGCTCCGGGCTGGCTATTTCGAACGCGGTTCCGCCGCCGAGCGGCATCAGCCCGACGATCCGCGCCGGCGGCGGCGGCGCGCGGGCAAGCTCGGCGAGCATCCGCCGGAGCTCGCCCTCGACGCTCGGCGGCAGCGCGTGGAACAAGGTGACGTGGGCGCGGACCTTGTTGCGCTCGGGCGGGAAGTGCGCGCGGCGCAGCCCTTCCGCCCAGGCGAAGAGTTTGCTCGGCAGCTCGGCGGTGACGAGCAGTGGGACGCTGGACGCGGAATCGGCCATCGGGTCGCTTGCTCAAGCCGCGCCGGGCGCGCAGGTTCCTGCGCGGACAACAGGGGGGAGAGACTCGATGCGTCCAGCGCTTTTCGGCCCGGCCGGCGCGATCCTGGCGGGCGTCGTCGCCAGCGCCGCCCATGCCGAAGCCCCCAAGCCCGCATCGCCCGCGACGATCGCCGCGCAGCGCGCGGTCGCCGCGGCGCTCCCCGTCGAGGATGGGCGCGACGCCGCATTCGCCGCGCGCGGCTTCGTCGGCACCCGCGCCGATCCCCTGATCCGCGCCGCCGACGGCCGCCCGGTATGGAACCTCGCCGCCTACGATTTCGTCGCCGGCCCCGCGCCCGACACGGTCAACCCCAGCTTGTGGCGGCACATCGGCCTGCTGCGCCGCCACGGGCTGTTCGCGGTCGCCGAGGACGTCTGGCAGGTGCGCGGGTTCGACCTCTCGAACATGACCGTGATCGGCGGCGAGCGCGGGTGGATCGTGATCGACCCGTTGACCACGCGCGAGACCGCGGCGGCCGCGATGGCACTGGTCAACGCCCGTCTCGGCCCGCGCCCGGTCAGCGCTGTCATCTACACCCACAGCCACGGCGACCACTACGGAGGGGTGCGCGGGATCGTCGACGAGGCGGACGTCGCCGCGGGCAAGGTCGCGGTGCTGGCGCCCGAGGGGTTCGTCGAGGAATCGGCCTCCGAGAGCGTGATCGCGGGCGGCGCGATGGCGCGGCGCGCGGGCTATCAATTCGGCTCGGCGCTGAGCCCGGGGCCGCAAGGCCAGATCGGCAGCGGGATCGGCCCGGCGCTGGCGGCGGGCGAGATCACTCTGATCGCGCCGACCGACCTCGTCGCCAGGACCGGCGAGACGCGCACCGTCGACGGGGTGCCGCTCGAGTTCCAGATCGTCTCGGGGAGCGAGGCGCCAGCCGAGTTGAACGTCTTCATCGCGCCGGCGAAGACCTTCCTCGCGGCCGAGATCGGGACCTGCACCTTCCATAACATCCTCGCCCCCCGCGGCGCCAAGGTCCGCGACGCGCGCATCTGGGCCGGGTTTCTCGACGAAGCGCTGCGGCTCTACGCGCCGCGCAGCGAGGCGATCGCCTCGAGCCATTGCTGGCCCGTGTTCGGCCGGGCCGAGGGCGCGCGCTGGCTGGCCGGGCACCGCGACAACTACCGCTACCTCCACGACCAGACCGTGCGGCTGATGAACCGCGGCGAGACGATGGACGAGATCGCCGAGGCCGTGGTCCAGCCGCCGCAAATCGCCGGGCAATGGGCCAATCGCGGCTACTACGGGACCTATCGCCACAACGCCAAGGCGATCTACCAGCACTACCTCGGGTGGTACGACGCGGTGCCCGCGCATCTCGATCCGCACCCCCCTGAGACGCGAGCCGAGCGCTATGTCGCGGCGATCGGCGGGGCGCGGAAGGTGCTGGAGCTGGCGCGCAAGGCGATGGCCGCGGGCGACTATCGCTGGTCGTCGGACCTGCTCAACCAGCTGGTGTTCGCCGAGCCGGGCAACCAGGCGGCGCGCGAGCTGCTTGCGGACAGCTACGAGCAGCAGGGCTATCAGGCCGAGAGCGCGATCTGGCGCAACCAGTTCCTGTCGGCCGCCAAGGACTTGCGCGAGGGCGCGCAGACCCGCGTCGCCGCGCAGAGCCGCGACGTGGTCGCCGCGATCCCCACCGCGCTGCTGCTCGATTCGCCGGCGACGAGATTCGATCCGGCAAAGCTCGGCGCGGAGCGCGTAGCGGTGCGGCTGGCGATCCCCGATCGCAAGGAAAGCGCGACGCTCGAAGCCGCCAACGGCGTGCTGATCGGGCGGATGGGCGCTGCGGCTGGGCCCGTCGACGCGACGATCACCGCTCCGCGTCCGGCGCTGCTCGGGCTGCTGTTCCTCAAGCTGCCGCTGGCCCAGCTCGAGCCCGCCGGCCTCAAGGTGGCGGGCGATCGCGCCGCGCTCGAAGCGCTGCTCGCCGCGATCGACCCGCTGCCCGGCGGGTTCAACATCGCCGAGCCGTGAGGTGCGGGCGGTGTGCGTGCTTCGACAGGCTCAGCACGAGCGGGCCTTTGAACCCAGTTCCGCTCAGCCTGAGCTTGTCGAAGACCACGCGCGGCGTTTGTCCCGCCTACAACTCCCCCCGCGCCCGCCGAATCGCGAACCACTTGGCGACGTTGGCGTTGTGCTCGTCGAGCGTGCTGGCGAAGACGTGGCCGCCGGTGCCGTCGGCGACCATGTACAGCGCGTCGGTCCGCGCCGGGTTGAGCACCGCTTCGATCGACGCATTGCCCGGGTTGGTGATCGGCCCCTTGGGCAGCCCGACCATCGAATAGGTATTGTAGTCGTTGATCGCGGCGATCTCCGACTGGCGGATGCGCCGCCCCAAGGGCTTGCCGCGGGTGATCGGATAGATGATCGTCGGGTCGGCCTGGAGCAGCATGCCTTCGCGCAGCCGGTTCGAATAGAGCCCGGCGACCATCCGCCGCTCGGCCGGCTTGCCGGTCTCCTTCTCGACGATCGAGGCGAGGATCACGGCTTCCTCGGGCGTCTTGGCGACGGTCGTCGGAGAACGCTTCTTCCACGCCTCGGCGAGCACCTTGCGCATCGCCGCCTGCATCCGCGCGACCACCGCGGCGCGAGCCTCGCCGCGCTCGAAATCGTAGCTGTCGGGCAGCAGCGTGCCTTCGGCGGGGATGGGGATGCGGCCGGCGAGCAGCGGCTGCTTCATCAGCCGCTCCCACACCAGGATCGACGGCATGCCCTCGGGCACCGCGACGAAGCGGCGGATGACCTTGCCGTGCTGGAGCGTGTCGAGGATCGTCGCCGCGCTGGCGCCCGCGGGCAGGAGGAACTCGCCGGCCTTGATCGGATCGCCGCTGCCGAGGATTTTCGCGCGCGTCAGGAATGCCGAAGCCGACCCGATCGCGCCTTCCGTTTCGAGCTTGCCCGCGACGCTGGTCAGCGTCGAGCCGTCGGGCACGACGAACGCGGCCGGCTTGTCCAGCGGCCCCGCGCCGTACCACCCGCGCAGCCATAGGCCCGCGGCGAGGAGCGCGATGAGCGCGAGGCCGGCGAGAAGCTTTGATCGAAGAGTCACAACCTCGACTCGTCATTGCGAGCGTAGCGAAGCAATCCAGAGCGATTGCGCGCCGGGCCCTGGATTGCTTCGTCGCTGCGCTCCTCGCAATGACGTAATGAAAGGCGGATCAGTCCTCGACCGCCTTGACGATCAGGCTGGCGTTGGTCCCGCCGAACCCGAACGAGTTGTTGAGCGCGGCGCGCACGCGGCGCTTCCTGGCCTTGTGCGGGACGAGGTCGACGCCTTCGGTGCCTTCGTCGGGATCGTCGAGATTGAGCGTCGGCGGGACGATCTGGTCGCGGATCGCGAGGATGCAGAAGATCGTCTCGACCGCGCCCGCGCCGCCCAACAAGTGCCCGATCGCCGACTTTGTGCTCGACATCGAGGCGCCGCCGAGATCGTCGCCGAGCACCCGCTTGACGGCGGCGAGCTCGATCGTGTCGGCCATCGTCGAGGTGCCGTGAGCGTTGACGTAGTCGATGTCATCGGGCTCCATCCCGGCTTTGCGCATCGCCATCCGCATCGCGAGCTCGGCGCCCTTGCCCTCCGGATGTGGCGCGGTGACGTGGTAGGCGTCGCCCGACAGGCCATAGCCGACGACCTCGGCGTAGATTTTCGCTCCGCGCTTCTTCGCGTGCTCGTATTCTTCGAGCACCACCACGCCCGCGCCCTCGCCCATGACGAAACCGTCGCGCCCTTTGTCGTAAGGTCGGCTCGCCTGCTCGGGGCGGTCGTTGTAGGTCATGTTGAGCGCTTTGGCCTGGGCGAAGCCGGCCAGCCCCAGGGGATTGATCGCGCATTCCGCCCCGCCGGCGAGCATGATGTCGGCATCGTCGTCCTTGATCATCCGCGCCGCGTCGCCGATCGAATGCGCCCCGGTCGAGCAGGCGGTGACCACCGAATGGTTGGGGCCCATCAGCCCGTACTTGATCGAAACCTGGCCGCTGGTCAGGTTGATCAGCCGGCCGTGAACGAAATGCGGGCTGACCCGTCCGGGGCCCTTCTCCGCGAGCACCAGCGATTCGCTTTCGATTCCCGGCAGTCCGCCGATTCCCGAACCGATCGAGACCCCGGTGCGCTGCTTGAGGTCGTCATCCATTTCGGTCAGGCCGGCATCCTCGAGCGCCTGGCCCGCGGCGTCGATCGCGTAGACGATGAACGGATCGACCTGACGCTGGACCTTGTGATCGACACGCCTGTCGGGATCGAAGCCCCACTCGTGATCCTTGGGCTTAACCTCGCCGCCGATCTTGGCCTTGTGGTCGGTCACGTCGAAGCGCGTCAGCGTCGCGATGCCGCTCTTGCCCGCAAGCAGGTTCTTCCACGTCGTCTCGACGTCGGCCCCCAGCGGGGTGACGAGGCCCAGTCCGGTTACGACCACACGGCGCATAGGGTTCTCCGAAAAACAACAGGCCCAAGCCCGCTCGGGCTGAGCCTGTCGAAGCCCGCGCGCGCCCTTCGACAGGCTAGGGGCGAGCGGAGTTGAGTTGGCGGGACTTCAGCCCTTGTTGTCGTCGATGTACTTGATCGCGTCCGAGACGGTCGAGATCTTCTCGGCCGCGTCGTCCGGAATCTCCACCCCGAACTCCTCCTCGAAGGCCATGACCAGCTCGACGATGTCGAGGCTGTCGGCGCCCAGGTCGTCGATGAAGCTCGCGTCCTCAGTCACCTTGTCGGCCTCTACGCCAAGATGCTCGACAACGATCTTCTTAACGCGGTCCGCGGTGTCGCTCATGCAGATGCCCTTCGCGAGAGTGGGGGATGAATTTCAAGCTTTCGCCCTAATGAACGGACGGGGGGCTGGCAAGTGGGGGCGGTCAGCGGTCGACACGCTTGTCATAGCAGCGAACGTCATACGACCGCATCGCCCGGTCACTCGTCATGAGCATTGCCTGTTCGCTCATGGCATGTACGAGGATCAGCCGATCGAATGGGTCGTTGTGACCGCCGATCGGCTCGAGCTTCTCGAGCATTTCCAGGTGAACCTGGTCAATGCCGACAACTCTGACGCCCGAATCCTGAGCCGCCCGCATTGCGACCGATCCGCGATCACCTATCTTGCCAAGACCCCATTTGATCGAAATCTCCCAAAATGTCGCGATGCTTGCCAGGACGTCGCCGCGCGCCTCGGCAATGAATGCTCGGGCACGGGGACCAAGCTTCGGATCGTCGTCGAGCCACCAAAGCAGCACGTTCGTGTCGATCAGAACTTTCACGGAAGCGGGTCGAAATCGCTCTCGTCCCAATGCTCCATGACCTCGATGAGCCAATCGGGCGTCTCGAGATCCTGTTCCGTGACCGGTTTCTTGAACTTGCCCCGCAGGGCCCCGGGCTGCCGCGGCTTGCCGTCCGGCGTGTAAACCCACTCGCCGTTTATCAACCACGGCGGGCCGGACTTGACCGGTTCGGCGGACTTGAAGGGGGCCTGCATCTCGCGCACTCCGACGGCTTCGGGCTCTCCGCCCGCCGCCACGCTGTTGAGGTAATCCCTGACCATGGCCGAAAGCGAGGTGCCCAGCTCGGCCGCGCGGATGCGAGCCTTGCGATGGGTCTCGTCGTCAAGCGCAAGGGTGACGTTCTTCATGTGAAACCGTGTATCACAGTTTCACAGTAAGGGCAATGCTAGCCCTTCGCGGGCTCGACGATACGAATGCCCAGCTCGCGCAACTGCTTGGGCGTGACCGGCGCAGGGGCGTTCATCATCAGGTCCTCCGCCTTCTGGGTCATCGGGAAGACGATCACCTCGCGGATGTTGGGCTCGTCGGCGAGCAGCATGACGATGCGGTCGACCCCGGGCGCCGAGCCGCCGTGCGGCGGCGCCCCGAACTTGAAGGCGTTGATCATGCCCGCGAAGCTCTCGTCGACGTCCTCACGGCTGTAGCCGGCGATCTCGAACGCCTTGTACATGATGTCCGGGCGGTGGTTGCGGATCGCGCCCGACGACAGCTCCACCCCGTTGCAGACGATGTCGTACTGCCAGGCGAGGATGTCGAGTGGGTCCTGGGTCTCGAGCGCCTCCAATTCGCCTTGCGGCATCGAGAACGGGTTGTGGCTGAAGTCGATCTTCTTCTGGTCTTCGTCGAACTCGAACATCGGGAAATCGACGATCCAGCACAGCCGGAACGCATCCTGCTCGATCAGACCGAGCTGCTCGGCGACGCGCGTCCGCGCAAGCCCTGCGAGCCTGGCCGCCAGCGCTTCCTTGCCCGCGGCGAAGAACACCCCGTCGTCGGGGCCGAGCCCGAGCGCGGCGACCAGCTCGGAGGTCGGGCCTTCGCCGTGGTTCTTGGCGATCGGCCCGGCGGGCGTGCCGTCCTTGATATTGATGTAGCCGAGCCCGGCGTGGCCCTCGCACCGCGCCCACTCGTTCATGTCGTCGAAGAATTTTCGCGAAAGCTTGCCCGCCCCCGGCGCGGGGATGGCGCGGACGACACCGCCCTCGCTCGCGATGCGGTCGAACAGCCCGAAGCCCGAGCCCTTGAAGCGCTCGGTCACGTCGGTGATCTCGAGCGGATTGCGCAAGTCGGGCTTGTCGCTGCCGTACTTGAGCATCGCCTCGCGGTAGGGGATGCGCGGGAACGCGCCGCGGGTGACGGAACGGCCGTTGCCGAACGAGCGGTCGGCGCGCGCGTCCTCGTCGCGGAAGCACGGCGCGATCTGAAAGTACTTGTCGAACCCGGCGACCATCAGCAACTGCTTGAACATCTGCGGCGCCTGCGGCAGCGCGTAGAACTTGCCCGGGTGGACGCGCGAAGGGACGAGATAATCGCGCGCGCCCTCGGGCGAGGAAGCGGTCAGGATCGGGGTCTGGAACTCGGTGAAGCCCTGCTCGTGCATTCGCCGCCGCAGGCTGGCGATCACCGCCGAGCGCAGCATCATGTTGGCGTGGACGGACTCGCGCCGCAGGTCGAGGTAGCGGTACTTGAGCCGGATCTCCTCGGGATAGTCCTGCTCGCCGGCGACCGGCATCGGCAATTCCTCCGCCGCCGAGCGCACCTCCACCGCGCTCGCGCGAACTTCGATCTCGCCGGTCGGGAGGTTGCGGTTGATCGTGTCGGCGTCGCGCGCGACGACCTTGCCGGTCACCGTGACCACGCTCTCGACCCGCGCCCGGTCGAGCGTCGCGAAGGCCGGGCTGTCCGTATCGACGACGATCTGGGTCAGCCCGAAGTGGTCGCGCAGGTCGACGAACAGCAGCCCGCCGTGGTCGCGCTTGCGGTGGACCCAGCCCGACAGCCGTGCCTCGCCGCCGACGTCGGCCTGGCGCAGCGCCGCGCAACTGTGCGTGCGATAGGGGTGCATCGAAACTCTTTCCAAAGGCCTGCGCTTCATGCAGGGGGAAGGCGCGGCCTAACAGGCTAAGAGGCGCGCTTTGTCAACCCGCGCGCACCCGCGCCGCCAATACGAAATCACGAATGAAGATCCATCCGCTGATCACCACCACCCCGGCGCTGGCCGCGCTGTGCGAGCGCCTGGCGAAAGCCGAGTTCGTCGCGGTCGACACCGAGTTCATGCGCGAGAACACCTTCTGGCCCGAGCTGTGCCTGGTCCAGATCGCCGACACCGAGGAAGCCGCGGCGATCGACCCGCTCGCCCCGGGCATCGACCTCGCCCCGTTGCTCGACCTGCTGGTCGACAACGAGGAGGTGCTCAAGGTCTTCCACGCCGGCGGGCAGGACGTCGAGATCGTCTTCAACCTGACGCAGCGAACCCCGCATCCGATCTTCGACACGCAGATCGCGATGATGGCGATCAGCCAGTCCGAGCAGATCGGCTACTCGAACCTTGTCGAAAGCTGGCTGGGCCTGAACATCGACAAGGGCGCCCGGTTCACCGACTGGTCGCGCCGCCCGCTGACCGAGCGCCAGATCGAGTACGCGATCGGCGACGTCACCCACCTCGCCAAGATCTTCCCGCGCATCCTCAAGCGGCTCATGAAGACCGGGCGCGGCGAATGGCTCGATATCGAGATGGAGAAACTCGCCGACCCGGCCAACTACAGGAGCGACCCCGAGACGATCTGGCAGCGCATCCGCGCGCCGAGCCGCAATCCCGCGGTGCTCGGTCGGTTGAAGGCGCTGGCGGCGTGGCGCGAGGTCGAGGCCAAGGACAAGAACATCCCGCGCGGGCGCATCGCCCGCGACGAGACCATCGCCGACATCGCCAGCCACCCGCCGCGCGAGCAGGCCGATCTGGCCAAAGTGCGCGGTCTCTCGGCCGGCTGGCGCGACAACGAGATCGGGCGGCGGATGATGGCCGCGCTCGACGCCGCGACCCCGCTGCGCGACGACGAGCTGCCCCCGCGCGCGCCGCGCGGCGCGCCGCTGGGCAAGGAAGGCGCGCTGGTCGCTGACCTCTTGAAGCTGCTGCTCAAGATCCGCTGCCGCGAGGTCGACATCGCCGCGCGGCTGCTCGCCCGCAGCGACGAGCTCGAGGCGCTCGCCGCCGGCCAGCGCAAGGGCCTGCAGATCCTCGAAGGCTGGCGCTACGAAGTGTTCGGCAAGGACGCGCTCGAGCTGGTCGAAGGCCGGACCGCGTTCGCCGTCGCTCACGGCAAGCTCAAGATGGCGCACATCGACGACATCGGCGGCGACGACGAGCCGGTCGCGCATGTGGGGTAATTCGGGAGGCCGGGTCGGCGCGTGTGCTTCGACAGGCTCAGCATGAGCGGGTGTTGTTGCTGTAACCGCCCACAAACGTCCGCTCAGCCTGAGCTTGTCGAAGGCCACGCGCCGACGCCCGCGCCCACCCAATGACTGCCTACCACCCCACGCTTAAGCAACTGCAATACCTCGTCGCGTTGTACGAACACGGCCACTTCGGCCGCGCGGCGGAAAGCTGCTTCGTCTCGCAATCGACGCTGTCCGCGGGCCTGCGCGAGCTTGAATCGCTGCTCGGGGTGACGCTGGTCGAGCGCACCCGCCGCGTGGTCCGCTTCACCCCGCTCGGCGCCAAGGTCGTGGCCAAGGCGCACCGCGTGCTGCGCGAGGCCGAGGAGCTGACCGAGCTGGTCCGTTCGAGCGGCCAGCCGCTCACGGGCGAGTTGCGGATGAGCGTGATCCCTACGATCGCGCCTTTTTTGCTCCCCCGGATCCTGCCCCGGCTCAGGCGCGACCGGCCGTCGCTAAAACTGTTCCTGCGCGAGGAGCCGAGCGCGGCGGCGATCGAATCGCTCCACCACGGCCGCGCCGACTGCGTGCTGCTGGCGCTGCCCTTCGCCACCGGCGAGGTCGAGATCGAGCCGCTGTTCGCCGACGCGCTCTACGTCGCCTTCCCCAAGGACGACCCGCGCGACCCGCCGGCGCAAGTCTCGCCCGCGCTGATCGACGAGAACCGCCTGCTGCTCCTCGAGGACGGCCACTGCCTCAAGGACCACGCGCTGGCGGCCTGCAATCGGCCCGAGCTGCAGGCGAGCGCGACGATGATCGGCACGAGCCTGCACACGCTCGTCCAGATGGTAGACAACGGCCTCGGCCTGACGATGCTCCCGGCGATGGCGCTCGAGGCCGGCATCCTCCACGACACCGCGATCGTCGCCCGGCCCTTGAAGTCGCCCAACGCCCGCCGCGAGATCGCGCTGGTCTGGCGCAAGAACTCGCCCCGCGGCGACGAATTCAGATTGCTGGCGGAGGAGTTGCGCGCGGGCTAGTCGAGGTTATTATTTCGAGTTGAATCAGGGTTTGACACGGGAGTGTCCACACCATTGATCCTGCGAACGTGATAATTCTCGTAGCCGCCGCTCTTGATCTCTCGGACGAATGCGGCACGGGTCATATCGGCCCCGGTGAAATTGTCATGAAAATGAGTGTTTCGGCCAGTGGAGCTTTCTTGGGTGACGTTGATGCGCTTGGGCATTTCGACCTCGCTCGAAGACGTTGGGCGCAGTTTATCGCACGTCGCGGCACGGAACAATAAGCGAACGACCTCACCGAGCCCTCAATCCATGTGCTTGAGGCCGACGCGCAAGTAGTCCCATCCGGTCACCAGCGTGAGGATGGCCGCGGCCCACAGCGTGGTCAGGCCGACGGTGTGGGGGACGTTGGCTTCGATCCCGAACATCCAGACGTTCCATCGCGGCAGCGCGTTGCCGAGGATCAGCGCGCCGAGGCTGACCAGCTGGAAGGTGGTCTTCCACTTGGCGAGATGGCTGACCGGGACCGAAACGCGCAAGTCGCTGAGGAACTCGCGCAGGCCAGAAACCGCGATCTCGCGGACCAGGATGACGAGGCCCGCGATCACGTGCGCGTCGCCGACGTAGGGACCGCGCAGGATGCCTTGCGCGGCGAGCACCAGGATCACCGCGGCGATCATGATCTTGTCGGCGATCGGGTCGAGGAACTGGCCAAGCTTCGACACCGCGCCGCTCGCCCGGGCGAGGTAGCCGTCGAAATAGTCGGTGATCCCCATCAGGCAGTAGAGCGCGAAGGCGAGGCCGTAGCCGAGCTCCCAATCGGGCCACCACAGCAGGAACGCGAGCAGCGGCACCGCGACGATCCGCGAGAGCGTCAGCGCGTTGGGCAGCGTCAGCAATCGCGCCCGGCGCGCGCTGTCCGCAGCCGTTCCGCCAAGGCTCTTGTCCGCTTGCGCCATGCCGTTAGACAGTGCTCCGGCCCGGGGACGCTGGCAAGGCTCGGAATGCGCGCCCGATCGGCGCAAGGCGCTGGCCGAAGGCCGCTGGACCGGCGCTCGTGGCGCCATTGCCCGCTCGCGGAGTCCGACTCGTCGCGAGGTTGGCCTTGATCGCAGCTGCAGCGCGAACAGAAGGGCCCACATCGTCTCGCTGGAAAACCGCCATCCGGTCTGCTGTAATGGGGTCGCAAGCGGGAGGCGTGGGATGCGTCGCTGGATCAGGTGGTCCGCCTACACGGCCGCGACGGTGCTGACCCTGGCCCTCGCGGCCGCGGCCGCAATCACGATCGCCAGCCAGCACCTGCTCGCCCGGAAATATCCGGTTCGGCCTGAGCGCCTGGTTCGCGCGCCGGCCCCGGCGGTCGCCGACGCGCCCCGCCAGGCGCGGCTCCTGGGTTGCCTGTCGTGTCACGGGGACGGCCTTCGCGGGAACCGCATGTTTGACGAGGCCGGACTCGGCTTCATCGTCGCGCCCAACCTTCCGCGTCTCATCCGCAAGCGGAGCGATCAACAAATCGCAGCCGCCATCCGCCAAGGCGTGGGGCCGGACGGCAGGCCGCTGCTGGTGATGCCTTCGGCGCTGTTCTCTCGCCTTACCGACGCGCAGGTATCAGCCCTGATCGCCTGGATGCGGGGGCTTCCGGCCGGCGGCGCGCCGAACCTGCAAAGACGGCTTTCGCTGTTGGGCCGGATCACGGTGCTCAATGGCGACATGCCGCGCCAGCCCGAGCTGCTGCCGCTCTACCGCGAGCGAATGCCGCCCGACCTCAGCCCCGAACATGCGCCCGGGCACTACATCGCCGCGACGGTCTGCGCGGAATGCCACGGCCCTGATCTCAGCGGCGGAGACCGGCCGCATGCGGATTTCAATAGCTCGTGGATCAACCCCACTCCGCCTGCGCCCGATCTTGCTATCGCCGCCGCCTATGACCTGGCCGCCTTCACTCGCTTGATGCGCACCGGGGTCGCGCCCGGCGAGCGACGGCTGGGGATGATGTCGGAAGTCGCGCGCGACGACCTGCGCTTGCTCACCGATGCCGAAATCGATGCGCTTCACCGCTATCTCCAGGCTCGGGCGGCACCGCGCGCGGACCCCTGAGCGGTCGCTGCGGGCCGAGCGGCAGCCCCCGGAAATCGTGGCTAAGGCTTGCCAGTCGCAACCGTCTCTCGCTACGCACGGCTCATGCTGAACTCGCTCATCGCCCGCGTGCTCAGCGCATGACCACCCAAACGCACCTCGTCGCCAGCCGCCGCTTCCTGCCGCTGTTCGTCACCCAGCTGTTCAACGCGTTCAACGACAACCTCTTCAAGAACGCGATGGTGCTGTACGTGGTCTACAGCGTCTACAATTCCGAAGAGGCCGAGGCGCAGTTCAGCGCGATCGCCTCGGGCTTGTTCATCCTCCCGTTCTTCGTGCTCTCGGCGCTCGCCGGGCAGCTCGCCGACATGCGCGACAAGGCGCGGATCATCCGCATCGTCAAGGCTTGCGAGATCGCGATCATGATCGTCGGCGCGGCCGGACTGCTGCTCGCCTGGCAGGGGCTGCTGGTCGGCGCGGCGGCGATTCCCTTGATGCTCGCAGCGCTGTTCGCGATGGGGGTGCACTCGACCTTCTTCGGGCCGATCAAGTACGCGATCCTGCCGCAGCATCTGCACAAGGAGGAAGTGCTCGCCGGGACCGGGCGTCGCCAGCCTGTTCCTCGTGGTGTTCTCGATCGGGGTGGCGGTCGGCTCGATGTCGATCAACGCGATGCTGAAAGGCCGGGTCTCGGCGCGCTATTCGACCGGGTCGGTGATCATCATGGCCGGCTTCGTGGTCGCGTTCTACACCATCAGCCGCGCTTGGGCGGGGCAGCCGGACCAGGGCCTGCTCGACGTTTCCGGGTTCCTCGCCCAGCCGCTGGCGATCCCGCTGCTGCTGTCGCTGCTCGGGATCGCGGTGACGGGCGGGATGTTCGTGGTGCCGCTCTACGCGTTCCTCACCACCTTCGTCGACAAGTCGCAGACCGCGCGGACCATCGCCGCCAACAACATCGTCAACTCGGGTGCGATGGTGATCGGCTCGCTGCTGGCGGTGGCGCTGTCGGCCGCGGGCGTCGCGGTGGTCGACCAGCTGCTGTTCACCGCGGCGATGTGCCTGGTTTCGGGCTGGCTGGGCCGCCTACTGCTCAGCGCCGAGCGCCGCGCGAGTCAGGCGATGAAGGTCGAGACCGCGAGGAAGCAGGCGCAATAGGCCATCAGGAACTCGCGCACGTCCTGCGCGGTGATGGCCAGCTGACGGCGCGCGGCGCGCTTGAGCGCGGCGAAGCGCACGGTGCGGCGGAAGCGGTGGGGCTCGCTGGGGCGGTAGGCGACGGCTGGGTTCATGGTCCGCAAGCTAGGCGCGCGCGGCGATTCCTAACAGCGCGTTCACCATAGATTTGCCCGAGTGTCGCATGGCGGGACGACTGCCGCGCCGCCATGCAGAAGGGCCACCCCGGCAGAGGCGGCCCTTCCTTCGCGAGCAAATTCGGACGAACGATCAGACGTCGTTGCCGAACTCGCCCTCGATCTCGCCCGCGACCTGCTGGGCTTCGCCCTTGCGCTCCTGATCGCGGCCGCGCTGCTTGAGCGCGGGATCGTTGGTGGCGTCGGCGACCGCCTGCTTGGTGTTGCCGACGCCTTCGTTGGTCAGGCCCTTGGCCTTGTCCTTCATCTCGCCCACGGCGTAACTCCTCGGTTCCGGTTCGCGCGAAATTGCGCTGTCTTCCCAATAGGATACGCCACTGCGGTCAGTTTGTTCCCGGCGCCTTGCGCTTGCTCACCCCAACGATCGTCGCCCACTCCTCGGGCCGGACCGGCGAGACCGAGAGGCGCGACTGGCGCACCAGCTCCATGCCCTCGAGCGCGGGCGTCGCCTTGATCTCCTTGAGGCTGACGGGCCGCTTGAGCTTGCGCACCGGCTTGACCTTGACCGCGGCCCATTTGCCGGTCGGATCGCTCGGATCGGTCAGGCCCGGCTGGCTGATCTTCATGATCCCGACGATCTCGAGCCCGATGTTGGAGTGGTAGAAGAACGCCTCGTCGCCCTTCTTCATGCTGCGCAAGTTGAGCGCGGCGGTGTGGTTGCGGACCCCGTCCCAGGTGCCTTCGGCTTCGGCGACGAGATGGTCCCAGCCGTAAACGTCGGGCTCAGACTTCATCAGCCAATAGCTTTTGCCCATGAATTTGCTCTCCACTCGCGCTAAGGCCGCCCTATAGACACGCTTGGCGGACGATTCCATGGACCTCGATACGTTACCGGTGCTGTCGCTCGCCGACGCGCCCGCAACCCTCTCGCGCGATCTGGGCGAGAGCTTCAAGACTTTCGGCTTTGCCCTGGTCCGCGACCACGGCCTCGATCCCGCGCTGGTCGCGCGCGCCTGGGACCTGACCGCGCAGTTCTTCGCGCTGCCCGAGGCGGAGAAGCGCTCCTATTTCATCGCAGGCCAGGCCGGCGCGCGCGGCTACACCCCGTTCGGGACCGAGATCGCCAAGGGCGCCAAGCTCCACGACCTCAAGGAGTTCTGGCACGTCGGCCGCGACCTGCCGCCCGGCCACCCGCTCGCCGATGCGTCGATGCCGCCCAACGTCTGGCCGGCGCGGCCCGAGGGCTTCCGCGAGACCTTCGAGGAGCTCTACGCCGAGATGGACCGCGTCGGTGCGATCGTCCTCTCGCGGATCGCGGTGTGGCTCGGGCTCGACGAGCACTGGTTCGATCCCGCCATCGAGGATGGCAACTCGGTGCTCCGCCTGCTCCACTACCCGCCGGTGCCCGACGCCGAGAGCGGCGCAATCCGCGCCGGCGCGCACGAGGACATCAACCTCATCACCCTGCTGCTCGGCGCCGAGGAGGCCGGGCTCGAGCTGCTGACCCGCGAGGGCAAGTGGCTCGGGGTCGACCCGCCCGCGGGTGCGCTGGTGGTCAACATCGGCGACATGCTCCAGCGGCTGACCAACCACGTGCTGCCTTCGACCACCCACCGGGTGCGCAACCCCGATGGCCCGCGCGCGCATCACAGCCGCTATTCGATGCCGTTCTTCCTCCACCTGAGGAGCGACTTCAGCTTCGTGACGCTGCCGCAGTGCATCTCGGCCGAGAACCCCGACCGCTACCCGGTCTCGATCACCGCCGACGATTACCTCCAGGAGCGGCTGCGCGAGATCGGGCTCAAGAAATGAATCCGCGCCGGCTTCGGCGCTAAGGCGAGCTCTGTCATGGTATCCTACAAGGCCCCCACTTTCACCGAGCGCCAGGCCGCCGCCGCAGCGGCGCGCGACAAAGCGCTGGCCAAGCTCAAGGCGAAGGCCCCGCCCGATCCCGCCGCCGTGCAGGCGCGCGTCGAGGCGGCCGAGCGCAAGCGTCTTGCCGCCGAGGAGAACCGCGCCGCCAAGCTCGCGGGGCGCGAGGCGGCCAAGGCCGAAGCCGCGCAGCGCGCGCGAGCCGATGCCAAGGCTGTGCCGAGCGATGCCGAGCGCAAGGCCGAACGCGACCGCCGCTACGCGGCGCGCAAGAGCCGCCAGAAGTAGTGTCGCGCCGGCTTGGACTTGCGGTCGAACTCGAACCGAGCTGGCGCAGGGATCGCACACCATGCGGCTAGGCGCGGCGGCAGCGCTCTTGCTTCTCACTGGCGCCCCACGCACGCTCGCGCAAGAACCGCCCGTCGCGCCGCGCGCCGATGAGATCGTCGTCTACGGCCGCGCGATTCCACAGATCGGGGTCGCCGAAAGCGGCTCCGAGGGGGTGGTGGGCTATGCCGACTTCGAGGACAAGCCGATCGCCCGCGTCACGCCGAGCAGGGCGATTTCGCCTCTGCCGGGTCGGCGGCTTTCACCACCCGCTCACGGCTCGATGCGCCGTTCGCGGAAGTGACCGCGGGCTCGTACGGATACTACCGCGCGCTCGCCGCCGGGAGCGCGCGGGCGGGCGAGGGCGACCTTCTCGCCGCGATTGAGAGCACTCTGGGCGACGGGCCGTGGGTGCTTGACGAGGACTTGCGCAAGCTCAACGCGCTGGTGAAGTACTCGACGACCGGCTGGTCACTGGGCCTGTCGGGCTACGCCAGCCGCTGGACCTCGACCGATCAGGCGCCCGAGCGCGCGGTTGCGAGCGGGCTGATCCCGCGACGCGGGTTCATCGACGCCGACGTCGGCGGAAAGGCCGGACGGCTCGCGTTGACCTTCAACGCCGGAGCCGACGCGACCCGGATCTCGGCCTACGCGATCGTCTCGCGGCTGAGGCTGACTTCGAACTTCACCTATTTCCTAGACGATCCGGTCAGCGGGGACGAGTTTCGCCAGGCCGATCGGCGCGCGGTGTTCGGCGGGGCGCTGCGCCATCAAGGACGCGCGGCGCTAGGCGCGATGCCGCTGACCTGGCGCCTCGGCGGTGACGTGCGCTTCGACCGGATCGGTCGCGTCGGGCTTTACCGCAGCATCGCCGGCGCGATTGCCTCGACCGTGCGCGAGGACCGCGTCGACGAATACGGCGGCGGTTTGTTCGGCGAGCTCGAGGCCGCGCTTTCGCCTGCGCTGCGGCTGGTATTGGGCTTGCGCGCGGACGCCATCGGCTATCGCGTGCGCGCCGACCTGGCCGCCAATTCGGGCAAAGGGTCGGACGCGATCCTCACCCCCAAGGCGGCGCTGGCCTGGCGAGTGAGCCGCGGCGTCGAGCTTTATGCCAATTACGGCGAGGGGTTTCATTCGAACGATGTCCGCGGCGCGACGATCCGCATCGACCCGGCGAGCGGCGCGCCCGCCGATCGGGTGCCGGTGTTCGCGCGCTCGCGCGGGTACGAACTCGGCGTGCGGGTCGAGCACGACAGTCTGAGCGCGACACTGGTCGGCTTCGGCCTCGATCTCGCCTCTGAGCTGGTCTTCGTCGGCGACGCCGGGGCGACCGAGCCCAACGCCGCGACCCGCCGCCACGGCGGCGAGGCGACGCTGTTCTGGCGACCGGCTGCGACGGTGACGCTCGACGCCGCCGCGGCGCTCACCCGCGCTCGCTTTCGCGGCGTCGCGCCGGGCGAGGGCCGGATTCCCGGAGCGGTGCGGACGGTGCTCGCGGGCGGGATCAGCGCCGAAGTTCTGCCCGTGCTTACGCTGACGGCGCGCGTCCGCCATTTCGGTTCGGCGCCGCTGATCGAGGACAATTCGGCGCGTTCGGACCCGACCACGCTGGTCAATGCCGGGGCCTATTGGGATCGCGGGCGACTGCGCCTGTCCGCCGAGCTGCTCAACGCATTCGACGCGAAGGATGCCGACATCACCTATTTCTATGCCTCGCGCCTCTCCGGCGAGCCGGCCGAGGGGATCGAGGACCGACACCTTCACCCGGTCGAGAAGCGCCAGCTCCGCGTCTCCGCGCGGCTCGCGTTCTAGCGCCCGCCCCCGAATAGCTGCCGTCCCGCGGTAGATGCGCTCGACTTTGCTGCCGGTGATGTAGCTCGCCCCGCCGAGCACCTGGCACGCCTCGCGCGCGACCGCCTCGAGCATCCGAGTCGCCTGGACCTTGAGCATCGCGAAGTCGGCCGGGCGAGCCTTGCCCTCGCGGACCTGCCACGCGCACAGATCGACCCACGCCTGGGTCGCCTCGATCTGGCGCTCCATGTCGGCGAGCTTGATCCGGATCGACTGGTGGCCGACGAGCGGCTTGCCGAAGGTCCTGCGGTTCTGCGCCCACTCCGCCGCCTCGGCCATCGCCACGCGGGCAAAGGCGCAGCAGCCCATCGCCATGCCGAGCCGCTCGGAATTGAAGTTGCGCATGATGCCGATGAAGCCGCCGTTCTCCGGGCCGATCAGGTTGGCGGCGGGAACGCGGACCCCGCCGAAGTGGATCGCCGCGGTGTCCGAGCAGCGCCAGCCCATCTTGTCGAGCCGGGTGCGGCTGACGCCGGGCGCGTCCATCTCGATGAGCAGCAGCGAAATCCCGCCCGCCCCCGGGCCGCCGGTGCGCACCGCGCACGTCAGCCAGTCGGCGCGCATCCCGCTGGTGATGAACATCTTGCCGCCGTTCACCACGTAGTGATCGCCCTCCCGGACCGCGGAGGTGGTCAGATTGGCGACGTCCGAGCCCCCGCCGTATTCCTCGGGATACCTGAGGCCGAGGATGCCCGCCCCGGCCGCCTTCTTGTGCAGCTCGCGCGGCAGCTCGCCTTCGGCTTCCCAGCGGTCGATGTGCGGCAGCACCTCGCGCTCGACGAACCGCCGCACGCTCATCGCCAGCGCCTCGTGGGTCTCGTCGTAGAACGGCGCGCGCGCGCGCCAGTCGTCGAAGGCGGTCATGGCTCTTGCTGTAAGCGCTGCGAACGCCCGTCAAGCTCGCGGACAGGATTGCACGGATAAAGACGCCGACCCGCGCGTTGACGCAACGGCAGCCCAGGGGTCGCGAACCGTGTACGCATCGCAAGCCAACAAGCCGGCCTCCGCGCTCGCCTCGGGCGCGATCGTCGCTGGGATGGCGGCGATGCTGATGTTCAGCCTGGAGGCTGAGCAAATCGTCGAGACGGCGCAGACGCTGGTCGCGGTCAACATCTCCCCGCCCAAGCCCTCGCCGACGCCGACTCCCACCCCGCCGCCCAAGTCCGAAAAGGCCGCGCCCAAGGGCGACCCGGGCCAGCGCAACCTCAAGAACAAGGCGACCCAGATCGTCTCGGTCAAGCCACCGATCCTGATCCTGAAGCCGCCGCCGGTGGTGGTCGCGACGACCCCGGCCAACTCTGGTAACGCCACCCAGTCGGGGATGTCCGACCGGCCGGGGCCGGGCCAGGGCGCAGGCGACTACGGCTCGGGCCTGGGCGGCGGCGGGACCGGCGGCGACGGCGGCGGCGCGGTGGTCGGGCCGCGGCGAATTCGCGGCGAGCTCGCCTTCCGCGACCTGCCTGAGGATCTGCTCGCCCCGGGCGATGAAGCCGGGGTCGAGGTGCGCTATACGGTCAAGGCCGACGGCCGGGTTAGCGGCTGCCGCGTCATCACCTCGAGCGGCTATCCGACGATCGATGCGCTGACTTGTCGCAACATCGAACGTCGTTATGTCTTCCGGCCGGCGCGAAATCGGCTAGGCCGCCCGGTCGACGCCATCGTCGAACACTGGAGCACCTACGTCGCCTATGAACAATAGCGCGGGCGACGCGACCGCTCAGAGCGCGGCGAACTCCGCCTTCCGCGGCCCCAGGTAGCCGAACAGATAGGCCGCCACTTTCCGCATCTGGATTTCCTCCGCGCCCTCGGTGATGCGGTAGCGGCGGTGGTGGCGGAAGA
>JAIVIY010000001.1:0-1027 GCA_020200285.1 Novosphingobium sp. | reverse complement strand
AATAGCCGATCCCGCCATGGACTTGCATCGCCCTGTCGGCGGCCTCGCAGACCAGCCGGTTCGCCCAGTAGTTGCACATGCTGATCTTGTCCGAGAGTTCGTGCTCGATGGCCTTGTGCGGCATCCGGTCCATCTCCCACGCGGTCTTGTAGATCAGCAGCCGCAGCATCTCGCACTGGGTGGCGAGCTCGACCAAGGGGAACTGGATCGCCTGGTTTCTGGCCAGCGCCTCGCCGAACGGCTTGCGCGTCCGCGCATAGCGCACGCTTTCCTCGACGCAGAACGTCGCCGCGCCCAGGCTGCTGGCCGCCTGGCGGATGCGGTTCTGGTGGACGAAGCTCTGCGCCAGGCTCAACCCGCGCCCTTCCTCGCCGAGGATCGCCGAGTGCGGCACCCACACGTCCGTCAAGCTGAAGCGCGCATGGTCGGTCGGCATGTTGAAGGTCCACATGTATTCCTCGATCTCCAGCCCCGGCGAGGGGACCGGGGTGAGGAAGCAGGTGATCCCGCGCGCATCGCCGGGCTCGCCGCCGGTGCGCGCGAACAGCGCGACGTGGGTGACGACGTGCATCCCCGTGATCCACATCTTGGCGCCGTCGATCCGCCAGCCGGGTACGCCGTCGCGTTCCTCGGCAACCGCATGCGTCTCCATGTGCGTCGCGTCGGAGCCGTGGTCGGGCTCGGTCAGCCCGAACGCGACGCGGCGCTCGCCCTCGAACCCGCCGAGAATGAACGCCTGCTTCTGGGCCTCGGTGCCGAACTCGTCGAACATCGCCACGAACGGAAAGTTGCCGACGATCGAGTGCTCGTTCTGGAGGTCGTTGTGGAGGCCAAGGCCTTTCTGCGCGAAGCGGTCGCGGATCACCGCCATCCACAAGTTCGAGCCGTCCTTGCCGCCGTATTTCTTCGGCGCGGAGAACCGCCAATGCCCGGCGGCGTCGGCCCGCTTGCGCGCCTCCCGCAGCAGCTCCTCCCACTCGGGCCGCGGCAGCCCGCCGTTGTCGAAATCGGTCCGCGCCCACTCGCG
>JAIVIY010000049.1 GCA_020200285.1 Novosphingobium sp. | reverse complement strand
AGACAGAATACTTCGGAGGGCACAACCTGACCACCGCCGACGTGATGATGGGCTTCAACCTGACCACCTCGCGGCTGTTCGGCGGCACGAGCCTCGAGCCGTTCCCGAACATCGCGGCCTGGGTCCAGCGCATCGCGCAACGCCCCGCCTACCAGCGGGCGATGGCCAAGGCCGAGCCAGGCATGCCGCCCAAGCTCGACTAAGCCCGGGTTCTGTCAGGCGGCGTAGTGCGGCTCTCCTCCGTCGAGCACAGTCCTCGCCTGGGCACCGAGCCACGCCATCGCCGCGGCCCATGGCTGGTGGCCGTGGCTGATCCGCGCGACGCCGAGCGCGGCGAGCGCCGCGCGGTCGCCGCACGGCTTGGACCAGAGGATGTTGACCGGCAGCGGCGAGCCTTCGCAGATCGCTGCGATGCAGCGCGCCTCGGCGAGGAACGGGACGAACAACCCGCCCGCTCCGGCGTCGGCATAAGCGCGGGCGCGATCGAGCGTGGCCGCGATCAGCGCGTCGCCATCCGTCGCCGCATCGCGTCCGCGGAAAGTGTCGCAGCGGGCATTGACGAACAGACCGGTCGATGCCGCCGCGGCGATCCGTTCCGCCGCCACGCCGACAGGCAGCAGAGCGCTTTCGCCCGGCAGCCGGTCCTCGATGTTGATCCCCGCCGCGCCGGCGTCGCGCGCGCGCTGGACCGAGCGCCCTACGGCCGCACCATCGGCGCCATAGCCGGCCTCCATGTCGATGCTCACCGGCAGATCGGTGACCCCCACGATCTCGGCGAGGTTGGCCAGTGCAACATCGAGCGTCAGGTTTTCGCCGTCGGCGCTGCCGTGGGCGCAAGCGACGCCGTAGCTGCCGGTGGCGATCGCTTTGGCCCCTGCCTCGGCCACCGCCTTGGCGCTGCCCGCGTCCCAGATGTTGAACAGCACCACCGGGTCGCCGGGAACGTGCAGCGCGCGAAAAGTCTCCACAGCACTCATCACTTGCTCTCCCGTTCGAGCAGCTGGCGCTTGATCTCGAGGCCGTAGGCGTAGCCGCCGAGGCTGCCGTCGCTGCGGATCACCCGGTGGCACGGGATCAGCACCGCGACGTTGTTCGCGCCGTTGGCCGAGCCCGCGGCGCGGACCGCGCTCGGCTTGCCGGCGGCCGCCGCGATCTGGGCGTAGCTGCGGGTCTCGCCGGGGGGGATCTTGCGCAGCTCGGCCCAGACCGCCTCCTGGAAGGCGGTGCCGCGGACGTCGAGCGGGATCGCGTGGGGCAGCCCCGGCGCCTCGACCGCGGCGACGACCTGCTCGAGCAGGCGCTCAAATTGCTCGCCGCCCTCGACCAGTTCGGCGTTGGGGAAGCGGCGCCGGAGATCCTCGACGCCCTCGTCGAACGACAGCCGGCACACCCCCTTGTCGGTCGCCGCGACCAGCATCCGGCCGAGGCTGGTCGGCACCGTCGCCCAATGGATCGTCACCCCGCTCCCGCCGTCGCGCCAGACCGACGGAGTCATCCCGAGGCGCGCCTCGAAGTCGGCATAGAATCGCGAGGGACCGGAATACCCCGCGTCGTAGATCGCGTCGGTCACCCGCCCGCCCCCGCTCAGCGCCTCACCCGCGCGCTCGCGCCGCAAGGCGCGCGCGTAAGCGGCGGGCGAGAGCCCTGTGGCGCGGGTGAACAGGCGCTGGAAGTGCGCCACCGAGTAGCCTGCGTCCCCCGCCAGCCCGGCGAGCGCCAGCGGCTCCTCGCTGGCCTTGATCGCGCGAACCGCCGCCAGCACCGCCCGCTCATCTCGGCTGACGTCGTCGGGCGAGCAGCGCTTGCACGGGCGCAGGCCCGCGGCGCGCGCCGCCGCGCCGTCGGCGAAGAAGCGCACGTTCTCGCGCAAGGGATGGCGCGCCGCGCAGGACGGGCGGCAATAGATGCCGGTGGTCAGCACGCCGGTGACGAATCGCCCGTCGAACGAGCGGTCGCGCCGTAGCACCGCCGCCCAGGCCTGGGCATCGTCTACCGTGCCTGAATCCCGCGAATGGTCCGAATGTTCGCAGTGCCCATGGGGGGTCGCTTCCCCGCGCTGGCTTTCCCCATCCCGCCGGGTTGAGACTGCTTCGCGCAACGAGGGCGATTCGACGCTCATGCGGGGAACAATGGCAGAACGGCGGCCTGTAGGAAAGTCGTTCGACCGAGTGCGGCGAGTTGGCGCAACGCCGGTCATGCGATTTCTCCCTCGCGATCGACCCGCGCGGCGAAGCAGCCGCGCGCGGCGTTGTGGGCGTGGATATAGGCGATGGCGGGATTGCCGAACAGCGCGGCGATGCCGGCCTCGGCCTCGCCCGGCTGGGTGACCGCAGCGTCGAGCATCATCCCTTCGGCGTCGAAGCCGCGGAGCGACAGCAGCCGCGAGGCCATCACCGGCGGCAGCTCGTCGATGTAGGTCGCGGGCGCTTGCGCCGCCTCGCGCACGAAGATCGCGTGCGCCGCGCGGTAGGGGTTGGCGACGTCGTGGCTGACGTGGTTGACGAGGATCAGCGTCTCGCCCGGCTCGGCGTCCTCGAGCGTCACCCGGCAGGGTGCGCCGGGCTTGGTTTGGGCGGTCTGGCGCAAGGCGTTGTGGCGCTGGAGAGTTTCGTCGTCCGCGCCGATCAGGTGGGCGAAGGGCTCGAGCGGCAGCCCGGCGATTCGATAGGTCATGGTGGTCTCCGTGGTTGTTCGCCCGTTGTGCCCGGCTTGGCCAAGAGATGCGTCCCGCGGCTTGCGGTCAAAGCAGGTCCAGCCCCGCTCAGCCTGAGCCCTTCGGCACGCTCGGGACATGCTTGTCGAAGGCCACGCGAAACGCCATCGGCGTGGTCCCGTCGGAAGGCTCGACCGGCTACCTCGCGCGGATCGTCGCCTACAGCCCGCGCAACGACCTCGCGCTGCTGCGCCTGGTCGACAAGGGCGCGATCCCCGCGCTGGCGCTGTTTCCCGGCGCGGTCGAGGACGGATCGGAAGTGTTCGCGGTCGGCTATCCCGGCAACGTCGACCTGGCCCAGGGGCTGAGCCTGGCCGAGATCGTCGAGCCGCAATCGGCGGTGAAGAGCCGCGGCTACCTTTCCGCCGGGCGCTCCTCGCGCCAGTTCGAGACGCTGCTCCACACCGCGCCGGTGGGCAGCGGCAACAGCGGCGGACCGCTGCTCGACGCCTGCGGACGGGTGATCGGGGTCAACAGCTTCGGGACGCTGTCCGAAGGCGCCGACTCGGAGTTCTACTTCGCGGTCTCCATCCGCGAGCTCACCGGCTTCCTGCGCGACGCCGGGGTCACCTCGCGCGTCGCCGGGATGCCGTGCCGCAGCCTCGCCGAGCTGGACCGCGCCGAGGCCGAGCGGCTCGCCCGCGAGCAGGGCCTGAGCGAAGCGCAGGCGCGCCAGCGGGCCACGGCGGACGCCCGGGCGCGCGACGCAGCCCAGCGGCAGGCCGAGCTCGCGGTGATCTCCGAGCGCGAGAACGGGATGGCGCTCGCCGCGCTGTTGCTGGTCGCCGCGCTCGCCGCGGGCGGCGCGGGCCTGGTGTTCGAGCAGCGCGGAAACCGGCGCAACGCGCTGATCGCGGGCGGCGCGGGGGCCGCGCTGCTACTCGGCGCGGTCGTCGCCTGGCTGCTGCGGCCGAGCTTGGCTTCGATCGAGGAGCGGGCGGCCGCGGACCTCGCGGAAACGGTCGGGCGCCCCGACCGAAAGGGCGAAGACGCGGGCGGCTCCGGCGCGCTGGTCTGCGTGTTCGATCCCCCGCGCAGCCGCGCGACAGTCTCCGAGGTCGCCGATATCCCGCTCGACTGGAGTGCCGACGGGTGCGTTAACGGTCGCACCCAGTACGGCCTGTCCGGCGACGGCTGGTCGCGGGTGCTCGTGCCCAACGAGGAGGCCACGGTCTCGGTCAACCGTTACGATCCCAGGACGCGGACCTACCGGGTCGAACGCTTCCTGATGCCGCTCGAGGCGATGACCGCGGCGCGCGAGGCGCGAGGCAAGCTCGAAGCGCCGAGCTGCGGCGCGGGCGAACCGGCCGCGCGCGAGTTCGGCGCCGGGCTCGAGGCGATCAAGGCGTTGCTGCCAACGCAGCCCAACGAGCGGCTTGTGTATAAGTGTCAGGCGAAGTGATGCACGCGGTACCAAAACCCTTTGTCAGAGAAGTGCTTTGCAGGATTTGCGCTGACTAACCCCCACAGGCCTTGAACAGCATCAGCGTGCGCTGCCAGGCGAGCTCGGCGCTGTCGGGGTGATAGTCCTTGCGGCGATCCGAATTGAACCCGTGGCCGGCCTCGTAGACGAAGATCTGCGCGGTCGCGTGCGCCTTCTCGATCAGCGTCTCGACCGCGGCGAAATCGACCATCGAATCGTAGCGGCCGAAATGGCAGATCGTCGCGCACCTGGGCGCTTCGTCGGCGAAGCGCGTGGCGATGAAGCCGCCGTAGTAGCATGAGGCCGCCGCCAGATCGTCGCTGAGCTGCGCCATCCGCCACGCGACCGAGCCGCCGAAGCAATAGCCGACGATAAACGTCGGGCCGGCCTTGTCCGCGAGCCACGCGATGCAGCGCTGGGTGTCGCGGAGCCCTTGTGCCCAATCGTGTTCCTCGCGCGCGATCTGCACCGCACGCTCCCAGTCGGCGCCGGTGTAGCCGAGCGCGCAGCCCGGCTCGACGCGCTCGAACAGGCCCGGGCTGAGCACTTCGTAGCCCTCCGCGGCGTATTCGTCGCACAGCTCGCGGATGTGCTCGGTGACCCCGAATATCTCCTGCACCAGCACCAGCCCGCCGCGCCGCTCGCCCTCCGGCTCGACGTGATGGACGGGCATCGTAAAGCCGTCGTCCATGGCGATCTGGATCGTTTCGCCCATCTCGTCTCCCACTCTCGTCATTGCGAGCGACCGCAGGTCGCGCGGCAATCCAGGGCCGCGCACGCCGCTCTGGATTGCTTCGCTACGCTCGCAATGACGAGGGAGAAAGCGGACTCTTTTCCCATGGTTGCAATGCAGCACGAGGGCCGCTATGCGCGCCCCCGAACGCGGGCCGCAGCGGCGTTTTTCGGCCGCCGCACCCTGCCCGCGACCAGCAGCGATGCTGTCCATTCTTTTGGGGATTCTCGCGCGTGGAGCATTCCGGCGGCATTACGGCCAGCCTCGCAGGGCGCTACGCTTCTGCGCTGTACGACCTGGCCAGGGAGCGCGAGTTCACCGCCGCGGTCGAAGGCGACCTCGCCAACCTCGCCCAGGCCGTGCGCGAATCGGGTGATCTGGCCGCGCTGATCCGCAATCCGCAGGTCTCACGCGAAGCTGCCGGGAAGGCGATCGAGGCGGTCGCCGGCGTCCTCGGACTGTCCGAGCTGACCCGCAACTTCCTCGGCGTGCTCGCCCACAACCGCCGGCTCGGCTCGCTGCCCGACGTCGCCCGCGCCTTCGCCGCGATCGCCGCCGCCGCGCGCGGCGAGGTCACCGCTCGGGTCACCACCGCGCACCCGCTCGACGACGGCCAGCGCCGCGAGCTCGCCGCCAAATTGAAGGCGCGCGAGGGCCGCGAGGTGCAGATCGAGGCGAGCGTGGATCCCGAGATCCTCGGCGGGCTCGTCGTGACCATCGGCAGCCGCCGGATCGATGGCTCGCTCCGCACAAGACTCAATTCCCTCGCGCAAGCGATGAAAGGCTGAAAATGGAAATCCGCGCCGCAGAAATCTCCAAGGTGATCAAGGACCAGATCGCCAATTTCGGCGCCGAGGCCCAGGTCTCGGAAGTCGGCAGCGTGCTCTCGGTCGGCGACGGCATCGCCCGCATCCACGGGCTCGACCAGGTCCAGGCGGGCGAGATGGTCGAGTTCGCCAACGGGGTGAAGGGCATGGCGCTCAACCTCGAGGCGGACAACGTCGGCGTGGTGATCTTCGGTTCGGACGCCGAGATCAAGGAAGGCGACACGGTCAAGCGCACCGGCACCATCGTCGACGTGCCGGTCGGCAAGGGCCTGCTCGGCCGCGTGGTCGACGCGCTCGGCAACCCGATCGACGGCAAGGGTCCGATCGAATCGAGCGAGCGCCGCCGGGTCGAGGTCAAGGCGCCCGGGATCATCCCGCGCAAGTCGGTCCACGAGCCGGTCCAGACCGGGCTCAAAGCGCTCGACGCGCTCGTCCCGATCGGCCGTGGCCAGCGCGAGCTGATCATCGGCGACCGCCAGACCGGGAAGACCGCCGTGGTCCTCGACACCTTCATCAACCAGAAGGAAATCAACAAGTCGGACGACGAAACGAAGAAGCTTTATTGCATCTATGTGGCGATCGGCCAGAAGCGCTCCACCGTCGCCCAGATCGTCCGCGCGCTCGAAGAGAACGGCGCGATGGAGTACTCGATCGTCGTCGCCGCGACCGCCTCGGAGCCCGCGCCGCTGCAGTACCTCGCGCCCTACACCGGGGTGACGATGGGCGAGTTCTTCCGCGACAACGGCATGCACGCGGTGATCGTCTATGACGACCTCTCCAAGCAGGCGGTCGCCTATCGCCAGATGAGCTTGCTGCTGCGCCGCCCGCCGGGCCGCGAGGCTTATCCGGGCGACGTGTTCTACCTGCACTCGCGGTTGCTCGAGCGCGCGGCCAAGATGAACGACGACAACGGCGGCGGCAGCCTCACCGCGCTGCCGATCATCGAAACCCAGGCGGGCGACGTCTCGGCCTACATCCCGACCAACGTCATCTCGATCACCGACGGGCAGATCTTCCTCGAGACCGGACTGTTCTACCAGGGCGTGCGCCCGGCGATCAACGTCGGCCTCTCGGTCAGCCGCGTGGGCTCGGCCGCGCAGACCAAGGCGATGAAGAAGGTATCGGGCTCGATCAAGCTCGAGCTGGCGCAGTACCGCGAGATGGCGGCGTTCGCGCAGTTCGGCTCGGACCTCGACGCGGCGACGCAGAAGCTGCTCAACCGCGGCGCGCGGCTGACCGAACTCTTGAAGCAGCCGCAGTTCTCGCCGCTGCCGTTCGAGGAGCAGACCGTCTCGATCTTCGCCGGGACCAACGGCTACCTCGACGCGGTGCCGGTCAACCGGGTGGTCGAGTACGAGGCGCAGATGCTGAGCTGGATGCGCGCCGAGCAGGCCGACATCCTCAAGGACATCCGCGAGAGCCGCGATTTCACCGACGAGACCAAGGGCAAATTGAAGGAGGCGCTCGACGCCTTCGCCAAGCAATTCGCGTAAGGAGCCGAAGTGGCCTCGCTCAAGGAACTCAAGGGCCGGATCAACTCGGTCAAGTCGACCCAGAAGATCACCAAGGCCAAGCAGATGGTCGCCGCCGCCAAGCTGCGCAAGGCGCAGGCCGCGGCCGAGGCCGCGCGGCCGTATGCCGCAGAGTTCGCCAACGTCATGGCCAACCTCGCCGCCAAGATCGTCGGCCACGACGGCGCGCCCCGGCTGCTCTCGGGAACCGGCAA
>JAIVIY010000153.1 GCA_020200285.1 Novosphingobium sp. | reverse complement strand
GGACAGGGGGATTCCGCTTGGCCAAACCGTCGACCCGCCCACCCGCCGCCAAGACCCCGGCGAAGCCCGCCCGCAAGGCCCCGGCCGCCGCCACCGCCGACGATCCCGGGTTCGCGCTCCACAGTCTCCAGCAGGCCCACGCCAACCGGCGGCACTACGACGCCTCGGACGCCGAGCTGCTCGAGTTCTACGAGCAGATGCTGCTGATCCGCCGGTTCGAGGAGAAGGCCGGGCAGCTTTACGGCCTCGGGCTGATCGGCGGCTTCTGCCACCTCTACATCGGCCAGGAGGCGGTCGCGGTCGGGCTCCAGTCGGCGCTGACCGTGGGCAAGGACAGCGTCATCACCGGCTATCGCGACCACGGCCACATGCTCGCCTACGGGATCGATCCCAAGGTCATCATGGCCGAGCTGACCGGCCGCGCCGCGGGGATCAGCCGCGGCAAGGGCGGCTCGATGCACATGTTTTCGACCGAGCATCGCTTCTACGGCGGCCACGGCATCGTCGGGGCGCAAGTGTCCTTGGGCGCCGGCCTCGCCTTCGGGCACAAGTACACCGGCGACGGCGGGGTCTGCCTGGCCTATTTCGGCGACGGCGCCGCCAACCAGGGCCAGGTCTACGAGGCGATGAACATGGCCTCGCTGTGGAAGCTGCCGATCATCTTCGTGATCGAGAACAACGGCTACGCGATGGGCACCGCGGTCAAGCGCGGCTCGGCCGAGACCGAGTTCTACCGCCGCGGCACCGCGTTCCGCATCCCCGGCATGGACGTCAACGGGATGGACGTGCTCGAGGTCCGGCAGGCCGCCGAGGTGGCGCTCGACTACGTGCGGGGCGGCAACGGCCCGGTGCTGATGGAGCTCACCACCTACCGCTACCGCGGCCACTCGATGTCCGACCCGGCCAAGTACCGCACCCGCGAGGAAGTGCAGGAGCAGCGCGAGAAGAACGACCCGATCGAGCGCGCCAAGGAAGCCCTGCTCCAGCGCGGCGTGCCCGAGGACAAGATCAAGGACATATCGCGACGATGGGCGAGGAAGCTGAAACCAGCACGAGCGTCCCCGCGAAGGCGGGGACCTCAGGCGGCAACGCACAGGCTTCCGCCCAGCCTCCTGAGGCCCCCGCCTCCGCGGGGGCTCATACGGCCGGTCAGCAAAAGGCCGCCGAATCGGAAACGCCCGCGCCCGCCAAGGCCGAAGGCGGCGCGGCGCAGCTCGCGGCCGACGCCAAGCCGGCCAGGGACCCCGACGTCCCCGCCGGCACCGCGATGGTCGCCACCACCGTGCGCGAGGCGCTGCGCGACGCGATGGCCGAGGAGATGCGCGCCGACGACCGGGTGTTCGTGATGGGCGAGGAAGTCGCCGAGTATCAGGGCGCCTACAAGGTCACCCAAGGGCTGCTCGAGGAATTCGGCGCGCGCCGGGTGATCGACACTCCGATCACCGAGTACGGCTTCGCCGGCGTCGGTACTGGCGCGGCGATGGGCGGCCTCAAGCCTGTGATCGAGTTCATGACCTTCAACTTCGCGATGCAGGCGATCGACCACGTCATCAACTCGGCGGCCAAGACCAACTACATGTCGGGCGGGCAAATGCGCTGCCCGATCGTGTTCCGCGGCCCCAACGGCGCGGCCAGCCGGGTCGGCGCGCAGCACAGCCAGAACTACGGTCCGTGGTACGCCAACGTCCCCGGTCTGATCGTGATCGCGCCCTACGACGCGGCGGACTGCAAGGGTCTCTTGAAAGCCGCGATCCGCAGCGAGGACCCGGTGGTGTTTCTCGAGAACGAGCTCGTCTACGGCCGCAGCTTCGAGGTGCCGCAATTGGACGACTGGGTCCTGCCGATCGGCAAGGCGCGGATCGTCCGCCCCGGCAACGACGTGACCATCGTCAGCTATTCGATCGGCGTCGGCCTCGCGCTCGAGGCGGCCGAGACGCTCGCCAAGGAGGGCATCGACGCCGAGGTCATCGATCTGCGCACGCTGCGCCCGCTCGACAAGGCGGCGGTGCTCGAAAGCCTGGCCAAGACCAACCGCCTGGTCATCGCCGAGGAAGGCTGGCCGGTCTGCTCGATCGCCAGCGAGATCATGGCGATCTGCATGGAGGACGGCTTCGACCATCTCGACGCGCCGGTGCTCAGAGTCTGCGACGAGGACGTTCCGCTGCCTTACGCCGCCAATCTCGAGAAAGCCGCGCTGATCGACGCGCCGCGGATCGTCGCGGCGGCGAAAAAGGTCTGCTATCGCTGAAGCTGGCGCTCAGCTCGCCTTGACGAAGATCGGCCGCCGGAAGGTCACCGGAATCTCCCCGATCCCGGCGATGCCGAAGATCGACGGCATCGTGTAGTTGAGCGTCAGCGTCTTCTCGGTGACCCCCGCGATGTCCTGGTCCGCCGCGTCGGTCACGTCGGTCGACATGTTGGCCGACTGGAACAGGTAGTTGTCGATCGCGTGCTGGCGGGCCCACAGCGCCATCGCCACGTTGTCGATCTGGTTGCTCTTCTGATACTCGACCGCGACGTAGCGGCCGGTATCGGCGGCGACCGAGCGCAACGCGTTGAAGCTCTGCATCCACATCCCGACCTGGAGGATGCCGATGAACAGCGTCAGGATCGCCGGGGCGAGAATCCCGAACTCGACGATCGCGCTGCCCTGGCGGTCGGCGGCAAGACGGCGAAAGGCGCGGCTCACGACACCAGCACCGTGCGTTCGACTACGTAGTTGAACGGCTCGCCCACGCCGAAATCGGCCCACATCGGGGTGTAGGTGTCGGTCAGCCGGATATTCAGGTAAGTGGTCACGATCGCATCGGGATCGCAGATCACCACGTCGTCGACATAGAGGACTTGCGAATCGCAGCGGTACTTCCGGGTGATGGTGACCTGGCTGTCATCGAGCTCGAGCGTGCGCTTGAGCACTTCCTTCATCGCGGTCACGTCGCCGGTGCCGGTGTCCCACCCCGCGAGCGCCATCGAGGCGGCGTCGTCGGCCCCGGTCTGGAGCTCGTGCTGGCGCGCGACCAGCTGGCTGACCTGGAACGCGCCGAGCCCCATCAGCGCGAGCACCGGCGCGACGATCGCGGTCTCGATGATCACCGCGCCGCGATCGTCGCGAAGAAAGGCGAGCAGGCGGCGGATCATGCGACCAGCTTCACGGCGGTGACGCCGCCCCCGACCGAGACGGTGTTGGTCACGCCCACCGGGCAGAACGAGGTCATGTTGGCGTCGCCCTGGATGGTGATGGTGTTGGCGGCGATCACCAGGCAGCGCGAGACCACCTCGAAGCTGCCGTTGAAGGTGATGTCGCTCTTGGGCAGATAGACCGCGCCATCGAGGATCGCCCCGGCGGTGCCGTTGACCGAATTGCCCGTCCGGCCGCTGGAGGTCGGATCCTCGAAGATCAGCATGTCCTTGAGCTTGAGCGCCTCGGTGGTGGTCAGCCCGGCGTAAGTCACCATCTCGTCGGTGGTCATCGCCCGCAAGTCCAGGGCCGCGCCGCCGTTGAGCTCTATCCCGGCGCCGTTTTTGAGCACGATCATCACCCCCTGACCGATCACGCTGTCGGTGGCGTTGATCTTGAACAGCCCGCCGTCGATCACGTAGACGCCCTTGGCCATCGTCGTGTTGCAGCTGACCCGCAGGTCGCTGTAAGTCCCCGGCTGCAGGCTGGCGCCGGCCACGGTGGTCTGTTCCTCGACCGCGGTGATCGTCTGCCGCCGGGTCTCGACCGTATCGGTGCGGTAGTATCGGTTGCCCGACTGGGTCACGGTCCCGGTGTTGGTCACCGTCGAGGATTCGAGGATGACGTCGCCCACCCGGTCGTGGCGGTCCCCTTCCTTGGTCAGCCCCGACGTCGTGCCGGTCGACAGCACGCTGGTGGATTCAAGCCTCATGTTGGTCGGGCTGTTGCCGCGATAGGTCCACTCCTCGACCGACCGGCGATCGGAGTAGGTGATCTCGTAGCGCGTGCCCGCCGAAGTGCATTCGTAGGTGCGCGGCGTCGGGTTATCGGGCGGAGCGAGGTCGGCGAATGGATCGATCAGCCCGGCCTGGTTCTCGAAAATTTCGAGATCCTCGACCGAATCGAAGTCGTCGTCGATCCCGCCGGCGGCGACGAGGTAGCCGACGTCGAACGTCGGGTTGCCGTTCATGGTGATCGCTTCTTCGTTGTTCGACAGCGCCGCCGCGCCGCAGTTGGAGGTGACGAAGGCGCTGCCGCCGATCGAGATCGCGCCCGGGGTGTCGGGATCGACCGCGATCAGGCAGGCGGTGAAGGTCCGGCCCTTCTCGAACGCCGCCTGCGCGCTGACGCTGATCGTCGTGCCGCTGCCGGTCAGCATCGAGCTGAATGGCAGCGTCTTGGTCGCGCTCAGCGTCACCAGCACGCTGTTGTTGGTGCCACCGGCGTAATTGGCGAGATTGACCGTCGGGGCCGCCTCGAAATCGACGACCTGGAGGTTGGCGTCGATCTCCTGCTCGGCGCGGGTCTTGTACTCGTCGCCGGTGCTGCCGCCGACGCGCGACCAGGCGCCGGCCATCGCCGCCTGATCGACCGCGAACTGCATCTCGCGGTGCCACTGATACCATTGCGCGGTATCCACCGCGAGGCCCGCGCCGCCGACGAACACCGGCATCCCCAGCGCGAACAGCATCATCGTGTTGCCGCCGGTGTCGCGGCGCAGGCTCCTCGCGAAGCGCTTTACCTGGTCGAACATGTCAGCTTGCCCCGATTTCTTCCGGATATGCTTCGGCGTTGTCGGTGGGCTTAGCCAAGCTTAGTAAGCGGTCCTTCAAGCAGGGTGGTTAATGCCGGCTTACGGCGGCGCGGTGGCGGGGACAGCGATGACGAACGCCGGTTCAGCGCGGCTTGCCGACGAGCTGCCGCCGCCGTTGCGGCTCGCCGTCGCCTATGCGCCGCAGCGCGCGCGCGGGCCGTGGACGGCGCTGCTCGTGCTCGACCGCCGGCTCGCCCGCGCGGCGCTTTCGGCCAGCGAGCCGATGCTCGGGCAGATCCGTCTGGCCTGGTGGCGCGAGCGCTTCCGGTCCCCGGCCAGCGCGTGGCCCGAAGGCGAGCCGTTGCTCGCCGCGCTCGCCTCTTTCGAGGGCGAGCGGGGGGCGCTCGAAGCCTTGGTCGACGCGTGGGAGAAGCTGATCGGCGGCGCGCCCGACTCCACCGATGTCGCCGAGCTCGGCGAAGCGCGCGCCGCCGCGGTGCTCGCGCTGGCGCGCTCGCTCGGCTGCGCGGCGCGGCTCGACGACGCGGTGGCGGCGATGGCTCGGTTCTGGGCGCTGTCCGATCTCGCCCGGGCGCTCGGCAGCGACGCGGCGCGCGATCTCGCGCGCGCGGCGGAAACCCGCGCCGCTCGCCTGCCGCGCAGCCTGCGTCCGCTGGCCATCCTGATGGACCTGGTGCGCTGGCCCGAGGCCGATCCCTCGGGCGGGCCTGGATTGCGCGCGCTGTTGCGGATTGTGCGGCTTGGTTTGTGGGGACGCTAGGCTATGCTGGGCTGGATGAGGATTCCACAGTGAATCGCATGGTCCTGGGCGCCTTGGCGGTGCTGCTGCTCGGCGCCGCGGCGGTGTTCTGGTTCACCGGGCGCGAGGCGGTCGAAGCCGGCGCGCCGCCGCCCGAGCTCGTCGCCGCGACCGCGCCGGTCGCCGACCCCG
>JAIVIY010000048.1 GCA_020200285.1 Novosphingobium sp. | reverse complement strand
CGCCTGGCTCGGCATGCTCGGGATGCACGGCACTTACGAGGCCAACATGGCGATGAACCGCGCCGACCTGATCGTCGCGGTCGGCGCGCGGTTCGACGACCGCGTGACCGGCCGGCTCGACGCCTTCGCGCCGAATTCCCGCAAGGTCCACATCGACATCGACCGCTCGTCGATCAACAAGACCGTGCCCGTCGACCTACCGCTGCTCGGCGATTGCGCGACGATCCTCGGCCAGCTGATCGAGGCGTGGAACGCGGCGGGCCACGAGACCCCCGACCTCACCGAATGGACCGCGCGGATCGACGGCTGGCGCGCGCGCGACAGCCTCGCCTTCCCGCGCTCGGACAAGGCGATCATGCCGCAGCTCGCGGTGCAGCGGCTCTACGAGCTCACCAGGGACCGCGACCCGATCATCACCACCGAGGTCGGCCAGCACCAGATGTGGGCGGCGCAGCACTTCCACTTCTTCGCCCCCAACCGCTGGCTGACCAGCGGCGGGCTGGGGACGATGGGCTACGGCCTGCCCGCGGCGATCGGCGCGCAGCTCGGCAATCCCGACAGCCTGGTCATCGACATCGCCGGCGAAGCCTCGATCCAGATGAACATCCAGGAGCTCGGCACCGCCAGCCAGTACCGCCTGCCGGTCAAGGTCTTCATCCTCAACAACGAATGGATGGGGATGGTCCGCCAGTGGCAGGAGCTGACTTACGAGAGCCGCTACTCGGAGAGTTACAGCGATTCGCTGCCGGACTTCGTAAAGCTGGGGGAAGCCTACGGCTGGAAAGGCATCCGCATCGAGGCCGAAGCCGACCTCGACGCCGGCATCCGGGCGATGCTCGACCACGATGGGCCGGTGATCGTCGACTGCCGGGTCGCCCAGGAAGCCAATCGGGTGGCGGGGACGATGGACGACGAAGCCAAGGCGCAGGTGTGATGGGGAGCTGGCGGTGCGTGGCCTTCGACAAGCTCAGGCTGAGCGGATGTTGGATGCAGTTTCAAATCGAAAGCCCGCTCGTGCTGAGCCTGTCGAAGCACACGCGCCGACGTGGCTTCGGCTATCCGGGGCACACGCCATGAAGATCAAGCCAACCGAAGCCGAACGCCACGTCCTCACCGTGACCGTCGACAACGAGGCCGGGATCCTCGCCAAGATCGCCGGGCTGTTCACCGCGCGCGGCTACAACATCGACAGCCTGACCGTGGCCGACATCACCGAGAACCACGCGCTCAGCCGGATCACCATCGTCACCCACGGCCCGCCCGCGGTGATCGACCAGATCCGCGCCCAGCTCGAGCGGCTGGTGCCCGTCCACAAGGTCGTCGACCTGACCGAGATGGGCGCGCACGTCGAGCGCGAGCTGGCGCTGGTCAAGGTCGCGGGCAAGGGCGAGCACCGGGTCGAGGCGCTACGCCTGGCCGGCGTGTTCCGCGCCCGCCCGGTCGACACCACCACCGAAAGCTTCATCTTCGAGCTGACCGGCGCGCCCGACAAGATCGACAGCTTCGTCGCGCTGATGCGCGAGCTGGGGCTGGTCGAGGTGGGGCGGACGGGGATCGTCGGGATGATGCGGGGGGCCGACGGGGCGTAGTTTTTCTTCACTCAAAACACCATGTCATTCCCGCGGAAGCGGGAACCCAGGGGCAGTTGGCTCCAATGTTTGCGATCGGGGCCCTGGGTCCCCGCTTTCGCGGGGATGACAAGTTAGGATGGACGGAAATTTGCAATGAAAGTCTATTACGACGCCGACGCCGACCTCAACCTGGTCGCCGGCAAGAAAATCGCGATCCTCGGCTACGGCAGCCAGGGCCACGCCCACGCCCAGAACTTGCGCGACAGCGGAGTCAAGGACGTGGCGGTCGCGCTGCGCCCCGGCTCGGCGACGGCGCAGAAGGCCGAGGCCGCGGGGGTCAAGGTCATGGCCAACGCCGAGGCGGCGAAGTGGGCCGACATCCTGATGGTCCTCGCCCCGGACGAGCACCAGGCGGCGATCTGGGAGAACGACCTCAGGCGATCTGGGAGAAAGACCTCATGGGCAATCTCAAGCCCGGCGCCGCGCTTGCCTTCGCGCATGGGCTCAACATTCATTTCGGGCTGATCGAACCCCCCGCCAACATCGACGTGATCATGATCGCGCCCAAGGGCCCGGGCCACACCGTGCGCAGCGAGTTCGTCAAGGGCGGCGGGGTGCCGTGCCTGATCGCGATCGAGCAGGACGCCACCGGCAACGCCCATGACATCGCCCTGTCCTACGCCAGCGGGGTCGGCGGCGGCCGCTCGGGGATCATCGAGACCAATTTCCGCGAAGAGTGCGAGACCGACTTGTTCGGCGAGCAGGCGGTGCTGTGCGGCGGGATCACCCACCTGATCCAGGCCGGGTTCGAGACGCTGGTCGAAGCCGGCTACGCCCCCGAGATGGCCTATTTCGAGTGCCTCCACGAGACCAAGCTGATCGTCGACCTGCTCTACGAGGGCGGGATCGCCAACATGCGCTACTCGATCTCGAACACCGCCGAGTACGGCGACATCACCACCGGCCCGCGGATCATCACGCCGGAGACCAAGGCCGAGATGAAGCGCGTGCTCGCCGACATCCAGTCGGGCCGCTTCGTCCGCAACTTCGTGCTCGACAACCGCGCCGGCCAGCCCGAATTGAAGGCAGCGCGCAAGGCCGCCGCCGCGCATCCGATCGAGGAGACCGGCGCCAAGCTGCGCGCGATGATGCCGTGGATCGGCGCCAACAAGCTGGTCGACAAGGCCCGGAACTGAGCTTGCGTTTGGTTCCGCCGCCCCGCTAAGCTGTTGTCCGGAAGGACAAAACAGGCAGGGGCGAAGATGGCATGAAGCAGCGCATCGGGATGGCGCTGGCAGCGACGCTGGCGTGGGCGTCGACGCCCGCCGCCGCGCAGGACGAAAGCGCGTTGGTCACCGAGGCGAACGCGCTGAGCCAGCAAGGCCTGGACCTCGTCCTCAAGGGTCAGCGGGCCGCGGGCGTCGAAGCCTATCGCAAGGCGGCGCGGATCATGGAGCAGATCGCCTGGCGCTGCGGGCGCATCGAGGGCAACGTCGTCCGCGGCTGCGCTTACGACGAGGACACGCTCGGCAGCTATCTGTTCGACTACGCGCGCACGGCGCACGATCTCGGCAAGACCGCGGAAGGCGACAAGGCTTTTGCGACCACGATCGCCCGGTTCGAGCCGCGTTGGCAGGGCTGCGACGGCCCCGAATGGGGCACCTCGTGCGATCGCGCGGGGAGCCAGCGGCGGCAATTCCTCGGCTGGTACGCGCGCTACCTCGACCTCTCGGGTCAGAAGGAGAAAGCCGTCGCCGTCCATGAGGGCATCGCCGACGGGCTGCGTCAGGAGCTCGCCGCCTGCACCGGCGAGGAGCGCTGCGGCGACCTGCTCACCGACCTGACGTTCGCGGTACCGCGCCACCGCGATGCCCTGGTCGCTGCCGGCCGGGCCGACGCCGCCTTCACGCTGATCGAGGAATTTCTTCCCCGCTTCGTCGCCGCCCCGGCGTTCGAGCGCGGCGGGAAGCCGGGCGCGGACTGGTCGGACGAGCGCTTCCACGGCGGAACGATGGAGATCGTCGAAGCCTATGCCGCCGCGGCGCGCGGCACCGGGCACGACGGCAAGGCGCGCGCGGTGCTCGCGCAGATCGGCCAGGGCGCGCTCGCGTCGGCTCAGGACGACACCGAGGATTTCGCCGCCCGCCGCGCCGCGCTCGACGCCGAATACTCCAGGGCCTCGGGTTCATACTCTCGCCAGGCGGAAATCCTCGGCCGCAAGGCGGCGCTCGCGCAAGAACAGTTCGGCGCCCAATCGGTCGAGCATGCCGAAGCGTTGCGCGAGCGCGCCTCGACCCTGTCGCTGGCCGACGACGACGCGAACGCCGAAGCGCTGTTCCGTCAATCGCTGGCGATCCTGCGCAAGACCGCCGGTGATGGCGACTTCCGCACGCTCTACGCGACCGCCTATCTCAGCGGCTTTCTCGCCCGCAACGGACGCGAACGCGACGCCGCCGCCGTGCTGAGCGAAGTCCTCGCCGCGCCGACCAACGACTTGAGCGGGCTCTATGCCGATCCGCAGCGCGCCCGCGGGCTGGCCGGCCGCATCCTCGGCGACGTCGACATCATCGACCGGCTCAAGGCCGACCAGGCCGAGTTCCTGCTATCCACCGGCGGAGCCGAGTCGACCGCGCTCGCCGCGGCCCGCCATGCCGTGGCCGGGATCCGGGCGTTCCGCGACGCGCTGGGATTCGATCCCTCGGACGAGGCCAAGCTCAAGGCGTTGGAGGACAGCCGCTTCGCCTTCCTCGGCGAGCGGCGGCTGGACGAGTACTTCGTGCTGGTCGCCGACGCGCTGTGGGCGCACGGCAAGCGCGATGCGGCCGGCGCGGCGGAAGCGCTCGCGGCGCTCCAGGACGCGACCAGCGGGGTCACCGGGCGGGCGGTGGCCAAGGCCGCGGCGGACCGCGTCGCGCAGCGGGCCGGCGTCGCCCCGCTGCTCGCCGAGCGCGCCGCGCTCGAAGCCGCGAACGCCAGGCTCGAGGCGCAACGGCTGGCGCTGGCGACGAGCGGCGACGCCGGCCGCAAGCGCCTCCTCGCCCTGTCCGACGAGGGCGCGCGCGTCGAGGAACGCCGCAAGGCGCTCGACGCGCGGATCGGCGCGCTGGCGCCCGATTACTTCGCGCTGACACGCCCGCGCCCGCTGGACCCGGCGGCGGCGCGCGCCCTGTTCGACGCCGACGAGGCCGCGCTGATTCTGGTTCCGTCGCGCTTCGGGACGAACGTCCTGCTGATCGATCGCGACGGGATCGCCTGGAACCGCGCGGCGCTCGGCGAGGCCGAAATCGGCCAGAAGGTGCGCCGCCTGTTGTGGGACGTGGGCGCCAACGTCGCGGTCACCGACGCCGAGGACGCCGCATGGCGCGCCGAAGGCAGCGGCCCGAGTCCGTTCGCGCGCGGCGTTGCCCACGAGCTGTACAACGCGCTGATCGCCCCGTTCGCCGAGCGCCTGGCGCCGCGCAAGCAACTGGCGATCGTCGCCGCCGGACCGCTGTCGTCGTTGCCGTTCTCGCTGCTGGTCGCCGAACCGCCGCAGGGCCGCGACGGCGATCCCGGCGCCTTGCGCTCGACCGCGTGGCTCGGCGATCGCTTCGCCCTGCTCCAGCTGCCCTCGCTGCAATCGCTGCAGCTGCTGCGCGCCGCACCGCGCGCGGCGGCCGCCGCACAGCCGCGCTTCCTCGGCTATGGCGATCCGGTTCTCGCGGGGACGGCGGAGGATCGCGGCCTGCCGGGCCGCAAACAGCGGCGGGACGGCGCGCTGTTCGCGACGAGGTCGGGTAACCCCAGCGATACCGCGCTCGCCGACGTCGCCGCGCTGCGCACGCTGGCGCGGCTGCCCGGCACCGCGCGCGAGCTGATCGCGATGCGCAAGGAGTTTCCCGGGGCAAGCGCGACGATCCATCTCGCCGAGGCCGCCACCGAGGCGCGGCTCAAGCGCGACGATCTGACGGGCCTCGCGGTGCTGGCGCTGTCGACCCACGGCCTGCTGGCGGGCGAAGCCGAGCAGCTCGGCGTCGCGCAGCCGGGCCTCGTGCTCACCCCGCCGGACCGAGCGTCGGCGCTCGACGACGGCCTGCTGACCGCGTCCGAAGTCGTGGCGCTCAAGACCGATGCCGAATGGGTGATTCTGTCGGCCTGCAACACCGCGGCCGGAGACGGATCGAACGGGGCGGAGGGCCTTTCGGGACTCGCCCGCGCGTTCTTCTTCGCCGGGGCGCGCAGCCTGCTCGCCTCGCACTGGCCGGTGCGCGACGACGTCGCCGCGGTGATCACGGTGAAGGTGCTCGAGCTGGAGAAAGCGAATCCCGGATGGTCGCGCGCGCAAGCGCTCCAGGCCGCCGCGCGCGCCATCCGCAACGATCCCGTTGCCGACGCCGAATGGAGGACAGGTGATGCGGGCGATCTGGATGCTTTCGGCAAGTGCGGCGGCGGCTCTGGCCCTCTCCGCGTGCGAGCAAGGCAGCGAACCGGGCGACGAGGCGCAATCGCCGGCCGGCGCGACGGCCACCACCAACGCCACGGTCGAGCCGGTCCCGACCGCGACCGTCACGACCACCGCCACTCCGGGAGAGACCAGTACGCCGATGTCCGAAACCTCCACTCCGATCCCCGCCGACGCCCCGCCCGGGGCTTGCGGCGCGAACAAGGCCGCGAAGTTCGTTGGTCGGATCGCAACGCCCAACATTCGTGCGGAGGTCATCGAGGAAGTCGGCCACAACCGCATCCGCTGGATCGGGCCCGACACGGTGGTGACGATGGACTTCAGCGAGAACCGGCTCAACATGCTGCTCAACGCGAGCAACCGGATCACCGGCACGCGCTGCGGCTAGGCCTCAGCGCATCAGGCGAAAGCAGCCGCGCAGTTCCTCGACGAACAGCGCCGGCTGCTCCCACGCGGCGAAGTGGCCGCCCTGGTCGAGCTCGTGCCAGTAGATCAGGTTCTTGTACCGCCGCTCGGCCCACTTGCGCGGCGCGGGGATGATCTCCCTGGGGAACTGGCTCGCGCCCGCGGGGATCATCACCTCGCCGTCGGCGAACTTGGCGAAGCTTTCCCAATAGAGCCGCGCCGACGAGGCTCCGGTCCCCGGCAGCCAGTAGAGCATGATGTTGTCGAGGATCGCATCGCGCGAGAGCGCGTCGTAGGGCGACCCGCCGTTGTCGGTCCACGCCCACATCTTCTCGAGGATCCAGCCGGCCAGCCCTACGGGCGAATCGACCAGCCCGTAGCCGAGCGACTGCGGCCGCGTCGATTGCTGCTTGGAATAGCCCGAATCCCAGTCCTGGTAGTGCTTGAGCGCGGCGAGCGCGCGCAATTCGGCTTCGCTCGGCGTGGCCAAGTCCTCAGGCAAGGGCCGCGCCACCGGCATGTTCACGTGGATGCCCGCGCAGCCCGAGGAAGCCTGCGCGCCGATCGCGGTGGTCACCGCCGCGCCCCAGTCGCCGCCTTGCGCCACCCAACGCTCGCAGCCGAGACGGCGTATCAGCTCGGCCCAGGCGCGCGCGATCCGCTCGATCCCCCACCCGGTCACGGTCGGCTTGCCCGAGAAGCCGAATCCGGGCAGCGAGGGAGCGATGACGTGAAACGCGTCGGCCGGGTCGGGTGGATCGGTCAGCGGGCCGATCACCTCGAGGAACTCCACCACCGAACCCGGCCAACCGTGGGTGAGGACGAGCGGCAGCGCGTGTTCGTGCGGCGAGCGGACGTGGAGGAAATGGATGTCGAGGCCGTCGAGTTCGGTGATGAACTGGCCGAGCGCGTTCAGCCGCGCCTCGCACCGCCGCCAGTCGTAGCCGTCGCGCCAGTATTCGCAAAGCTCTCGAAGCGCCTCCAGCGGCGTGCCTTGCGACCAGTCGTCGACGGTCTCCTTGTCCGGCCAGCGCGTCTGATCGAGACGGCGATGCAGATCGTCGAGCGCGGCTTGCGGGACGTCGAGCGTGAAGGACCGGATCGCGTGGGTCATGGCGTGCGACGCTAGCGTCAAGCGGTCCGGGAACAAGGCTTGATCGGGCCGAACCGCGGGCGCACATTCCCACGCCCCACCTTCCGGAGATCGCCATGTCGTTGCGTCGCGCTGTGCTGTTGCTTGCCCCGCTGCCCCTGCTCGCCGTCCCGCTGGTCGCCCAGCAGATGCCTACCGAGGCGCCGGGCAAGCCCGACACGTCGCGCGTCGCCGCGGGCACCTACAAGCTCGATCCCGACCACGCGTTGATCGGGTGGCGCGTCGATCACCTCGGCTTCAGCGACTATTTCGGAATTTTCGGGAGTTCGACCGGCACCCTCGTCCTCGATCCCCAGAACCTCGCGGTGGCGAAGGTCGAGGTCACGATCCCGGTGTCGAAGGTTCTCACCGCTCACAACGGGCTCACCGACCATCTGCTCCGCCCCGGCAAGGACGGCGGCAAGCCCGATTTCTTCGGCGCCAATCCGGCCGACGCGCGGTTCGTCTCGACCAAGGTCACCCCCGGCAGCGACGGGACCAGCGCGACGATCGTCGGCGACCTCACGCTCAACGGCCAGACCCACCCGGTGACCCTCGCCACGCGATTCAACGGCGCGGGCGCCTTTCCCGGCGGCAAGCCCACCGTCGGCTTCCACGCCAGAGCCACGATCTCGCGCTCGCAATGGGGGATCTCGACCGGGGTGCCGCTGGTCGGCGACGCGGTCGAGCTCGACATCTCGGCGCCGTTGCCCCGCACGTAAGCGCGAGCGAGTTCGTCATGCCGATGCTGTCCGACCCTTCGGTCAAGTACCGACCCTTCCCGCCGATCGACCTGCCCGACCGACGCTGGCCGTCGCGGACGATCGCCAAGCCGCCGATCTGGCTGTCGACCGACTTGCGCGACGGCAACCAGGCGCTGATCGATCCGATGGGGGCGGAGAAGAAGACCCGCTTCTTCGACCTGCTGGTGCGGATCGGAATCAAGCAGATCGAGGTCGGCTTCCCCGCCTCGGGCGCGACCGACTTCGACTACATCCAGCAGCTGGTCCGCTCGGGCCGGATTCCCGACGACGTCACCCCGCAAGTGCTCACCCAGGCGCGGCGGGACCTGATCGAGACCTCGTTCGCCAGCCTCGATGGCGCCAGGACCGCGATCGTCCACCTTTATAACGCGATCTCGCCGGCGTGGCGGCGAATCGTATTTGGCATGGACAGAAGCGAAATCAAAGCGATAGCCGTCGAAGGCGCGAAAGTGCTGCGCGACCAGGCGGCCAAGTACCCCGAGACGGACTGGCGCTTCGAGTACAGCCCCGAGACGTTCTCGACCGCCGAGGTCGATTTCTCGGTCGAAGTCTGCGCGGCGGTGATGGAAGTGCTGCGGCCGACCCCCGACAAGCCGATCATCTTCAACCTGCCCTCGACCGTCGAGTGCGCGACGCCCAACGTCTACGCCGACCAGATCGAGCTGTTCGGGCGCACGATTCCCGACCGCGACAGCGTGATCATAAGCTTGCACACCCACAACGACCGCGGCACCGGGATCGCCGCCTGCGAGCTCGGCCTGATGGCCGGCGCCGACCGCGTCGAAGGCTGCCTGTTCGGCAACGGCGAGCGCACCGGCAACTGCGATTTGGTCACAGTCGCGCTCAACATGTACTCGCAAGGCGTTGATCCGGGTCTGGATTTGTCTGACATCGATGGAATCGCCGGGGTCGTCGAGTACTGCAACCAGCTGCCGATCCATCCCCGGCATCCATACGTCGGCGAGCTCGTCTACACCTCGTTCTCGGGGTCGCACCAGGACGCGATCAAGAAGGGCTTCGAGGCGCGCGCCCGGCAGAACGACGAGCGCTGGGAAATGCCCTATCTGCCGCTCGACCCGGCCGACCTCGGGCGCAGCTACGAGGCGGTGATCCGGGTCAACTCGCAAAGCGGCAAAGGCGGTTTTGCCTGGGTGCTCGAGCAGGACCAGGGGCTCAAGCTGCCGAAGCGGATGCAGGCGCATTTCTCGCGGCATGTCCAGGCCCTGGCCGACGAACTTGGCAGGGAGCTTCAGGCCGAGGACATCTGGCAAGTGTTCCGCCGTGTCTACCGCCTCGACGCTCCCCAGCACTTCCAGCTGGTCGACTACGATGAGACCAAGGCCCCCGACGGCACCCGCGTCTTCGCCGGCCGGATCGGGGTCGGCGGGCGCATCCAGTCGGTCAGCGGTCGCGGCAACGGCCTGATCAGCTCGGTCGTCGCCACGCTCGCCGACGCCTTCGGGGTGAGCCTCGAGGTCCGCGACTACACCGAGCACGCGATGGGCGCCGGCACCGACGCGCGCGCCGCCGCTTACGTCGAGTGCGCCCTCCCCTCGGGCGCGACCGTCTGGGGGGTCGGCATCGACGAAGACGTCGCCACCGCCAGCGTCCGCGCGATCCTCAGCGCGGCGAACGCGGTGAGGTGAGGCGCCGCATAAGTCCGGGTTGCGGTGGGAATCTGACGTTCAAGCCGCCTTGGTCGAAGGAGTTTACCGGGCGCGCTGGAACTCAAGGATTACGTCTCCCATTACATAAATTCGCTGCATGTCAGCCGACAGGGCCAAAGTGGCGGGAGGAATGCTGAACAGTACCCGTTCTGCAATATCAGTCGCTGATCTGTTGGACGGCCAGCTTTCATTGCATCCGGCGGCGGTTATGATCACATCGTCCGGGAAAACGATGGCGGGCGGACGGACCTCGTACCGGCCTGACATGCTGTTACAACGCAATGAGCCAATCATGATCCCTTCGCGCCGGAACTCTAGGGACATGGCGCGAGAAACGGGTCGCGTTCCGACGCGAACTAATGACCACTGCCCCAGCAAACGCTCTTGCGTGATCTGAACCATCTGAGATGGCGGGGTGCTCATGCACGCCCCCACTCCTGCCGGCAGGGCGCAAACCAGCAAAAGTGCCAAAGCGGAACGGCTCATGATGGCAGAAACGTCGAACTGAAGGCTTTGGTGCCAAAAGTACTCAATGGAGTCGAAGCCGGACGAATGATTTTCCTCCATCGATGCTCTGCGATAAGCGTCGTCGGATGACCCGCTGGCGCGCTTTCAACACCTCGGTCTTCACGGCGCAGGGCGCGGGTTTACGCGCTCGCCTGGACAGTGTCACTTGTGTCACAAATCCCTGATTCCCCGCGGGCTGAAGGAGCCACCGGATGACCGAAGCGATCCTCGAGCCCGGGCTGCGGATCGTCGATCCGCATCATCACTTGTGGGACTTGCGCCCGCTGCTCCCCGCTTTCCCCGAGCCGCGGCACAGCTTCCTCGAGACGATCGGACGCTCTCCGCACTACACCTTCGACCAGTTGCTCGGCGATCTGCAGACCGGCCACCGCGTGGTCGCGACGGTGTTCATGGAGTGCGGCGCGTTCTACCGCGCCGGGGCCGACGACGCGCTCAAGCCGGTCGGCGAGGTCGAGTACGTCAACGGCGTCGCCGCGCAATCGGCGAGCGGGCTCTACGGCGAGCTGCGCGCCTGCGCCGGGATCGTCGGCCACGCCGACCTGACGCTGGGAGACCGCGCCAAGGGCGTGCTCGAAGCGCTGCGCGGCGCCGCGCCCGAGCGCTTCCGCGGCATCCGCCATGCGGCCGCGTGGGACGCCGATCCCGAGGTGCTCGGCCCGCCATTCCACGCTCCGCAAGGCCTCTACCTGAGCGATGCGTTCCGCGCCGGCTTCGCCCAGCTCGCCCCGCTCGGGATGAGCTTCGACGCCTGGCTGCTCGAGCCGCAGCTCGGCGACGTGCTCGACCTCGCGCGCGCCTTTCCCGAGACCACGATCGTGCTCGACCATTGCGGAACGCCGCTCGGGACCGCGAGCTACGCGGGCAAGCTGGACGAAAACTTCGCCCGCTGGCGGACGAGCATCCGCGCGCTCGGCGAGTGCCCCAACGTCCACGTCAAGCTCGGCGGGCTGGCGATGAGCTTCTGCGCGATGCCCGACGAGGGCCCCGAGGCGGGCTGGCCGTCGGAGCGCCTCGCCGCGCTGTGGAAGCCGTACATCGAGACCTGCATCGAGGCGTTCGGGGCGGAGTCGCGCGCTTCGGCGGCTTCGACGTCCTTGCGCGTGTTCCACGAGGCGATCGCCGCCTCGGCGCTGGTCCGGCGCGGCCCGGCGAGCTCGCAGCGGGTGCACGAAACCAGAGCCCAGATCGCCTGCCCGATGCGCTCGCGGCCCTGGCGCAGGCAAGGCTCGCCACCGTCGCACCACGGGTTGGGACAGGGCAGGAGCGGGGAGCGGGTGTCGGTCATGGCGCATAACTTTGTTTCGGTAGGGACTCCTCTGCTGTCCCTTGGTTAGCCCGATTCGCGCCGGCGCGGCGTGACGCCAGCCACATGCGACCTATGCATCCGGTCACATCGCGTGCTTTCGCCACGACCGCGCGTGGTGTATCATCGCCGGCCTACGTCGTCGGACCGGAGAGATACCGTGACGGTCAACCGCAACCTTGTCATGGGGACACTGGCCCTGGCGCTGGCCTCGCTCGCCGCGCCACCACTTCTCGCCGCGGGCGGAGGGGGCGGCGGCGGCGGGACGTCGATGCCGAGCGAAAGCGCCCGACGCTACGATCCCGCGGCCGAGTACCAGAAGGGCGCCGCCGCGTTCCAGGGCGGAGACTTCAAGGCCGCCGCGACCGCGTTCAAGCGCGTCACCGACGTGGTGCCCAAGCACGCGCCCGCGCAGTATCTGCTCGGCTCGAGCTATCTCCAGCTCGGCGAGTTCAAGAAGGCGAAGAAGCCCCTGGAAATGGCGGTCAAGCATGACGCGACGCTGGTCGACGCGCAGCGCGATCTCGGCATCGTCTACGCCAAGCTCGGCGAGGCGGCGAAAGCCGAGGCGCAGCGCGGCGCGCTGGCGGCGATGAAGACCGCCTGCGCCGAGCCTTGCGCCAAGTCGGCGCAACTCGACGCGGCGATCGCCGCGGTCGCCGCGGCGATCGGCGGCGCGCCCCAGGCGCTCGCGCCGACGCGCCTGCCCGGCGCACCCGCCGCCGCGGACGCCGCCTATGTCGAAGCGGTCGGGCTGATCAACGAGGGCCGCTACGAAGCCGCCCTCGCGGTGCTGCAAGGCGCGATGTGGGACCACGGGCCGCACCCCGACTTGCTGACTTACGCCGGCTTCGCCAACCGCAAGCTCCAGCGCTATGCCGGCGGGAAGCTCCAGGCTTTGACCTGGATCGCAGCGGGCGAGGAGGCCGCGGCGTTGACGCGGCAGCCTGCCACATGCCTCGCCGCGACCGACGCCGACGTTCTCGCCGGCAGGGCCTTGTTCGAAGCGCCGCAACTGTTCGGCGGACAGGCCGAGCGCGCCGGACTGAGCTGCGCCAGCTGTCACACCAACGGGCGCGCCAATCCGCACTTCTTCCTCGCCGGCATCTCCGACGCGCCCGGCACCGCCGACGTCACCGCCAGCTTCTTCAGCGTCGCGCGCGGCAACGCCCGGTTCGATCCTCGGCCGATCCCCGATCTCGCGACGCCAGGGCGTATCTCCCGCGAACCGCATGCGGGTGATGTCGAAAGGTTCACCCGAGGCCTGATCGTCGAGGAATTCGCCGGAGCGGAGCCCAGCCCGGCGGCGCTGGCGCGGCTTTCCGCCTATGTGCGCGCGGTGCGCCCCTGCCCCGACCGCGTCGACGAGCGGCAATCCCTAGCCGCGCGGCTCGATGTGTTGCGCGACACCGTGGTCGCGGCTGCCCGCTTCGCTGACGAGGGCGACCGCGCGACGGCGACCCTGCTGATCGGCGCGGCGCGGTTCCATCTCGGGCTGATCGACGAGCGGCTCGCGCCGGGCGGAAACCGCGCCGTGCGCGCGCGGTTGCTGCGGACCTCGCGCGAGCTGCAGCGCATTCGCGACGCCGGCTCCGACGCCCACGGACTGCGCACCCTGCTCGCCCGCTTCGACCGCACGGTGGCGCCGCGGTTGCGCCGCGCCGAGAAACGCTCGCTCTACAGGCGCGAGTGGGTCGCGCGCTGGCTCGGCGCAACCTCCGGTCAGACGGGCGCCAGCGGCACGTAAGCCGATGGCTCCTCGGCGATCGCGATGGGATCGCCGACCCGGACGTCGCCGCTGACCGCGACGACCGCCATCACGCCGGCCTTGCGGACGATCGTCTTGCCCGATCCTTTCTCGAGCACGGCCCGCATCAGCCCGGGCGCGAGGCGGTCGAGTTGCACGCACGGATTGCGCAAGCCGGTGATCTCGACCACCGCGGTCTCGCCCATCCGCAGCCGCGTGCCTGCGCCGAGCGCCAGCAGGTCAATCCCGCGGGTGGTGACGTTCTCGCCCATCTGCGCCGCGCCGATCGCAAAGCCCTTGGCGGCGAGCTCGGCGAACAGCTCGTCCTGGATCAGGTGGACCTGGCGCAAGTTGGGGACGATGCCCTGCTTCACCCAGCGCGAGCGGTGCTGCATCGTCAACCCGGCATGAGCATCGCCCTCGACGCCGAGCCCGGCGATTAGGCGCAAAGCCTCTACCGGCTGCTTCGACATGCGGTGGAGCTCGTCCCGCGCCAGCCCGACGATCGTTGCGGCCATCGCTGCGCCCTAGCCCGCGGCGAACGGCTTTGACACCCCATCGGCCGCCCGCTAATCGCCGCGTTTAATCGCTCGCTTAAACCGGAGAGGCCGATGCCGCTGCCCGCCCCGTTCGACAAATTGCGCCTGCCGGTGATCGGCTCGCCGCTGTTCATCGTGTCGGGGCCCGAACTGGTCATCGCGCAGTGCAAGGCGGGGATCGTCGGCGCTTTCCCGGCGCTCAACGCGCGGCCCTCGGGGGTGCTCGACGAATGGCTGCACCGGATTGCCGAAGAGCTCGCCGCGCACAACCGCGACCATCCCGACCGACCCGCCGCGCCGTTCGCGGTCAACCAGATCGTTCACCGGACCAACAACCGGCTCGACGAGGACATGGACGTCTGCGCCAAGTGGCAGGTGCCGATGGTCATCACCTCGCTGGGAGCGCGCGAGGACGTCAACCGGGCGGTCCACGACTGGGGCGGGATCGTGCTCCACGACGTGATCGACGATCGCTTCGCGAGGAAGGCGATCGACAAGGGCGCCGACGGCCTGATCCCGGTCGCCGCGGGCGCCGGCGGCCACGCGGGCGGCCTGTCGCCGTTCGCGTTCATGGCCGAACTGCGCACCTGGTTCGACGGGCTGATCGCCTTGTCGGGGGCGATCGCGCACGGCCGCTCGGTGCTCGCGGCGCAGGCGATGGGCGCCGACTTCGCCTATATCGGCAGCCCGTGGATCGCCACCCACGAAGCCAACGCGCCCGAAAACTACAAGCAAGGCATCGTCGAAGGCGCGGCGGGCGACATCGTCTACACCAACCTGTTCACCGGGATCCACGGCAACTACCTGAAGAGCTCGATCGTCAACGCCGGGCTCGACCCCGGCAACCTGCCGGTCAGCGATCCGAGCAAGATGAACTTCGGCTCGGGCGGAAACACCGAGGCCAAGGCGTGGAAGGACATCTGGGGCTCGGGCCAGGGGATCGGCATGGTCGGCGCGGTCGAGGGCGTGGCCGAGCGAGTCGACCGGCTCGAGGCCGAGTATCACGCCGCGATTGCCGCGCTCACCGCGAACACCGCGCCGTACTCGCGCTGAATGGCGCCCCACAGCTGGTCGACCAAAGCATCGATCCGGCTGAAATCGACGCCGTGGCCGAGCGGGTCGCGAATGTTCAGGCTGAGGCGCCGCGCCGGCGACAGCAGCTCGCGGCGCAAGTTGCGCTGAAGCGCCGCGAGCGCGCCCGCGGCCTCGATCCGATCGCGTCCCAAGGCCCAGCGCCGCTCGATCTCGCCCAGGCGGTCGGCGACCATCGTCGAGTAGGCGCGGTGCGGCCCGCGGTGCAGCGGCAGGCCCATCCGTAAAGCTCCGGTCTCGCTCGCCGGAAGCAGGATGCCGTTGCGGCGAAAATCGTCGAACCCCGCGGCGGAGCCGAGCGCGGCGAACAGCACGGCGAAGCAGCGCCGTCCGACCAGCGCGCGCGGGATGAGGTGGTGGCGTTGCAGCCCCGGGACGTAGCCCGGCCGACCCGTCCGGTTGACCGCGGAGAAGGGGATCGGATGCGGCTGAGGGCGATCCGGCCGGTGGCGATCCTCCCCGACCACCGAGCGATCCTAACGCCCAACCCGCCAGCGACGCGCCCGCACTATATCTGTCGCCTGATCGAGACCGTGCCGCCATCGGCGGACGGCTCGGCCAGCAGGGGTTCGCCGTTCGGCCCGCTCAAACGCACCGGCGCGCGCAGCGGGCCGTGGGTCACGAGCTCATGCACGAGCCGCGCAGCCAGTTTGACGTCGTCGCCCGGCAGCGCGCCGGCCAGGGCGGCCAACGCGATTTCCTGACCGGTGAAGAAGGCCAGGCCCTCGCTGACCAGCCAGCCGCGTTCGCCGGGCGCGAACGCGAGATGAGGGCCGGGCCGGACGACAATGGCCTGGAGCTTGTTCAGTGACTGCGCGCTCGCGAGCCCGAAGCGATGGGCGACGGCAGGCGCGGACGCCGGCCCCGCGGGCCTCAGCCCGGAAATCTCGAACGACAGGCCGGTCACCAGCGCTTCGACCCAGCCCTCGCCGGGCGGCGGCTCGTACACCACCGAGAACTCGCCCGAGCGCTCCGCGATCGCCGAAACGTCGGCAGCCGAAGGCCGCGCGCCGGCGGCGAACAGCAGAGCGATCAGCGGCGGTTCGGACGCGTCGAGATTGTCTTCGGCGGTGATGGCCAGCCTCCCCCCGGCGCCCAAGCTTGCGGCAAAGCTTGCCACGGTTGCGCGGCATGCGTCGAGTCCCTGCTCGGGCAACTGTCTCCGCTTCGGACACAGTCGTCAGAACGCGCCGATCGCCAGGCCTGCGGCAAGCGCCGAGCCCAGCTCGCGGCATCGCGCCAGCGCTTCGGGCGGAACGACTTTGGGCGCGAGGATCGCCTCGGGCGTCTGCGCCGCGGTGTTGACGATCAGGCTGCCGGCGACCCGGCGCAGCCGCCAGCCGGTGGCGATCCGGTCGATCTGGCGCTCGGCCCCGGTCCCGTCGGAGCCCGCGGCGATCGCGGTGGCGTAGACCCGGCCCTCGATTCGCCCGAGCACGGGGTAATAGCAGCGGTCGAAAAACTCCTTCATCGCCCCGCTCATCGCCGCGAGGTTCTCCGGACAGGCGAAGAGGTAGCCCGACGCTGTCAGGAGGTCGTCTGCGCCCGCCGCTTCTGCGGTCAGCAACCGCGCTTGGCCCTCGGCCTGCGCCCCGGCGAACGCCGCTTCGGCCATCGCCCGCGCGGCGCCGGTTCGGGAGTGCCAGACGATCAACAGCATGTCGGGTACGAGCGCACCATTTCCACCGCTATCCTGTCAACCGCCGCTTCCGCGCCGCGCAGGCATCCGATAGCGTCGCCGCGATGAACGCCGTGCTCGGAATCGAACGCTCGCTCAACGGCCGCGCGTGGCGCTGGCGGCGCGGAAGCATGGACTTCGGCGAGGGCCCTGCGGGCGAAAGCGGCACGCTCGACGATCTGGTCACCCAGTTGCTTCTCGCGCGCGGCGTGGCGCGCGACGATCTCGACCGCCATCGCGCCCCGACGCTGCGCGCGTTCCTGCCCGACCCGTCGATCTTCCGCGACATGGACGTCGCCGCCGAGCGACTCGCCGCGGCGGTCGTCTCGGGCGAACGGGTGACGATCTACGGCGACTACGACGTCGACGGCGCGACCAGCGCGGCGCTGCTGATCCGCCTGCTGCGCGACCTCGGGCTCGAAGCCGGGCACTACATCCCCGACCGCCTGCTCGAGGGCTATGGACCCTCGGGCGACGCGCTGGTCAGGCTGGGCGAGCAAGGCAGCAGCCTGATCGTCACCGTCGATTGCGGGGCGATGGCGCACGAGGCGCTGGCCCAGGCGCACGACGCCGGGGTCGAGGTGATCGTGGTCGATCACCACAAGTGCGCCGCCGAGCTGCCCCGGGCGCTGGCGCTGGTCAATCCCAACCGGCTCGACGAGTGCGCCGAGGCCGCCGTGCACGGCCACCTCGCCGCGGTCGGGGTGGCGTTCCTGCTGGCGGTGGCGACGGTGCGCGTGCTGCGCGGACGCGGCTTCTTCGCCGACCGCCCCGAGCCCGACTTGTTCGCTCTACTCGATCTGGTCGCGCTCGGCACCGTGGCCGACGTCGCCGCGCTCCACGGGCTCAACCGGGCAATGGTCGCGCAGGGTCTCAAGGTCATGGCCCGGCGCGCGAACCCCGGCATCGCCGCGCTGATCGACGCCGGCCGGCTCGCCCGCGCGCCGACTTGCAGCGACCTCGGCTTCGTTCTCGGCCCGCGGGTCAACGCCGGCGGGCGCGTCGGCGAGGCGACATTGGGGGTGCGGCTGTTGACCACCGAGGACGCCGACGAAGCCCGCGCGATCGCCGCGCAGTTGTCCGCTCACAACGACGCGCGCCGGGCGATCGAGGCGGAGGTGCAGGAGGCCGCCGAAGCGCAGCTCGAGCGCCAGCACAACCGCGCGGTCGTGGTGCTCGCCGGGCACGGCTGGCACGCCGGAGTGATCGGCATCGTCGCGGGACGAATCAAGGAGAAGACGGGGCGGCCGGCGATCGTGGTCGCGCTCGACGACGACGGCCGGATAGGCAAAGGCTCGGGGCGCTCGATCGCGGGGATCGATCTCGGCGCGGCGGTCATCGCCGCGCGCGAGGCGGGGCTGGTGGTGGCCGGCGGCGGCCATGCGATGGCGGCCGGGCTGACGGTCGAGGCGGGCAAGCTCGACGCGCTGCGCGACTGGCTCGACGAGCGGCTGGCCGCTCAGGTGGAGAAGGCGAGCACCGGCGACGCGCTGCTGCTCGACCTCAGCATCGCCCCGGGCGGGCTGACCGCCGAGCTGGTCGCCGGGCTGGAAGCCGCGGGCCCGTTCGGGGTCGGCTGGCCCGGGCCGCGGGTCGCGCTCGGCCCGCTGCGGATGGTCAAGGCCGATGTCGTCGGCACCGATCACGTGCGGATGATCGTCGCGGGAAGCGACGGCGCGTCGTTCAAGGCGATCGCCTTCCGCGCCGCGCAAACCGAGCTTGGCCAATCGCTGCTCCACGGCAGCCGCGGGCGGCGGTTCTGGCTGGCCGGACGGCCCAAGCTCGACGATTGGGGCAGCCGTCCGGCCGCCGAGCTCCACGTCGAGGACGCCGCCTGGGCGGATTGAGTGCCTGAACCCCCGCGCAGGCGGGGGTCTCGGGGCAACGCGAAATGGACGCTGAGGTCCCCGCCGTCGCGGGGACTCACGTAAGATCGAAGAGGAGCGCCATGTTCAGCCATGTCACTTTGGGCACCGAGGACTGGCCGAAAGCTCGTCCGTTCTGGATCGCGGTGATGGAGGTGCTCGGCCACCCGGTGTTCTTCGAGCACGACCGAGGCATCGCTTTCGGCACGCCCGCGGGTCCCAAGACTTTCGTCGGCCCCACCTTCGACGGCCGTCCCGCAGCACCGGGCAATGGCGTCCACATCGCCTACCTGGTGGACAGCCACGCCACCGTCGACGCGTTCCACGCCGTCGCGCTCGCCAACGGCGGCAGCGACGAAGGCGCGCCGGGGCTGCGCCCGCACTATCATCCCAACTACTACGGCGCCTACGTCCGCGATCCCGACCGCAACAAGCTCCAGGCGGTGTGCCATTCGTCGCGGGCTTGACCCCTTGTCCCCCCTCCCCTACAGGCGCGGGCCTTGCCGGCGCCATGTCCTTCATGGCCCCTTCGTCTAGCGGTCAGGACGCGGCCCTTTCACGGCTGAAACACGGGTTCGATTCCCGTAGGGGTCACCATCGTCCGGGGCTTGACGGCACGGGCTGGAACCCCGACATGGCGCGGCAGAGCGATGGTTGACGGCCCCTTCGTCTAGCGGTCAGGACGCGGCCCTCTCACGGCTGAAACACGGGTTCGATTCCCGTAGGGGTCACCATCGCGGGCGTTGCATCGAACCCGTGATCGTTTGTGGCGGGGTTCGATTCCCGTGGGGGTCACCATCGCCGCGCGTTGCTTGCGCGATTCCCGCGCGCTGCTATGGCCGCGCGCGTTCCCCGCAGCCCGCCTGCCCCGCCCGGACCCTTCCGCAATGCTCGTCCCGAAGCTGTCGTGGCCCGGCGTATCGCTCGCACTGCTGGGAAGCGTGGCGATGCTGATTGCAGGCGCCGGCTTCGCGCTCACCGCCGCGATCCTGCTGCTGTGGCTGGGAACGCTGATGCTCAATCGGCCGGCGCCGGCGACCACGCCGCGCAGGGGGGGCGGTGTGCAGCTTACCCGGGCGCGGCTCGAGAACATGCTCGAGCCGCTCGACGTGCCGCTGATGCTGGTCGACCGCGGCCGCATCGCCATCGCCAACGCCGCGGCGCGCGCGCAGCTCGGCGCGCACATTGTCGGGCAGGACGTGCGGATCGCCCTGCGCCATCCCGATGCGGTCGCGCTGCTCGACGGCGAAGGCTCGGCGATGGTCCCGGGCCTGACCGGGACGCGCAGCATCTGGCAGGTCTCGCGACGGCGGATCGACGACCGCTTCGCGATGATCGAGCTGGTCAACCGCACCGCCGAGGCCGATATCGGTCGCGCGCACACCGATTTCGTCGCCAACGCCAGCCACGAGCTGTCCACCCCTCTGGCCTCGATCATCGGCTACGTCGAGACCTTGGCCGACGACGACACGACGGTCGATCGCGAGACCGCGGCCAAGTTCCAGAGCGTCGTCCTGCGCGAAGCCCGGCGGTTGCAGAGCCTGGTCCAGGACCTGATGTCGCTGTCGCGGATAGAGGCCGAGAAGCACGACCGCCCGCGCGAGCGCGTCGATCTGGGCAAGCTCGCGGCCAGCGTCGCCAGCGAGATCTCGGCGGCCCGCGGCGACGGCCGGGTGGTGATCGAGTGGCCCCGGCAACCCGCGATGATCGCCGGCGATCGCGGCCAGCTCGACCAGCTGCTGCGCAACCTGATCGACAACGCGCTCAAGTACGGCGATCTCAACGCCCCGGTCGCCGTCAGCGTCGAGCGGGCCGAAGACCACGTCACGCTCGCGGTCGGGGATCGCGGCCCCGGAATCGCGCCGGAGCACCTGCCGCACC
>JAIVIY010000152.1 GCA_020200285.1 Novosphingobium sp. | reverse complement strand
CGCCTTCGATGATGCGCTCGCCGTCCCCCATGCATTCACGATGGTAAGCGCAACCGTCCGCCACAACCACCCCGTTCGTCCTGAGCTTGTCGAAGGACGGTCCTCAACCTAACCTCGTGCGATGGTCTTCTGGGCGCACATGCTCCATTGCCGCGGGGGCCGGTGCTACACGGGCCACACCGACGATCTCGAGCGCCGCATGGCGCAGCGCGGAGTTGCGGATTAAGGGCTGGTCGCGGAAGAAAAAGCTTGCTCTCATCCGCGGCGACTGGGCCGACATCTCGCGCCTCGCCAAAGGAAAGAAGGGTGCTTTGACAAGCTCAGCACCAACGGGATTGGACGTTTGTGAATCCGTACTGACCTGCGTCCTCTCCGAGGCCGCTCTGAGCCATCCTCTCGAGGCCTGCGGGCTGCTGATCGGAGCCGGCCGGATCGAGCGCGCGGTCGCCTGCGCCAACGTCGCGTCCGATCAACGCCGGCACTTCGAGATCGATCCGGCCGCGCTGATCGCGGCGCACAAGGCGGCGCGCGCGGGCGGGCCGCAAGTCGCTGGCTACTGGCATTCGCATCCCGCCGGCGGCGCAATCCCATCCGCCGCCGACCAGGCCAGCGCCAGCGGCGACGGGCGGGTCTGGGCGATCGTCACGGGCGCGGACGTCACCTTCTGGCGCGACGCGCTTGGCGGCTTCGAACCGCTTTCCACCCGGGTGGTTGACGGTTAAGGCCGACCCCGATGACCGATACCGCTGCGCTCGACCTCGCCAGCCTGCTCGCCTCGCGGCTGTGCCACGACATGCTCTCGCCGGTCGGCGCGCTCTCCAACGGGCTCGAGCTGCTGCGCGACGAGAAGGACCCGGAGATGCGCCGGCGCTGCTTCGAGCTGCTCGAGCAGAGCGCCAAGTCCAGCGCCGACAAGCTGAAGTTCTTCCGCCTCGCCTTCGGCGCCGCCGGCGGCTTCGGCGAAATGGTTCCGGTGGCCGAGGCGCGCGAGCTGATCGCCGCGCTGATCGGCGATTCGGGGCGGATCGAGCTCAACTGGGCGGTCGCCGGCGAGACACTGCCCAAGGCCGCGGTCAAGACGCTGCTCAACCTCGCCGCGATCGGGATCGAGGCTTTGGTGCGCGGCGGCACGCTCGAGGTCGGGGGCGAATTGCGCCGGAGTGAAGCGGGGGGCGCGTCGAGCGAGATCGTGATCCGCGCCGCGGGGCCGCGGATCGCTTTCGACGAAACGATCGGCCGCGCGCTCGACGGCTCGCTGCCGCCCGCCGAGCTGTCGAGCCGCACCGCGCCCGCGGCGATGCTCCACCAGCTCGCGGCGAGCGCCGGCGGCGGGCTGCAATGGCATCTCGGCGACGATGCGCTGGTGATGGGCGCTGTGCTGCCGCAGGGATAGACTGGGGGCGGATGGTTGCGCGTGGCCTTCGACAAGCTCAGGCTGAGCGGGATGGGGTCTTGCGGTTGCAGCAAGAATGCCCGCTCATGCTGAGCCTGTCGAAGCACACGCGCCGGCGTTTGCCCCATGACTGATGAACTGGTCCACCGCGAGCACCCGTCGCCCAACTGCGACGAGCGCCGGTTGCCGGTGCAGATGGTCGTGCTCCACTACACCGGGATGCAGAGCGCGGCCGAAGCCGAGGAACGGATGTGCGACGCGGCGTGCAAGGTCAGCGCGCACTACATGATCGACGAGGACGGGACCGTCGTCGCAATGGTCCCCGAATACCGCCGCGCCTGGCACGCGGGGAAAAGCTACTGGCGCGGGATCACCGACGTCAATTCGGCCTCGATCGGGATCGAGCTGGTCAATCCGGGCCACGAGTGGGGCTATCGCGCATTTCCCGAGGCGCAGATGGACGCGCTGCTGCCGCTGCTGGCGCGGATCGTGCACGCCTACGACATCCCGCGCGCCAACGTCGTCGGCCATTCCGACGTCGCGCCCGCGCGCAAGGAGGATCCGGGCGAATTGTTCGACTGGCCGCTGCTCGCGCGCCACCGCCTGGCGCTGCCGATTCCCGAGGTGACGCTGGGCGATCCTTACGACAACGAAGGCGCGGTGCTGCTGGCGCTGGAGCGCTTCGGCTACGACGTCTCCGACGGCCGCGCCGCGGTCGCCGCATTCCAGCGCCGCTGGCGCCCCGCGCTGATCGACGGGCTGGTCGACCTCCAGGTCGGGGCGATGGTTTTCGCGCTGCTCTTGGATCGCGACCGCGGACTCACTAGATAGGGGCTCGCCGGGGGGCCGGGCAGCCGCGTCCTTCGACAAGCTCAGGATGAGCGGGTCGGAGGCCGAGGAAAGTCCGGGCTCCACGAAACGAGGGTGGCGGGTAACGCCCGCCGGGTGAGGGGTTCGCTCCGAGCCTAGGGAAAGTGCCACAGAGAGCAGACCGCCGCGCTCCTTCGGGGGCGAGGCAAGGGTGAAAGGGTGCGGCAAGAGCGCACCGGGGCGGCGGCAACGTCGCCCGCACGGCAAACCCCACCCGGAGCAAGGCCGAATAGGGGCGGGATGTCCGCAAGGACAGGCGCGTTTCGCGCTTCCCCGCCCGGGTTGGCCGCTGGAGCCTTGCGGCGACGCAAGGCCGAGAGGAATGGCTGCCGGTGCGGCGCGGGTCGAAAGATACCACCCGCATCACAGAACCCGGCTTACAGGCCCCCCGGCGACTTCGAGAGGATTAGGCCCGCCCGATGCTCACATAGCGCAGCCCCGCCGCCCTGGCTTCGCCGGGCTGGTAGACGTTGCGCAAGTCGACCAGCAGCGGGGTCGCGGCGAGGGCGGCGATGCGCTTGAGGTCGAGCGCGCGGAACGCGTCCCATTCGGTGACCAGCACCACCGCGTGCGCGCCCTCGACCGCGGGGTAAGGACCCTCGGCCATCGTCACCCCCGGCAGCATCGGCCTGGCCAGCTCCATCCCTTGCGGATCGTAAGCCACCACTTGCGCGCCCGCGTCGAGCAGCGCCTGGGCGATCGCCAGCGACGGCGCGTCGCGCATGTCGTCGGTGTTGGGCTTGAAGGTCAGGCCGAGCAGCGCGACCGTCCTGCCCCTGATTTCGCCGCCCATCGCTGCGATCACCTTGCGCCCCATCGCGCGCTTGCGGGCATCGTTGACCGCCACCACCGCCTCGACGATCCGCACCGGCGCGTCGGCGTCCTGCGCGGTCTTCATCAGCGCCAGCGTGTCCTTGGGGAAGCAGCTGCCGCCATAGCCCGGCCCGGGGTGGAGGAACTTCGAACCGATCCGGTTGTCGAGCCCGATCCCGCGGGCAACGTCCTGGACGTCGGCGCCGAGCGCCTCGCACAAGTCGGCGATCTCGTTGATGAAGGTGATCTTGGTCGCGAGGAAGGCGTTGGCGGCGTACTTGATCAGCTCGCTGGTCCGCCGCCCGGTGAACAGCATCGGCGCCTGGTTGAGGAACAGTGGGCGATAGACCTCGCGCATTGTCTCGCGCCCGAAATCGTCCTCGGCGCCAATGACGATCCGGTCGGGGCGCTTGAAGTCGGAAATCGCCGCGCCTTCGCGCAGGAACTCGGGGTTGGAGACCACGCTGACGTTGTGCGCGCAGCCGGCTTCGGCGATGATCCGCTCGACCTCGTCGCCGGTGCCGACCGGCACGGTCGATTTGGTGACGACCACCGCGTCGCCGGTGAGCGCCTGGGCGATGTCCTTCGCCGCGGCGTGGACGTAGGAGAGGTCGGCATGACCGTCGCCGCGGCGCGACGGGGTGCCGACCGCGATGAACACCGCTTCGGCCCCTTGGACTCCCTGCTTCAACGAGGTGGCGAAGCTCAGCCGCCCTTCGGCGACGTTGCGCTTGACCAGCTCGTCGAGCCCCGGCTCGTAGATCGGCATGACACCTGCGTTCAGCCGCGCGATCTTGTCGGACGCGCTGTCGACGCAGACCACCTCGTGCCCGAAATCGGCGAAGCAGGCCCCCGAGACGAGGCCGACGTAGCCGGCCCCGACCATGCAGATTTTCACGATCGTATCCTTAAGCCGCTTGGTCTTCGGCGCGCGCGATAGCGTCGCGCGCGGTCAGATACCAGCGCTCGCTGCCCTCGAGCCCGAGCGCGGTCAGCCGCCCGCTCTTGAACGCGCCGGTATCGATGCCGATGCGGTTGGGCATCTCCTCGACCGCTTCGGTGATGGTGTGGCCGTGGACCACGACGTGGCCGTGGTCGCCCGGGTGATCGATGAACCGGCCGCGGATCCAGCGCAAGTCGCTGACCTTCTGCTCGTCGAGCGGCACCCCCGGGCGAATTCCGGCGTGGACGAACAAGTAGTCGCCGACGACGATCGCATCCTCGGCGGCGCGCAGGAAGTCGAGGTCATCCTGCGGCACCGCGGCGCGCATCCGCTGCTGCAGCTGCTCGAGCGTGAGCTCGCGGTAGCCGGCGCGGTCGATCGGATAGCTGAGCACCGTCTCGCGCCCGCCGTAGCGCAGGAAGTGACGCAGCACCTCGGCGTCGTCGAAGCTGTCGAGGAACATCTCCTCGTGGTTGCCCAGCAGCATGCGCAGCCTCCGCCGTTCGCCCCAGGCGCGCGCGGCGGCGATCACCCCGGCGCTGTCGGGCCCGCGGTCGACCAGGTCGCCGAGCAGGACCACGGTGGTCGCGGCGGGGCCGCGGCGGGCGTCGTCGGCTTCGATCGCCGCGATCAGCTGCTCGAACAAGTCGAGCCGGCCGTGGATGTCGCCGACCGCGTAGATG
>JAIVIY010000047.1 GCA_020200285.1 Novosphingobium sp. | reverse complement strand
GTCTGCGTCACCTTCGCTTCGGCGTCGAGCATGTTGAGCAACTCGCCGGGCTTGAACCCCGCCCGCTTGCCCACTTCGAAGTCGTTGAAGTCGTGCCCCGGCGTGATCTTGACCGCGCCCGAGCCCAATTCGGGATCGGCGTGCTCGTCGGCGATCAGCGGCACCTCGCGGCCGGTCAGGGGCAGCCGCACTTTGGCGCCCCGCGCCAGCAGTGCGGCGTACCGCTCGTCCGCCGGATGCACCGCCACCGCCATGTCGGCGAGCATCGTCTCGGGCCGGGTGGTGGCGACCGAGACGTGACCTGAGCCATCGGCGAGCGGATAGCGGATATGCCAGAAATGGCCCTGGACCTCGCGCGTCTCGACCTCGAGGTCGCTGATCGCGGTCTTGAGCGCCGGGTCCCAGTTGACCAGCCGCTTGTCGCGATAGATCAGCCCCTGGTCGTAGAGATCGACGAACACCTTCACCACCGCGCGGGTGAAGTGCGGGTCCATGGTGAACTGCTCGCGCGACCAGTCCATCGAGCAGCCTAGCCGGCGTAGCTGGCGGGTGATCGTCCCGCCCGATTGCGCCTTCCATTCCCAGACGTGCTCGACGAATGCCTCGCGGCCCATCTCGGTGCGCTTGACCCCCTGGCTGGCGAGGTTGCGCTCGACCACCATCTGGGTGGCGATCCCGGCGTGGTCGGTCCCGACCACCCACAGCGCGTCCTTGCCGCGCAATCGCTCGTAGCGGACCACCACGTCCTGCAACGTGTTGTCGAGCGCGTGGCCGATATGCAGGCTGCCGGTGACGTTGGGCGGCGGGTTGACGATGGTGAACGGCTCGGCCTCGGGCCGTTCCGGGCGGAACAGCCCGTGCGATTCCCAATGCGCGTACCAGCGCGCCTCGATCGCGGCGGGGTCGAAAGTCTTGGCGAGCGGTTGCGTCATGGCGCGCGCGGCTTTGCCAGCGCCGATGCTGCACGGCAAGCACGCGTCGGGCGCGCCCCCGCGATGCACTTGTCGTGCCGAGCTTTTTCGCGCAAACACGCGGCCTATGCGTGCGGTGGCTGACTATTCGATCGAACCGGGCGGCGACGGGGGCGCCACGCTGTCGTTCCGCGGACCGATGGTCGTCTGGGGAATCGGGGCGATGGACCGCCGGCTGCGTGACCTCGACGAGAAGGTCGCCAAAGTCGATCTCAGCCAGGTCGAGAGCCTCGATACCGTCGGCGCCTGGACCGCCTGGCGCGTCGCGCGCGACAACGACGCCGAGATCGTCGGCGCCTCGGACGAGGCGACCAAGCTTATCGAGGCGGTCAAGGCGTCGGAAGGCAAGGGCGAGATCCGGCCCGGGCGCGGGAACCTGGCCGAGCGCGTACCCGAGGCGGTCGGCGAAATGGTCAGCGGCTGGGGCGAAGGCAGCAAGGGGGTCATCGGCTTCCTCGGCGCGGTCGTCGTCGCGACCGGCTCGGTAATCCGCCATCCGCGGCGCTTCCGGATGAAGAGCCTGATTCGCCAGATCGAGCTGGTCGGGGTCTCCAGCCTGGGGATCATCGGGCTGATGAGCTTCCTCATCGGGATCGTCGTCGCCCAGCAGGGCGCGGTCCAGCTCCAGCAGTTCGGCGCGGAAATCTACACCATCAACCTTACCGGCCGGCTGTGCCTGCGCGAACTGGGCGTGCTGATGACCGCGATCATGGTCGCGGGCCGCTCGGGCTCGGCCTTCGCCGCGCAGATCGGGACGATGAAGCTGACCGAGGAGATCGACGCGATGCGCACCATCGGCGTATCGCCGATGGAGGCGCTGGTGCTGCCGCGGATCCTCGCCGCGGTGCTGATGATGCCGCTGCTGGGCTTCTACTCGTCGGTCGTGGCGATCATCGGCGGGGCGTTCATCGCCAACTTCGCGCTCGACATCCCGTTCATGACCTTCCTGACCCGCATCCAGGAGGTCGTGCCGATCCACGACCTCTGGGTGAGCCTGGTCAAGGCGCCGGTGTTCGGGCTGATCGTCGCGCTCGCCGGCTGCTACAACGGGATGCAGGTCAAGGCCAACGCCGAGGAAGTGGGCCTGCGCACCACCGCCGCGGTGGTCATGGCGATCTTCATGGTGATCGTGCTCGACGCGTTCTTTGCGATCTTCTTCACCGAGGTCGGCTGGGCATGAACGAGACCGCCGCCCCGCCCGTGGAAGCGCTCGACCTCAATCTCGAGGAGTTCACCGGCAAGCATCCGATCTGCGTGCGGGGCTTGAAGACCAGCTTCGGCGAGCAGATAGTCCACGAAGGTCTCGACCTCGACGTTCGGAAGGGGGAGATCCTCGGCGTGGTCGGGGGCTCGGGCACCGGCAAGTCGGTGCTGATGCGCGCGATCATCGGGTTGCAGACCCCCGACGAGGGCGAGATCGAGGTGCTCGGCCGCTCGATCACCGGCGCGCAGGACGACGACGACATCGACATCCGCAGCCGCTGGGGGGTGCTGTTCCAGGGCGGCGCGCTGTTCTCGACGCTGACCGTCGCCGAAAACGTCGAGGTGCCATTGAAGGAGTTCTACCCCGAGATCAGCCCCGCGCTGATGGACGAGATCGCGCGCTACAAGGTGGTGCTGTCCGGGCTGCCCGAGGAAACCACCAGCAAGTACCCGGCCGAGCTTTCCGGCGGGATGAAGAAGCGCGCCGGCCTCGCCCGCGCGCTGGCGCTCGATCCCGAGCTGCTGTTCCTCGACGAGCCCACCGCCGGGCTCGACCCGATCGGCGCGGCCGCCTTCGACAACCTGATCGTCGAACTCAAGCAGGCGCTCGACCTCACCGTGTTCCTGATCACCCACGACCTCGATACGCTTTACGAGATCTGCGACCGGGTGGCGGTGATCGCGGACCAGAAGGTGATCGCGGTCGGCACGATCTCCGAGCTGCTCGCGACCGACCACGAATGGATCCAGGAATACTTCAACGGCCCGCGCGGCCGCGCCGCCAAGACGACCAAGGACCGGCTCGACGCCAAGGACCGGCCCGGCGAACGCCAAGCGAAACCCGTGGACACGCCCGCCAAGGCCGGGGCATAGGAAAGGCGACAGGGCCATGGAAACGCGGGCAAATCATCTCTGGGTCGGCGCGGTCAGCCTCGCCCTGCTGGCGGCGCTGGCCGCGGCGATCATCTGGCTCGCCGGGCTCAGCAACTCCGACCAGAAGGAATACGACATCTTCTTCAAGCAGTCGGTCGACGGCCTCGCCCGCGGTTCGCAAGTCGCCTTCTCGGGCGTTCCGGCGGGCCAGATCCGCGAGATCGAGTTGTGGGAGAAGGATCCCGAGTTCGTCCGGGTGCGGATCACGGTCGACGAGAAGATCCCGATCCTGGTCGGCACCACCGCTTCGATCCAGGGCAGCTTCACCGGGGTTTCGACGATCCAGTTGGACGGCGCGGTGCGCGGCGCCCCGCCGATCACCGAGCCCGGGCCCGAGGGCGTGCCGGTGATTCCGACCCGGCGCGGCGGGCTGGGCGAGCTGCTCTCCAACGCGCCGCTGCTGCTCGAGCGGCTGGCGACGCTGACCGAGCGGCTGACGCTGCTGCTCTCGGACAAGAACCAGGCCTCGATCGAGGGCATCCTCGCCAACACCGAGCGGATGAGCGGCCAGCTCGCCGACAGCTCGCCGAAGATCGACCGCGTGCTGGCCGAGCTCCAGCTGACGCTGCGCCAGGCCAACCAGACACTGGCGAGCTTCGAGGCGGCGGGCAATTCGCTAAACAAGACGCTCGACAACAACGGCGAGCGCCTCGCCGACCAGCTGCGCACGACGCTGAAGTCGGCCGAGGCCGCGGCAGACGAGCTCAAGGCGACGTTGAGCGACGCGCGCCCCGCCGCCAAGCAACTGAGCGAACAGACGCTGCCTGCCGCCGAGGCGGCGATGCGCGATTTGCGCGCCACCAGCCGGTCGTTGCGCGAAGTGACCGACCGGCTCAACGACCAGGGCGCCGGCGCGGTGATCGGCGGGCCCAAGCTGCCCGACTACAAGGATTGAGCGATATGATGCGACCAAGCCTATTCGCACCGCTCGCTGCGCTGGTCCTGCTCGGCGGCTGCATCAGTTTCGGCCCCAAGGTCCCGCCGACGCTGCTCGACCTGACCGCCGAGAACCCCGTGCCGGCCGGGGCCGGGCAAAGCGGCTCGCTGGCCAGCGCGCTGGTGGTCGAGGTGCCCGAGGCGGCGCTCGAACTGAACGTGACCCGCGTCGCGGTGCAGATCGCGCTAGCCACACTCGTTCCGACCGCCACTGCCGCGGCTCCCGCCGTCGGCCGCATCCTCTACGCGACGCAGCCGGGCAAGCCTGCCTTCGATGGCGACGACTTCGGCGGCAACCCGTTCGCCACCGCCTTCGTCGAGGCGCTCGCCGCGGGCGAAGGCGACGACCGCGAAAGCTTGATCGAGCGCACCCTGGCGAGCTCGTCTGGCGAGCAACGGCCCGACCTGGAGGTAGCAGCCGGAACGCTCGATCTCGCGCCTCGCGGTCGGGCCGTCGCGCTGGTCATGGTGTTCGCCGACTATGGCGGCTCGCAGGGCCTCGGCTCACTTCCCGGCGCCGCGTTCGACGCCGCGCGGGTCCACCGGGCGGCGCGCCGCGCTGGCTACGACGCCCGGTTCGCGGTCGTCGCCAGCCGCGAGGAGTACTTGGCGCGGCTGGCGCGCTTTTCACGCAAGAGCGGCGGCGCGGACCGCGCGCTGCTCTACACCACCGGTCACGGCATGGAGGTCGGCGGGGTCACCTGGCTGATCCCGCCCGAGTTCGATCCCGAAGCGCTCGAAGCGTCGTGGCCCGAGCGCGCGCTGCGCGTGGCCGGGTTGGGCGATGCGCTCCGCGCGCGCAAGAGCAACCTGGTGGTCTACGCCGGGTGCCGTGACAACCCGCTCGGGCTGGAGTGAACGGGCGCGATCAGCCCTTGCCCTTCTTCCGCCGCGTCTCCCAGCCCTTCTTGGCCGAGGCCGAACGGTCGGCGGCCGAGCGTGCGCCGCTCGCTGCGCCGCCCTTGCGGCCGCCCTTGCGCGCTGGGGCCTTGTTCTCTTTCTTGCCGCGGCCCGAGCCCGACTTCTTGCCGCCGCCGGACATCGCGTTGACCGTCGCCCAGGCGCGGCCCTCGGCCTCCTTCTTGGACACGCCGCGGTCCTCATAGCCTTCCTCGATGTGCTCGGCCTGGCGCTTCTGCTTGTCG